>CAZAJB010000008.1:0-58418 GCA_964485345.1 uncultured Clostridiaceae bacterium
GGAAGAGAATGAGGGCGATGTACTCCAGAGGTTCCTCACCAATGTTCTTCATGCCATGACCTTGACCAGCCGCCGTAAGTGTCACATCCCCGGCCTTAAGGGTAGAGGTTTGCCCATTATCATTGTACTCTGCCGTACCCCGCAGAATATAGAAGGTCTCCGATTCGTTCTCATGCACATGGTAGCCTAGGGATGAATCTACGTCAATTATGCCATGGGCGAACAGCCTGCCCTTCTCAGACATTTCTGCTGTACTTTCTAGCAAATGGCGCGTCGTGACCGTTCCCTCTCCACCAAAACGTTTCTCATTCGTCTCTGTCTTAATCTCGTTACCCTTGCGAATCATTGGTATCCTCCATTCAGAGCGAGCTCTACGTATTGCTGCTACACTTCGCTGAGTATACGCAAAACCCTTCTAAGGCCTGGGATGAGGGGGTTGCTTTTTCTTGCATTTTTGTAGCATCTGTATTATAATTAGTAATACAAGTGATACAAGATTCGAAAGGGGGAATACAATGCTGATCAGCCTGGATATGACTGGAGAGGAGCCCCTCTACCTTCAGCTCCGCAATGCCATTGTCTTGCTCATTGGCTCCGAGGGTTTATCAGAAGGTGAGGGTTTGCCTAGTGTTCGCCAATTAGCCGAGGACTTGGGGATCAATGCCATGACAGTGAATAAGTCCTATACTCTTTTGAAAGACCAGGGTTTTATCGAAATCGACCGTCGTCAGGGTGCGAAGGTAATGGTGTCTCCAGAAATGCCGCCGCATTTCCCCGAACGTTGGCAAGGGCAGCTCGCTCTCTTGATTGCAGAAGGTTTGGCTCGTGGTCTGAGCAAGGATGAGTTACTGCGTAGATATGAAATTCTTAGCGAGAATCTTACACAGGGGGGAATATCATAGGATGTTGATCTTGATTCCACCATTGCTAATTGTTGTCGTTTCGGTTTTCCTTAGTTTTCGGTCTGCGGCCATTTTCAAAAAGAACGTGGTTCTCAATGTGACGTTGCCCCAGGAAGCCCAGGGCGACCCAAGGGTGGTCGCCATCATCGCTGCCTATAAAAGGAGCAATCTGCTCATACTCGTAGCTGCCGTGGGGATCGGGGCGCTGATCCTTCTGGCTCGTGAGGTGAGTTTGTTCCTGATCTTGTTTACTGTCTGGCTTGGCCTCTTTCTTACAAGTGGGAGTCTTCTGCTAAACGCCTATACCCGGCAACTGATGAGCCTTAAAGTCAAGGAAGAATGGTCTGGGGGCGCTCGCGATGTAGTTAGGGTTGACCTTGTTGTCTCCCGGGAAAAAGCGAAAATGCCAGTTTCAAGGCTGTGGTTGATCCCCCCGCTCCTCATTGCAGCAGTCCTCCTTGCCTGGGGCTTCCCTGGGCGGGAACAAATCAGCTTCGGAATTTTGGCTCTAGGCGAAACACTTCTGTTCTCGGTACTATACTCGCTTTCAGCGAGGGAACCTGCCCGGGCTTATAGTCACGATCGTAAAGTGAACCTGGCCATGACCAGGCTCCAGGTTCGTGGCTGGACATTGCTCTGGGTTGGCCTGGCAAACCTGCATGGGTTTTTTCTACTAGGTTCAGCGTTGGTTTTGCGCTATGCCCAAACTTCCATCTTGGGCACCGTTATCGTTCCGATCGCCCTAGCAACCCTTGGGTTCATTGTCCTGACGGGCTCTAGCATCAGGCGCAAGCAAAATCGTCTCTTGCAGGTTTCTGGCCCGGATCAGATTGTGGATGAGGATCACTATTGGCAGGGCTGGGTCTACAACAATCCCCATGACCAGAGAATTTTGGTGGAAAAGCGCGTAGGCTATGGTCAGACATTGAATATCGGGACCAAGAAGGGACGAATACTCTACTATGGCACCATGATTGGTGTAGGGGCGTTGATCGTAGGTTTGTTTTTTGTGTTCCTGGCCCTTGACACGATGGAATACGCTCTGCGAGTCAGCGATGACCAAGTGGTGGTTGAGGCCCCGCTTTACGGATTCAAGTTTACCACGCAGGATATTCAGAGCATTTCGCTCCTCGAAACCCTTCCGAGAGGTATGAGGACGAACGGGGCGGAGACCGCACGATACGCCATTGGCAATTTCACAGTTACAGGCTTCGGCAAGAGCAAGTTGTTCATATATAAGAACAGGCCGCCCTACATCGTGATCGAACTAGAGGATCTCCATGTGCTTTTCAACACAAAGACACAGGAAGGAACGGAAGGCTACTATCGAAGGCTAGAGAGTGTGATCCCCTAGATCAGAAAAGGCCTCCTGCGGAGGCCTATCCTTCGAGAAACTGGTTCGTGTACAGACGGTAGTAGTATCCTTTGGCAGCCATGAGTTCATTATGGTTGCCCTTTTCTTGCACCTTTCCGCCCCGAATGACCAAAATGAGATCCGCAGAGCGCACGGTGGAGAGGCGGTGCGCAATGATAAAACTCGTGCGCCCCTTGAGTACTTTCCTGATGGCATCTTGAATGAGCATTTCCGTTTCGGTATCGATGGAGGAGGTGGCCTCATCCAAGACAAAGATTCTTGGAGCGGCCAAGATGGCCCTGGCGAAGGAGATTAACTGCTTCTGACCTGTAGAGAGAAGGTCGCCCCCTTCACCAACCTCTGTGTCGTAGCCCCGGGGCAGTCTGGTGATGAACTCATGAGCATTGACAAGCTCCGCTGCACGTTCGACCTCGGAGTCTGAAGCCTGCAGTCTCCCATAGCGGATGTTTTCTCTGATACTGCCAGAAAAGAGTTGGGGGCTCTGCAAAACATAGCCCAGATTGCTCTGTAGCCAAGCCAAGGGCCTATCGCGATAATCTACGCCATCGATCAGAACACGTCCGGCCGTAGGCTCATAGAAGCGGCAGGCCAGGTTGACAATGGTACTTTTTCCCGATCCCGTCTCACCAACGAGGGCGATGGTCTGCCCTGGCTTTACTTTGAGGTCGAAATCCACTAAGACAGGTTCTAGTGGGTTGTAAGCAAAGCTGACATTTTCAAACTCAACAGCACCTTCGATGCGGGGCCATTCACTGCTTATGCCGGGACGATCTTGGATTTCTGGTTCGGTGTTGATGAGTCCCATGACGCGCTCCGCAGCCGCATGTGCCATCTGCAGTTCTGCAAAGATCCGGGCGATTTCCCGCACTGGATCAAAAAACTGGATCGTGTAGGATGCAAAGGCTACCAGCACTCCATAGGTAATCGTGCCAGCTACAACCCCGTTCCCGCCAGCCCACAAGGTGAAGCTGGTGCCAATACTACCAAGCATGAGAACAATAGGGAGGTAGAGGGCGGAAAATGTTGCCGCCCTAATGCTCGAGCCTCGGAGTCCCGAGGTAAGCGTTTGGAACTCCTGCAAGTTTTTTTCTTCCCGGCTCAGAATTTTCGTTGTTGTGGCTCCCATGATTCCTTCACTAAAGGCTCCGGTGATCTTGGAGTTCACCCTCCGTACGTTACGGTAGGCTCGCAGGATCTGCCTTTGAAAATAGACACTGACCACCGCCAAAATCGGCAGGACGCACACTGTCAAGAGGGCGAGACGCCAATTCATGCTGAACATGACAATGGAATAGAAAATCATGGCCACTCCGCCCCACAAGAGATCGACTAGACTCCAAGAGACAATCTCCCCGAGACGATTCACGTCACTGGTAAGGCGGGCGAGGAGCCATCCTGCCGCCCTCTTGTCATAGAATGAAAAGGATAACTTATGCAAATGCTCAAAACCGGCTTGGCGGATGGTGTAGGTAACACCTGATTCTACTTTTCCAGCCATCTTGATGAAGATGTATATATTGAGGCTTTGTAGCATAACCAAGATCGCAAAGGCAACGGCAAACCAGCCTAGGCCCTCGGTCGTTGCTGGGACAATAAAACGGTCGATGGCTATTCGTGTCATATAGGGAAAGAGGGCATCACCTGCTGCCATGCCCACAGATCCTAGCATAGCAAACCCAATGTACCGTTTGTAAGGTTTGGCTAGTCGCAGGATCTGGCGCCACAGCTTCATGTCAATTTTTTCTTCATGCAGTTCCTCTTGGATAACCGCTTCTTGCATACGATCACCTTCCTCGTCAAACCGAAATTTCGGCTTCCAGAGTATTTTGTATGTCCCAAATACGTGCGTAGGGTCCGTCAACTTTCATCAGTTCCCCATGGGTACCTCTCTGTACGATCTTGCCGTGATCTAAGACCAAGATTAGATCTGCTCCAGCGAGACTGGTAACCCTGTGGGAAATCAAGAAGGTGGTAGCACTGTCAGAACGCTTTTCCAGGGCACTCTGGATGGCTACGTCGGTTTCCGTATCTACTGCGCTGAGGGAATCGTCGAAAATCAGAATGGGGCTATTGGTGATAAGGGCCCTCGCAATGGCAATCCTTTGCCTTTGGCCACCAGAAACGGAGACGCCTCGTTCACCCACTAGAGTCTCATAGCCCTGATTGAAACTGAGAATTACATCATGGATAGCTGCTTGCTGGCAGATGCCATAGAGCTCCTGATCCTCAACGTCGCCGCTGGCCAGGGTGATGTTCTCCCGAATTGTCTTGGCAAACAAAAATGGTTCTTGCGAAACGACGGCTACATTCTTGCGCATCCATTTCTTGTCGATGGTGCTGAGTTCGCGGCCGCCCATCTTGATCGACCCTCCCTCGTAATCATAGAGGCGAGCCAAGAGGTGGACGAGGGAGCTTTTTCCAGAACCGGTGTGACCTAAGAGAGCCACCGTTTGCCCTGCCTGCACCGAAAAACTCACATTCTCCAGGACGAGCTGTCCTGGCTCATAACCAAAGCAGACATTGTCGAAAACGATATCACCGGTGATGGGGGGCTGTTCAAGGTTTTCTTCGAGTTCTTCCCTTGGTTCATCAAAGATCTCCTGTAGCCTTTCTGCTGCTACGAAGGCCTTGCCCATGTCGGTGAGTAGCCGCCCTAGTTGGCGCACTGGCCAGACCAGCATGCCGATGTAGGTGCTAAAGAGCGCCATGGTTCCCAGAGTGATCTCTCCCTGGGCAGCAAAGTAGGTGCCGGACACTAGGACTAAACCAATCTGAAAAAAGGCAAGAAGGTCACTGCCAGCCCAATAGCAGGCTAAAAGCCATATCAAGTGGTACAGCTTATCGCGGTTAACCTGGTTCTTTGTATCAAATCGACCAATCTCGTAGTCTTGATTGGCGAAGGCACGCACCACCCTGATTCCAGTCAGGTTTTCCTGCAGTACTGTGGTGAGCTCCGCCTCGGCTTCGTCGGCCTCCTTAAAGGCCTTTTTTACCTTGATAAAGAAGAGGATGGCGAAGGCAAAGATAATGGGTATCGCAATCATGGAAAGCATTGTCATGCGCCGATCAGCCTGCAGCATGATGCTTGCGATCAGGAGCACCAAAAAAAGGGCGTTCCCCATTTCCACAAGTTGCACACCCAGAAACCGACGAATGGTCTCCACATCGGAGGTACATCGTTGCATGATATCGCCGCTATCCGCTTCCTTGTGATACTTATAAGAAAGATGCTGAATGTGGTCATAGACCCGATCTCGCATATTCTTGGCAATGTTTTCACTGGCTTGGGCAGCGAGTCTTCCCCTCAGAAACATAAAAAAGCCCCTGAATATGGTGATGATAATCAACACTATACCAGGGACCCAAAATGCTTGACCGATATTCTCCACAAAGCTGCGTATCAAGAGCGGCGCCGCAAGTGGTTCATCTCCGATAATGCTGTCGATGGTGATTCGTATCACCAACGGGGCGGAGATGGAGGCTAGGCTCGCCAATCCTACTGAGAGGATGGCTCCAAGATATAATAGTCGATTGTTTGCCATGTAATTCCAGAGTATTCGTACCGATTTCATGCCGCGAGGCCTCCTTTCGCTTTCGAAATGTGCACTTTTTCACTATAGCACCAAATATTTCTTTAGGCAAGGGTCCTATCGTTTGTGAACTGTTTTTTCCAAATACGCTTGCTTTTGCCATATTGAAATGATATGATAATGATATCAAATAAGTATCTAATCTGTGTCGAGGGGAGACGAATTTATGAACGAAAAAGTCTTGAAAGCGAAAGCGGGGATCCCTTGGTTAATCCTCTTTGTCTTGCTTTATGTGGGGATGGTCGGTCTAGTTATTCTCGGAGGCGTTCTGTTGGATGGTGGGAGGAATATTGGTGCTTTACCTCTGGTCGTTGGCATACTCGGTCTTTTTGTGGCAATCATCCCCTTCTTAGGCTTTAGAGTAATTAAGCCCCAAGAAGCGCTGGTGCTCACACTGTTTGGCCAGTACACCGGTACATTGAGAGAACCAGGATTCTTCTGGATCCATCCCTTTTCTTCTGCCGTTAACCCAGCTGCAAGAACCCGTTTGGGCCAGAGCTCCGACGTAGATAAAGACGCGGGGTCAAAGATTGTCGTTGCGGGGCAGGGTTCCTCGGGGCAAATTTCTGTCCCTAGCAAGAAACTCTCTTTGAAGATTATGACTCTCAACAATGCCAAGCAAAAGGTTAACGACGCTTTGGGTAATCCGGTCGAAATCGGTATTGCTGTCATGTGGAGAGTTGTCGACACGGCCCAGGCGGTCTTCAACGTTGATAACTACAAAGAATACTTGTCGCTGCAGTGCGACAGTGCGCTCAGGGACATCGTCCGCATCTACCCGTATGATGTAGCACCGGGAGTGGATACGACCGGTGATGGGATGCCTGATGATGGCAGTCTGAGGGGTTCGAGCAGAATAGTAGCAGAGCGAATTCAGCAGACAATTCAAAGCAAGGTTGAAGAGGCAGGTCTTGAGATTATTGAAGCCCGCATTACGCATTTAGCCTATGCACCCGAAATTGCTGCCGTGATGCTGCAAAGGCAACAGGCCAGCGCCATCATTGATGCGAGAAAAATGATTGTTGACGGGGCTGTAGGAATGGTCGAGATGGCCCTTGACACCCTCAGCGAAAACAACGTGGTAAATCTTGACGAAGAGCGCAAAGCCGCGATGGTGTCAAATCTCCTTGTCATTCTGTGCGGTAACAGAGACGCCCAGCCTGTCGTGAACAGTGGAAGTCTGTATTAAGCATGTCTAAGAAGCAAGTCCCGCTTCGCTTGTCTCAGAAACTCTATGAGGAGATTGCCGCCTGGGCCGCGGACGATTTCCGCTCGGTAAACGGACAGATCGAGTTCTTACTCACAGAGTGTGTGCGGCAACGAAAAAAGACTGGCAAGTATGTTCCAGACGATGTACGCAACCGTGACGTGTAATGAGAGGGGCCTTTCGAGGTCCCTTTCGTTGTGCCAGGAAAACTTTGCCCCCGTGAAGGGAAATAGGATGACGAACCTAATAGTAATGGTAAATGTAAAAAACATGCGAGGGGGAGTTTACATGACATCGTATCAACCAGAACCGTACAAGATTAAAATGGTGGAACCCATCAGGCTCTTGCCGCGGGAAGAACGTCAAAAGTGTATTGAGAAGGCGGGGTATAACCCGTTTTTGTTACGTAGTGATGAGGTCTATATCGATTTGCTTACCGACAGCGGGACCGGTGCCATGAGTGATAGGCAGTGGGCTGGGTTGATGCTCGGGGATGAGTCTTACGCAGGAAGCCTCAACTTCTATCACCTCGAAGAGACGGTTCAAACCCTCACAGGGCACAAGTACGTCATACCCACTCACCAAGGGAGGGGAGCAGAACAGGTCATCTTCCCCCTCTTAATTCAACGCAAGGGTCAGTACGTCTTGGGTAACATGCATTTTGACACCACCAAAGCCCATATCGAACTAGGTCGAGGAAAAGCGGTGAACTTTATCAACGCCGAAGCCCTAGATACGGCCAAGGAGCATCCCTTTAAGGGCAACTTCGATTTGGAGGCTATGGAGAGGTTTATTCAGGAAAAGGGACAGGATTCGATTGCTGCCATTGTGACCACTGTGACTTGTAACAGTGTGGGTGGACAGCCAATCTCGCTGGCCAATATCAAGGCTGCCTATGCATTGGCGAAGAAGTACGACATACCCGTTGTTATGGACAGTGCCCGCTTTGCAGAGAACGCTTATTTTATCAAGCAACGCGAAGAGGGCTACGCGAACCGGAGTATTCCGGAAATTGTGAAGGAACAGTTCTCCTACTGCGATGCATTCACCATGAGTGCCAAGAAAGATGGCTTGGTGAACATTGGTGGAGTCTTGGCTATACGCGAGGATAAAGAGCTCTTCCAGCGCTGCCAAGCCATGGTCGTGCCCTTGGAGGGGTTTCCAACATATGGGGGCTTAGCTGGCCGTGATATGGAGGCTCTTGCTATTGGTCTCAAAGAAGTCGTGGACGAAGACTATCTAACGCAGCGCATTTCTCAGGTAGGCCTCTTGGGTAGACTACTGCAAGAGGAAGGCGTTCCGGTACAATCACCCATCGGCGGTCATGCCGTCTTTGTAGACGTGGGTAGGATTTTGCCTGCTATGCCCAAGACACAGTATCCTGCCCACGCCTTTGCAGTTGCTCTCTACATAGAGAGCGGTATTCGATCTGTAGAGATTGGCTCTTTGCTGTTCGGTCGGGATCCTGAGACGGGTGAAGACGGTCTATCCGATTTAGAGCTGCTTCGTTTGACGATTCCTCGCAGGGTCTACACCGACAACCATATGCGCTATATTGCCGATTCTATAGCTAAGGTCTACGCCAAGCGGGATGCTATCAAGGGAATTGCCTTTGAATATGAACCACCGATTCTGCGCCACTTTACCGCTCGCTTTTGTCTTGTAGATTGAGCTTGGCCGCAAGGTCCATCATTTTGAGGAGGTAGTGTATGACGAACCAAGTGCAACGATGGGATATAGACAGCATTTTTCCTGGAGGGAGTTCATCTCGGGAGCTGCGAGAACAGCTCGAGGGGGTACGGACAAAAACCACAGCCCTGCGAGAGCAGGTTGCAGGGTTGACCGCGGACCTGAGTTTGGAGCAACTAAAGACACTCGTCCACGATATGCAGGATGTACAGATTCATCTAGGACAATGCCGTGCCTTTGTGGGTTGTCTCACGGCGCAGGATGTACGTGACGACAAAGCCAAGCTACTCCAGGGAGATCTCGGTCAGATCAGTGCATCTCTGTCAGGCGTATTTACCGCGATTGATCACATTTTACTCAGCATTCCTGAAGAGAATTGGCTGTCCTTCCTAGCAGACCAGGAGCTTAAGGAACTCGGTTTTTCTCTGAACGAAAGGCGCTTTGTGGCCAAGACAAAGATGTCACCAGAGCTTGAGGCTTTAGTTACAGACCTTGAGGTGGATGGTTATCATGCTTGGTCCCATCTCTACTACACCATCGTGGGCGACATGTCCATTGAGATGGAGCTCGAGGGGAAAGCCCAGACCTTGTCTATGGGGCAGGCAGCGAATCTCCTGTCAAACCCTGCAGCCGATGTGCGCCGCGAGGTGTTCCATAAATATGAGGACGCCTGGGCTAACAAAGCAGAACTCTTTGCCAGTACCTTGAACCACCTGGCGGGTTTTAGGATCAATCTCTATAAGAACCGTGGTTGGGATGATGTATTATCCGAACCGCTGCAAAGGAATCGGATGGAACGGGCAACGCTTGATGCCATGTGGGCAGCTGTACAAGGCGGTAAGCCGCATCTGGTCAAATTCTTGAAGCGCAAAGCCGAGCTTCTCGATCTCGATCAAGTCGCCTGGTATGACCTAGGCGCACCGGTCGGCGATGCGGGTAAGCAGATTCCTTTTGCGGATGCCAAAGACTTCGTGGTTGATCAGTTTAGGAAATTTAGTCCAGACATTGCTGATTTCACCCAGCGAGCCTTGGACTTGCGCTGGGTTGAGGCGGAGAATCGGGGGGGGAAACGCCCTGGAGCATTTTGCACCTCGCTGCCATTGAGTAAGGAGTCCAGGGTCTTTATGACCTACTCTGGCACGATTAGCAGTCTGGGTACCCTCGCCCATGAGCTAGGCCACGCCTATCATGGCTATGTGCTGAAGGATGCTCCTTTGTTCCTTCGTCGCTATGCTATGAATGTGGCCGAAACGGCCTCTACCTTTGGAGAACTCCTGGTAGTAGATGGCGCCATTGGGGCCGCAAGTAGCCCCCAAGAGAAGCTTGGTATCTTGGAGGATAAGATTGGTCGCAGTGTGTCCTTCTTTATGGACATTCACTCTCGTTTCCTCTTTGAGACCCGTTTCTATACCGAACGTAAGAAGGGTCTAGTGAGCTCGGCTCGGCTAAACGAGCTGATGGCTGAGGCGCAGCAGGAAGCGTTCCTGGGAAGTCTCAAAGAGTACCATCCCCATTTCTGGGCATCGAAGCTTCACTTTTACTCCACGGGCGTTCCTTTTTACAACTTCCCCTACACCTTTGGCTACCTCTTTAGTGCAGGAGTCTATGCTAGAGCCAAAGCGGAAGGACAGGGCTTTGCCCACAGCTATGCACGTCTCCTTGCCGATACCGCCAGAATGTCTGTGGAAGACTTGGCGCACAAACATTTAGGCGTAGATTTGACCAAGCCAGATTTCTGGGAGGCCGCCGTCAAATTGGCTACTGATGATGTTGAAGAGTTCCTACAGCTGACGAAATAAAAAACAAGGGCTACGGCCCTTGTTTTCACCGGAGGGTGAGCGAGATGCAAAAAAGAAGGAGTTTTCGCCGCTTTGGCTTGCTTGGCTATCCCTTGGGACATAGCCTGTCACCCTTCATTCATGAGCGTATTATGCAAATCATTGGAATACCAGGAGAGTACAAACTCTATGCGCTAGAAGCTGCAGCTTTGGCAGAAGGACTACCCAAACTCCTTGATTCCCTCGATGGCTTCAACTGTACAATTCCCTACAAAGAGACCATCATACCATACCTAGAGCGCATCATGCCTTCTGCCACTCTCTATGGTGCTGTTAATACGGTGCATGGGCGCATCGGCTATAACACCGATGGCCCCGCCTTTGCCTCCTGTGGTGTGCCGATCCAGGGGCGTAAAGTCTGCGTCTTAGGGGCAGGGGGCGTGGCCCGGGTCATGACCATGGAAGCGGTACGCGCTAGGGCCCAGGAAATCTTGATCGTCGGCCGCAATTCTGAGCGTGCTACGGCACTTGTTCGGGAGACGAAAAATCAGGGTTACCATCGCATCTCGGCTCAAAGTCTTCGTGATACATGGCAAGTCGAATGCGATGTCTTGCTGAACGGAACACCCCTTGGCATGTGGCCGCATACGGGAGCAACTCCGCTCAAAGAGGGGCAGATCAGAACCAGGGAGGCGATCTTTGACAGCATCTATAATCCCACCGCCACGCGGCTGATCCTAGAGGCAAAAACGAGAGGGATCTGGGCCAAAGGTGGTTTACAGATGCTATTTGAGCAGGCCTTACTAGCCCAGAAGATCTGGAATCCGGAGATTGATTTTCAGCCTTTTTCGGAGGAAATCAACGATGTCCGCAGAACACTCCCACAGGTGGTCTTGGCGCAAAGTCCGCTCAAGCTTGTGCTGACCGGTTTCATGGGTAGTGGAAAGAGCACGGTCGGGCGAGCTTTAGCCAAGGCGTTCGCTTTGCCTTTTGCAGATCTGGATGAAGTGATCGAGCAAAGGGCGGGCAAGGGCATTGCGGACATTTTCGCCGACTCTGGCGAGGAGGCTTTTCGCTCCCTCGAAAGACAGGTATTCCTAGAACAGGTTCAGCGTCCAGAGGCGCAGGTGCTGGCTACAGGTGGCGGTACGCTTGTCGAGGAAAGTATGATAGCGGCTGTTAGAAGAGCGAACGCGCTCGTGATCTGTCTTGAGCTTCCCCTTGAGAGGGTGCTGGAGCGGTTAGAGGGAGACACAAGTCGGCCGATGCTCCTTGGAGGCCGTGCAGAGGCGAAAGCCCTGTATGCCATGCGGGAGCCCATCTATGCAAGGTTAGCCGATCTCAAGGTTTCCGCTCAAGCTGAGGCGGCACAAATTGTACAAACGATCATGACCGCCTTCGAGTGGGAAGGCTAAAGGAGGATCTTCATGGCATCAAGCTGGGGGGAACAACTAAAGATCACTTTGTTCGGGGAGTCACATGGCAGTGCAGTGGGAGTGGTGATGGACGGGCTACCCCCGGGCGAAGACGTGGACCTCGCACGAGTGCAATCCTTTTTGGCGAGAAGGGCACCAGGGAGGACCCCCTGGTCTAGCAAGAGAAGGGAAGGAGATACCTTTTCTGTTCTCTCCGGTCTGTATCAGGGCAAAACAACAGGGACGCCTCTGGGCATCATGATCGAAAACACCGATGCGCGTCCCCAAGATTATGATCAAACATCCAGACTACCACGGCCTAGCCACGCGGATTTCACTGGATCGATTCGTTACGTTGGTGCAGCGGATCCTAGAGGCGGAGGGCACTTCTCCGGCAGGCTCACGGCCCCCCTCTGTGCCGCCGGGGCCATTTGCCTACAGATGTTAGCCCGAAAAGGCATTGAGGTGTTCACCCGGATCGCGGAATTGGGCGGCGTCTCCGATGTGAACATCGATACAGCGAATCCCGATCGGGTGAAACTACGCGCCCTGCAAGCCAAGGAGCTGCCCGTCCTTGACGATGGTAAGGGTCAAGAGATGATAGCCTTGGTGGAGGATGCTCGTTCCCAGGGGGATTCCCTGGGCGGAGTTGCCCAGTGTTTTGTCCTGGGATTACCTGCAGGTCTGGGTGATCCGATCTTTGCCGGAGTCGAATCGCGCTTAGCTTCCCTTCTGTATGGCATTCCTGCAGTGAAGGGAGTCTCCTTTGGTGATGGCTTTGCAGTCTGCGCACGCAAGGGCTCGGAGAATAACGATCCTTTTTACCTTGACCAGGAAAACCGGGTGCGTACCTTGACCAATCACGAGGGTGGAATCAATGGGGGAATCACAAATGGCATGCCCCTAGTCTTTCAAGTAGGCATTAAGCCAACACCTTCCATCGCTCGTCCCCAGTCTAGTATCAATCTGGAGACGCTGTGCGAGGAGACGTTGCTGATCCAGGGACGTCACGACCCTGCCATTGTGCCCCGTGCTGCAGTTGCTGTAGAGGCGGCCGCTGCCATTGCCATCACAGATTTACTCTTAGTGGCCTACGGAATCCAGGACTGGGGAGGTAGATCATGTGGGCGAGCTTGAGAAGCTACGTCAGGAACTCGCTGCCATTGACCAAGAGCTCTTGGATCAATTTGCCAAAAGGATGCGTACGATAGAAAAGGTGGCCGCTTACAAGGGTCAAACAGGCGCATCCATCTTTGTGCCTGAACAAGAGGAGCGAGTTTTAGGGCAATTACCAGACCAGATTCCGCCAGATCTCACCATCTATGCCAGGGCATTTCTGCGAACTCTGATGCGTCTTTCGAGGGAGAGGCAATACCAACTATTGCTCGATACTGCTCACAGCCCCTCTAGCTCTGTCAGCCTTCGAATCCAGGGCCTGTGTGAGGGGTCCGCGGCTCGAAGTCTTTCACTGATCTTGAGCATTCTCAGTGACTTGGAACTTCCTCTCCTTGATCTCCAGTCGCTCCATAACGGAGCTTTTCACCTGGAGTTTGCCACGCATCCTACGGATCCCCGGGGCATGAGAGCATTACACCAAATCCAGCAGGAAGCAGGTGGGATCCATCTCTTAGATGGCAGTGACTAGCAACCTTCGAGCATCAGTTTGGTCAGCTCCAAAGGTTGAACTTGTACGCCGTCTTTAAAGGCTCGCATGTTGCCGCCGGAAATCTCGTCAATTAGGGCAATCTCTTGATCCTTGCCAATGCGGCCGAACTCGAACTTAATATCGTATAAATCCATCTGCCTCTGGGCTAGTTCCTCTTTGACGAGAGCGGCGATTTCCCGGGTTAGCTCGCAGAGGGTGTCGTACTCTGCTTGTGATAGAATCCCCAGCATAGTAAGGGCATCTTTAGTAATCGGCGGGTCTTCTCGCGCGTCGTCCTTCAGGGTGAATTCCACAAAGGCATCGAGGGGTTCGCCCATTTGCACATACTTGCCATAGCGGCGAAAGAAACTCCCTACTGCCCGGTAGCGACAGATCACTTCGAGGCCCGCTCCAAAGGGAGTGGCTGGTTCAACTGTCATGGTTTTTTCGCCGATGTCTGCGTCTATGTAATGGGATGGAATTCCTTTCTTGTCTAGTAGCTCAAAAAAGAACTTGCTCAGGCGCAAAGCGGCCTGGCCAGCACCTTCCAGACTCAACCCCACTGTATTGGCACCAGGATCAAACCTTCCATCCTCGCCCGTCACATCATCTTTAAACTTGAGTACGTACTTTCCATCCGTTGAGCGAAAAACATCCTTTGTCTTGCCTGTGAATACAACTTCCATGGGCGCAACTCCTTTCAGTCTCATTTTAGCGAAGTCATCGACTCGAAGCAACAGCTTTTTGGCTCTGTTAATGTTGAGTTAAATTTCTTAACGACTTTTTATGGAAAACGAACTCTTTGGGGGGTCAAAGTCGGAGCATTCGTGAAGGACATTCGGCTAGGCAACGCAAAGCAAAGCTAAGGCCGATTCTACCTAGATTACACCGTGGAGGCTAAGGAGGATTCGAAGCTCAAAACATGAAATATACATATAATGAAGAAGATAGAGGGAGTGTTCGATCGTGAAGATTTCTCTGGTGAAGACAACAACCCCGAAGGCCAAACCAGATCAGAACAACCTGGGTTTTGGTAGATTTTTCACTGACCATATGTTTATCATGGACTACACCGAAGGTAAGGGATGGCATGATGCCCGCATTGTGCCGTATGGACCGCTTGAAATGGATCCCTCTTGTGCAGTGATGCACTATGGGCAAGCTGTCTTTGAAGGTATGAAGTCCTACAGAAGTCCAGAAGGTAAGATCCTCTTGTTCCGTCCTGAGCAGAACATGGCCCGCCTCAATCGTAGCAACGCCCGCATGTCGATCCCGCAATTTGATGAGAAGTTCGCTCTGCAGGCCATCAAAGAGTTAGTGACAGTCGATCAGGACTGGATTCCCAGTGCACCTGGCACGGCTCTTTATCTCAGACCCTTTGTCATCGGTTGCGATAACGTCCTAGGGGTTCGAGCCTCTTTCTCCTACAAGTTTATCGTGATCCTATCGCCTGTGGGAGCCTATTACAAAGAGGGGCTGAATCCGGTAAGTATCTGGGTTGAACCCCATTATGTCCGCGCGGTGCGCGGCGGCACCGGATATGCTAAGGCGGCTGGAAACTATGCAGGTAGCCTTCTAGCCCAAAAGAAGGCACAAGCGCAAGGCTATTCGCAGGTATTGTGGCTTGACGGTTTGGAGCGCAAGTATGTGGAAGAAGTTGGGGCGATGAACGTATTCTTTAACATTGGTGGAGAGCTTATTACGCCAGATCTAGGCGATAGTGTTCTGCCTGGTATCACCCGCAACTCCGTCTTACAGCTCCTGAAGTCCTGGGATATTCCTACGGTGGAGCGTCGCTTAGGTATCGAAGAGATTTTTCAGGCCCAGGCGGAAGGTCGCCTAGTGGAAGCTTTCGGTTGCGGTACTGCTGCTGTCATTAGCCCTATCGGCAAACTTGGTTGGGCAGATAAGACGATCGAAATCGGCGGCGGAGAAATCGGCGAGATCAGCCAACGGCTCTATGATGCGATTACAGGCATTCAAAATGGTCGGCTCCAAGATCCCTTTGGTTGGGTCATGGAGGTAGAATCGTAGGTTTGATGCCAATACGGTTCCATTTTTATCAGGGTATAAGCAAAGGAACCCGTCCTCTGGGCAGGTTCCTTTTTTTGCGAAGATCTCCATCGATCAGTCGCTAGAAAATCAGCATCAGAATTCCTAGGAGCAAGAGCAAAGGCGCTGCTCCAAGGAAAATCGGCACCAGCAGACGCAGAAAAACCCAACCGAGTTTGAAGAAAAGGGCGATGGGGACGAAGAGCAGGGAGAGGATGAAAAACGGGCCTAATACCCCAAGAACAACCAAAGCTACGATGGCAACGACAAAGATCACGGGGATAGCCACTAAGGCCTTAAGGGCAGACGAGTCTCCGCCTATTTCATAAATGACTTCACCATCACCTCGTACCGTCTTTTTCGGTTTGGAGCCGCTTTGGTAAAGTGCTATTACGCCCAGAACAATGAGCACAACGGGCCAAAAGACGTTTAGGCTCGGAAGAATTCCGACATTATTAGCAAGAAAATATCCTCCTAAAAGGACCAGAGCTAGGGCTCCAAGATGTTTTGGTTCCATTGTCATGCCTCCTTTTTCTATAGTATAACAGGGAAGGAAACATTGAGCAATTCGCCTCAGGTCTGTTCTTTTGTCCGCCTCTAGGCGGAGGATCAAGAGAGAAAGGGCTGGACGAATCACGGAAAATTGTTGATAATAGGATCTGTGTGTCGCGAGGACGGATTGTTGCTTAAGAATGGAATATGAGCCAGCTTACGAAACTAGTGGGCGCCCAATAGAGAGGTAGTCGGCCTTTGGAAGAACTAAAGAAGCTTCTGTGCCAGCATCAGCAGCGGTATCCTCAGCTTGAGCCGGTAGATTTAGTCAAGCTCATCTATCAGAACGAATTTGGTGTTGGTCATTTCATCGGTGATGAAGGGGCCAGTTTAGCGCGACTCGAAGAAGAGCTGGCCAGATCTGAAGTTGACATCCCTCCCGGTGAACTTTTTGAGCCCATTGGTGGCGGACTGGTTCGTCTGCAGCTCCCGGCCTTAGGTGATACACTACCTGCTACAACAGCCAACCGCTTCTTTCTTTTGACCGCCAATCGGCAAAAAGGAAGTATGACAAGCTTCGAAGAGAAACTAGCGATACTGCAGGAGCTCTACCCAACAGAGGATCTCCAGTCGTTTCTTGCGGACTATAAACAAGCAGGTTATCCTCCAATCAGTCACAGTCCGCGTTATAAGGAACATTACGCCCCGAGCTATCGAGTGGTCAGTAGTACCTTTGCCCAATTCTTTCCGGTGTTTAAGCAGATTGAGCAGCTCCTGGCTGCGGGACGGCCCCGCGTTCTTGTGGCAATTGATGGGCGGAGTAGTGCGGGAAAGAGCTTTCTAGGCCAGCTCTTAAAGGATGTTTATGAGTGTCCGGTCATCGCTATGGATCATTTCTTTCTCCGGCCGGAGCAGCGCACACCAAGTCGGCTCAGCGCCCCTGGGGGTAATATCGACTATGAGCGGTTTCAGTTCGAAGTAGTGCCAAACCTCAAGGCGAATCAGCCCTTCAGCTACCAGATGTATCATTGCCAGCAGAATAGCTTCACAGCCTCGCCTACAATTGCATCCCATCGCTTGATGATTGTGGAAGGCTCTTACAGCCACCATCCTACCCTGGCCGAAAACTATGATCTCAAGGTATTCTTAACAGTCTCTCCCGAGATCCAGAAGGGGCGAATCCTGAAGCGTAATGGGCCTCTGATGTTGAAGCGCTTTGTTGAAGAATGGATCCCCCTAGAAGAACGATACATTTCTGCCTTAGACGTTTCCCGCAAGAGCGATCTGATTCTGGACACAGGCGCATAAACCCGCCGGTTTAGGGTATTCTGGGATCGAGTTAAGAAGGGAGAGTTGTCATGGCCATAGCGACGTTTACAGTAGGGGCCCATAGCGTAAACCCGACCCAGACTGTGGTAAGGGCGCGGAACTTCGAAATGATCATTGACGAACCGTCGAATTTGGGTGGTACAGACGAAGGACCAACTCCGGTGGAGTACATTTTAGGAGCTCTAGCCGGGTGTTTGACCGTAGTGGGCCATGTGGTTGCCAAGGAAATGGCTTTCGAACTTAGGGGCATCACCTTTGAACTGGCGGGAGATTTGGATCCAGCTAAGTTCTTGGGGGAATCCGCCACAAACCGGGCAGGCTTTCAAGAAATCCGCGTGAAGGTGCTACCCGATTCTAATGCAAGTCAGGAGCAACTCGACGCCTGGCTGAAAGCGGTGGGAAGTCGTTGCCCGGTGAGCGACAATCTAGCAAACACAACTCCGGTACAATTGACCCTTTAGCAGTGGCTAAAGGGTCTTTTCAATCAGCTCGTCCCGGGAACGTTTGGGGACAAAATGGACATCCTGCTCGTCTCTATAGTAGCGAATACTACCATCGTCCACGACAGACGCTAATCTTACCTCTTCGCCGGGCGTACCAAGGGCGACTACCAGTTGAATCTCGAGATTCTCCGGCAGATCGAGGACTTCACCCAGACGAGGTCGATCGATGGCTGCCAAGAGACAGGCGCCAAACCCGAGCTCTTGGGCTCCTAAGAGAATACTCTGGGCTGCTAGACCCACGTCGATGCCTGGATGTTTGCTCAGTGCAGAGTCGCTGAGGATGACAATGTAAGCCGAGGGTTGTTCAGAGGTGCTCGGCCCGTCCCAATCCTTCAAATAGCCTGCCCAGGTCAGGCAGGAAAACACCTCTGGCAAGACTTGCTCGCTTTTAACCAAGACATATTTTAATGGTTGTCGGTTGGCGGTGGAAGGAGTCAGCCGGGCAATATCAATTAGGCTTATCAAATTAGCCATAGTGGGAGCCGGTTCTTGTTTGAACCGTCTAAAACTTCGGGTGTCTTTCATCAGGTCAATGAGCATCAAGAATACCTCCTAGTTCAAAACTCGATCCTATTGATTGTGATGGCTTTGTCTAACGCTTCGGTCTGCAAGGGATCAAACTCTCCTGCACCAAAATGGGCAGCGTTGGAGGTGGCAGCGGCCAAGCCGAAGCGGAAGGCACCCGCGAATTCTCGGCCAGCGACCCATTGACTCAAGAGGCCCGCAACGAGGGTATCACCACTGCCTATTGGACTCATAACTTCGATGGGGGGGAGCTGTTCTGCCAGGTAGCTCTGGCCTTGGTGCACTGCCATCGCACCCTGTCCACCCATGGAGACAACAATGGTAGCGAGACCTTGATTCACCAAGTCCCTCGCTTTGCTAAGGCCTTCCATCGTAGACTGGCAGCGGCCCACCAACTCTTGAAACTCTTCCCAATTCGGTTTGATCAGGTCAGGTTGGGCCTTTACTCCTTCCTGAAGCCACGGACCCCTGGTGTCAAGGGCTACTTTCACCCCTAAAGCTTTCACTCCTCGGATCAAGGGCGCATAGACCTGGGCCGGTGTGCTTGGAGGCGGGCTGCCCGCGAAAACAACCCAGCTACAGGCTGGAGCCAAGTGCATGATTTTTGCCTCCAGCCTTTTCCAGGCATCCGTAGGAACATCGGGGCCTGGCTCCTTTAATTCGGTATGTACTTTGCGCTGGGGATCATAGATGAGAGCGTTGGCACGAGATTCTGCTCGGATCCGCACAAAATCGTATGGCACATCAAGCCCCTTCAGCCCCGCTTCGATCTGTCTGCCCGTGTATCCGCCTACGATGCCCGTGGCTAGGGTCTTCACTCCCAGAGTCTTCAGCACCCGCGCGACATTGATCCCCTTGCCAGCGGGAACGATGGACATACTCTGTGCCCGGTGAATTCCGCTCAGACCGAAGCCTGGGACAAGATAGTTCTTGTCTAGGGCAGGGTTTACTGTTACCGTCAAGATCATCTGATCTAGCCTCCTCTCTGGTTTTAGTCTACTGGTGTTTTCGTGAAACCAAGCTCTTTCCCTTCTTGTACGTATTTTCAACCTATGGCAGGAATATTCAGAAAAATAGCGAATACTCTAGCCATCATAGGGGGAAGGGGAGATGATGGATCAGGGAGCAGCATCGATGGAAGAGTGTAGTGGAATTAGCCAGTTCATGCAGGTTTGCTGAACTGCACAGCCTGGTAGACGAGTTACACTGCAGACGACAAGAGAATGGAACCTCCTTGGCGGATTACGGTTATCAGGCCCAGCTAAAGGCACTAATTCACTTAGTGCACCATTACGGAGACTGTAGGATTGGAGAAGAGGAACCGGATTTTCGCTTGATCGTTGCGTTGAAGAAGGCGAGTGTTCATTTACGGGAGATGAGACCCCAAGGCTTGCTTGGCAGTGTTCTTGCTCGACTGCATGCCAGTTGGCCTGAGCTTCTCGCCATCTTTGGAGTTCTGTTGGCGGAAGAAGGCGACAGGCTCGCCTCTGTTCGAAACTATGTGCAAGTTCAGCACTTGCTGTATTTTTTCTACACCAGCCGTATTGCTCAAGGGGCCGCTGGAAAGTCTAAGCCCAACTGGGTCTTGGATGAAGACGAACTACGCCGACTTGGCACGAATTCGACTCTGCTAGGGAAGGGGTGGGCCAAAGGGGTTCCCCTGCTTTTTCTTGAGCATAAGAAGTTTCTGCTATCGCCTGAACTGCTTTATGATGATTTGCTACAGCGGTACCTAGAACTAGCCATAACCTACCATGCCCAAGGATCCGCGAGCCCCGGGCTGCGGGTGGCGGAGGATTCCTAAAATCTATTTCAAATTATTTGACAACTCAGAAAGAATGTAGTACAATTCACACAAAGAGACCTTTATGGTTGTTTCATGCAACCACACCAAGAAGCCAACTATAGAGAGGAGGGGGGATCCGGAGCATTGCACCTAGGTGGTGGACGAAGGTCCCTAGGTCGATGGAAGCTTCCGGTGTAAGTGGAGAAATTCGAACATAGATGAACCGGGCAGCCGAAAATAAACAAGGATAGACCCTAATGGCGGCGCCGGATTCGAACAGAATTAGAAGGTACAGAGGAGCTTGGGGGAACGGGCTCCTTTGTTTTTGTGTTTTGATCTAGACGCTAGCAAGTTCAAAGGATAAGATAGTTGTAATAGGAGTCTAAACAAGATTGGAGGAGAGGACTTGCAGAAAATCGTACTGGGGGCTAAGGTCGCCTCTGCCCCTATTGCTTTAGGTTGTATGCGCCTGGCTGGGCTGAACCTGGCCGCCGCTGAGCAGTTGGTACATACGGCACTTGAAGAAGAAATCGATCTCTTCGATCATGCCGACATCTATGGTCAGGGGCAGTCGGAGGTCATTTTTGGTCAAGTTTTGAAACGTAACCCTAGCTTGAGAGATAAGCTACTCATTCAGGATAAGTGTAGTATACGTCAGGGCTACTACGATGCTTCGGCTGAGCATATTACGGCAGCGGTGGACCAGAGCCTAAAACGGCTGGGTGTTGAGAGCATTGACATCCTCTTGCTGCACCGACCAGATGCCCTAATTGAGCCTGAAGAAGTGGCTGGCGCTTTTGATGCTCTGGAGCAGGCAGGGAAAGTTAAGTATTTTGGTGTAAGTAACTATAACGCCGCCCAAATTCAGTTCTTGCAAGCGTTTGTTAAGCAGAAGCTGATGATCAATCAGTTGCAGTTTTCGCTGGCTCACACCGCACTGATTGATAGCGGAATCAACGTGAACATGCAGAGCGATTACGCGCTTGATCGCACTGGGCACACATTGGAGTACTGTCGTCTGCATAATCTTACGATTCAGGCCTGGTCACCCTTTCAGCACGGGATGTTCGAAGGTGTGTTCTTAACGAGTGAGAAGTACGAGGCATTGAACAAGCAGATTCGCATCTTGGCCGATCAGAAAGGCGTGACAGACGGGGCCATCGCGGTCGCTTGGATCATGCGTCATCCTGCCAGGATACAGACAATTGTTGGCACGACGAACGTTCAGCGTCTACGAGACATATGTAAGGCGCCCAGGGTGCATCTGTCCCGGGAAGAGTGGTACGGCCTTTACAAAGCAGCGGGGAATCCCCTGCCCTAGCAACTATACTGTGGATCACGAGGTGGACTATGTGTATTGATGTCCTGAAGTACGAGAATTATGTCGCCATCCTCCAGGAAGAACTGGTGCCGGCAATTGGGTGCACCGAACCTGCCTGTTTAGCCTTGGCTGGTGCAAAACTGAAAGAAGTCTTGGGTGAGGTCCCGGACAAACTCCACGTCCGCATGAGTGGAAACCTGATCAAGAACACCAAATCCGTGATCATTCCCCACTCGAACGGGTTAAAGGGAATCGTTGCCGCACTCTGGCTCGGCATTTTCGGCGGTGAGGTGGGGCGAGGCTTAGCCGTGCTCGGCTCTGTCGGCCCGGAAGACATTGAGGCGACAAAGGAGCGTCTAAGTAACGCTGGGCTTTGCCAGGTGGAGTTACTCGAGAGTCCGGCAAAACTTCATCTCATTGTAGCGGGAAGCACGAAGCAAAGCCAGGCCCTCGTGGAGATTTTGCATACGCATACCGGTTTTGTCAGGATCGAGCGCGACGGTGAAGTGCTCCTGAATAAGGAGGTAGCACTGGATGAGGCCCACTTGTCTGGGGATCGTTCCTTGCTAAATGTCAGTGACATTCTCAGCTTTGCCCGTTCTGTGCGGCTTGAGGATGTTGAACCGATCCTTCGACCGCAGATCCAAGCCAACTCCGCCATCGCGGAGGTAGGTCTAAGGGAAGACTACGGCGCCAATGTGGGCAAGGTTCTGATGGATAATTTTGGTACCGCAGTGGGCAATGTGGCCCGGGCTACTGCCGCGGCTGCTTCAGACGCCCGGATGGACGGCTGCCAGTTGCCGGTGGTGATTAATTCTGGTAGTGGAAACCAGGGTATCGCGGCCTCCATTCCTGTCATGGTCTATGCCCGGTATTATGGGCTATCGGACGAGGAGCTCCTAAGGGCACTTTGTGTCAGCAACCTTGTTGCCATTCACCAAAAGACGTCGATAGGTCGCCTCTCGGCCTATTGCGGAGCGGTCAGTGCAGCTTGTGGCTCTGGGGCGGCTATTGCATACATGCTTGGCGGAGATTATGACGAAGTCAGCGACACCATCACCAACACCTTGGCAAATGTGGCAGGTATCCTCTGCGATGGGGCGAAGCCATCTTGTGCAGCGAAAATCGCCTCCTCCGTTGATGCAGCCGTGATGGGTCTGACCATGTCCTTTAGTGCCATCAAATTCTTGCAGGGGGATGGTATCGTAAAGTCCGATGTGGAAGAGACCATCGCCGTAGTTGGAGACATTGCCTCTAAGGGTATGAGACAGACGGACATTACTGTCATCCAACACATGATCAATTAAGTTCCTATGATAATGTGGCAACAAGAACAAGGTGGTGCAAGGTATGGAAGAACGATGTTTAACCGACGGTCCTATCCATCGTAAGACTGTGCAAGAGGAGCTGTCTACTTGGTTGAAGGGATACGAAAAACCCTTGCGCAAAATCTTGCTCATTCCTCCCGATGGCACTAGGGCCCATAGCATGGCCGGGCCAATCACCAATATGTTGTTCCACATGCTGCAACCTGCCGAGGTGAGAATTCTTCCGGCGCTCGGAACCCATGTGCCCATGACGCTGGAGGAAAAACAGAGGATTTTTGGGGCAGAGTTGCCTGCAGACGTGTATCTCGACCACAACTGGCGCACCGATGTAAGGAAGGTTGGGGTTGTGCCAGGAAGCTTTGTGCAGGAAGTCTCAGGGGGTCTCTTGGACTATTCGATTACGGTTGCGATCAACCGAGAAATCTTAGAAGGCAAGTATGATCTAATCCTCTCCATCGGACAAGTTGTGCCTCACGAGGTGGTGGGGATGGCCAATTACACCAAGAATATTGTCGTTGGCTGTGGCGGCAAAGACATCATTGATAAATCACACTTTCTTGGCGCCGTCTACGGTATGGAGAAGATGATGGGCCGCGATCATTCCCCCGTTCGCCAGGTTTTTGATTACGCCCAAGACGAGTTCTTGGCTGGCTTACCCCTGGCCTATGTCTTGACCGTAACTGAAACCAAGGCAGAAGGTACTAGACTGCAGGGTTTATACTTGGGCCAAGGACGGGAGGTATTCAGCCAGGCGGTAGCTAGGAGCCAACGATGCAACTTGGATCTACTCTCCGAACCGCTCAAGAAAGTCGTCGTCTACTTGGATCCCCATGAGTTCAGAAGCACCTGGCTCGGGAACAAAGCTGTGTACCGCACTAGAATGGCTATGGCGGATCGTGGTGAGCTCCTTATCCTCGCTTCTGGTGTGCGTATGTTTGGTGAAGACCCAGAAATCGATCGTTTGATCCGTGCCTTTGGCTACAAGACCAGCGGCGAAATCTTGCAGGCGGTTGAGACGGATGAAGAACTAGGGCAGAATCTATCGGTGGCAGCCCACTTGATTCACGGTTCGTCGGAAAACCGGTTTACGATCACCTATGCGGTGGAGCACTTGACAGAGGACGAAGTGCGCGGAGTCAACTACGCATATCTGCCCTATGCAGAAGCTGTGAGGCAGTACAATCCACAAGAACTGCAGGAAGGTCATAATCTCGTTAACGGGGAGGACATCTTCTACGTGAGCAATCCAGCTCTCGGTCTTTGGGCTTTGGACAAGAGCTTTCGTTAGAAACGTCAACCATGAAGACAAGGGGGATTACCATTGAGTCTACCATTGAGGAAAGATTTTACCTATTCCTTGCTGGTTCCAACCAGTATGGGCGTGCGCATGACGCCAGCGAACGGACAACCTGTACATTCCAGTGATACCTTCCTGATGCATGCCACCAGCGCCGAAACCAATGTTGCTAGTATTTCTTCGTACCTTGGTCTACCCGTCAAGGTGTTAACCGCCTTTGTACAAGGCAGTCCCATTGCTCAGTTTCTCAAGGACAATCTCGCTAGCAGGCACATGAGCTACGAAGGTCCCGAAGTACCCCAGGGAGGCCCGTGGGGTTATCGCCACCAGTTTAACATTGCCGACAGCGGCTCCGGTTCCCGCGGCCCCAGGGTGTATAACGATAGGGCGGGCGAAGTGGGCCGGTCCCTAAACGCGCAGGATTTTGACCTTGAACGCATCTTTGGTGCCGAAGGTGTGCAAATGATGCATCTTTCGGGTCTGATAGCAGCCCTCTCCCCTGAAACAAGCAAATTCTGTCTCGAACTCACCCGGGCCGCCAAGAAGTATGGTACGCTAGTGTCTTTTGATCTAAACTACCGAGCCTCATTCTGGCAGGGTAGAGAGGAAGAACTGCACGCAGTCTTCAGTGAAATCGCAAGCTGGAGCGATATCTTGATCGGTAACGAGGAGGATTATCAGCTCTGTCTCGGTATCAGCGGTCCCGAAGTTGGGGGACAAGACACGAATGAGCAGATCGGCGGCTTTAAGGATATGATCGGGAGAGTCAAAGAGAAGTTTCCAAAGACTTCTGTTTTTGCCAATACTCTCCGTGAAGTGATCCATGTAAACTCCCACTTGTGGGGTGCCATTTTGTTAGCCGATGGCGCCTGGCATGTGGTTGAGCCTCGCCCCATTTCGGTCTTGGATCGGATTGGTGGAGGCGATGGTTTTGTGGGCGGTTTGCTGTACGGTATTTTGCGAGGTTGGGAATCGGAGAAATGGATTCAATTCGCCTGGGCTACTGGTGCTTTGGCGACCACCTTT
This sequence comes from uncultured Clostridiaceae bacterium, assembly GCA_964485345.1. Lineage (GTDB taxonomy): Bacteria > Bacillota > Limnochordia > Darwinibacteriales > Darwinibacteriaceae > UBA5420. The sequence goes on from CAZAJB010000008.1 coordinate 25,261, forward strand.
TTGACCGATTATGCTCAGCCTGCAGACGAAGAGCAGGTGTGGAGCATTTGGCAAGGTAACGCACGGGTGCAACGATAGGGAAGGATAGGGGTGTTGAGACGGATGACTAAGGCGGATATTGGTTTGATTGGTTTGGCGGTAATGGGTGAAAATCTGGTCATGAACATAGAAAGCAAGGGTTTTTCGGTTGCCGTCTATAACCGCACTCTGGACAAAGTGACAAGTTTTGTGGAAGGCAGAGGGAAGGGTAAGAATATCATTGGCACCCATTCTCTTGCGGAGTTGGTTTCCAGTTTGAAAAAACCCCGTAAAGTAATGATCATGGTCAAGGCAGGGCGACCTGTGGACGATTTGATTGAGCAGTTGATTCCCCTGCTTGAGTCAGGCGACATCCTCATCGATGGCGGAAACTCGCACTTTCCAGACACCGTTCGCCGTACCAAGTATGTGGAAGAGCAAGGCTTGCTCTATGTAGGAACAGGCGTATCGGGCGGTGAAGAGGGTGCCTTGCTCGGGCCGAGCCTTATGCCAGGAGGCTCTCCAGGGGCCTGGCCCCACATCCAGCCTATCTTCCAATCTGTAGCAGCGCAGGTGGAAGACGGTAGCCCTTGCGCGGAGTGGGTGGGACAGGACGGTGCTGGTCATTTTGTCAAAATGGTGCACAATGGCATTGAATACGGCGACATGCAGCTCATTTGTGAAGCTTACCACCTTCTTAAGGATCTGGTGGGGTTGACGCCAGATGAGATGCACGCCATCTTTAGAGAATGGAACCAAGGGGAACTCGATAGTTACCTGATTGAGATTACCGCGGACATCCTGGCCTACAAAGATGAAGACGGCTCGCCCTTAGTGGAGAAAATTCTCGATACAGCGGGACAAAAAGGAACAGGCAAATGGACTGCCATTTCATCGCTGGACGAAGGCGTTCCCTTGACTCTCATTGGGGAAGCGGTGTACTCGCGTTTCTTGTCGGCGCTGAAGGATGAACGGGTAGAGGCGGCTCAGGTTCTTCAGGGTCCCCAGCCGAGCTTTAGCGGAGACAAGAAGGCCTTCATTGAGGACATCAGGCAAGCGCTCTATGCCTCGAAGATCGTCTCCTATGCCCAAGGATATGCCTTGATGCGCGCAGCAGCACAGAGTCATGGTTGGGATTTGAATTATGGCGGTATCGCCCTCATGTGGCGGGGAGGGTGCATTATTCGCTCGGCGTTCCTGGGTGATATCAAGAAGGCCTTTGAACAAGATCCTGGCCTGGCCAATCTGCTCTTGGATCCCTTCTTTAAAGAGAAAATTACCTCGGCCCAGGACAGTTGGAGGAAAGTCTGCGCCACAGCCATGCTCCAAGGTATTCCGGTACCTGCCTTCAGCGCAGCCCTCAGTTATTACGATGGCTACCGCAACTCCCGGCTGCCGGCAAATCTACTGCAGGCCCAAAGAGACTACTTTGGCGCCCACACCTATGAACGGATCGACAAACCACGTGGGGAGTTCTTCCACACCAACTGGACTGGACAAGGGGGAAGCACAGCGGCATCAATGTATAATGCCTAAGTACAATGCTATTAAGAAGGGGGCAGTCATCATGTGTGCACTGCGTAGTACATCAACAAAACGGCTTGTCTTGGCCGGCTTGTTCCTGGGATTGGGTTTAGTAATGCCTTTTTTAACGGGGCAAATCCCTAGCGTTGGCAGTCGCTTGCTGCCCATGCATATTCCGGTATTACTTTGTGGTTTTGTCTTGGGAGGCCCTCTAGGGCTTGTAGTGGGGTTTTTGACTCCACTTTTGCGCAGCGTATTATTTGGCATGCCTCCGCTCTTTCCTACAGCCTTGGTCATGGCCTTTGAACTCGCCGCATATGGGTACTTGGCCGGCGTTTTATACCGCTCCTTGCCCAAGAAAAGAATCCGTATTTACGCATCCCTGCTACTGGCCATGCTTGGTGGTCGCGTTCTCTGGGGCCTGGTGAATGCAGTGGTCTTGGGATTCTCGGGAACATCCTTTACCTGGCAGATGTTCACCGCTGGTGCCTTGATCAATGCCGCCCCAGGCATCATCCTACAGATTATTGTCATTCCCGTCATTGTTGTTGTCCTTCAGCGGGCAAAACTCATGGAGTAAAGACAAACGCGAAACACCCAGGCTGATCAAACTTCAGCCTGGGTGTCTTTTTAACCCTACTTTCCCTTTCTGCGTACTAAAGAGAGACCTCCGAAGCCCGCGATAACTGCTGCATAGAAACCCACATCGTACCACCAGCCGCTGTTGGCCACCTCATAGAGACGAATGTCCTCCCGGAAGAGAGCGAGGACTAAGGAGAGGGGGGCTACCCAACCATGCCAGATCCCCCACAAGAAACCCGCCGGGTTTTCTTGGCTATGCTTTCCGTCTCCTGGTAGACAACCTGTGAGAAGGAGTACCACAGACAATAACAAGATGAAAAACCAAACTTTCTTCATGATGGATGCCGTCCTTTCTTTGCTTGTAAGGCCAATAATTTCAGGTTCAGGTAGGTCTCAGCTAACGTTTCGTGTTGGATCTTGGTGACGTCAAAGCCCAGTAACCTAAAGGTTAGTTGAACGAAAAATCCAGTCAAGAAAGCACTTAGCACAGTCCCGAGACCTACCATCCCTCCTAGTTTCCAGCCGCAAATTAATGCCAGGCCCTCAATTACTATGCGGCACACGCCGATGGGCAGTCCTGATTGGCGAGTCAAAGCAACCATCAGACTATCACGGGGTCCTGCACCGAAGCCAGAGGCAATGTAGAAATACGATGCGAAGGAAATAACAATCAGGCCAGCTATCAACATGACAACGCCACTCAGCGTACTTGTGGCTGTAGGTACAAGCCCGAGAATGAGATCCAGAAAGAGGCCAATGGCGAACATATTTAAGATACTTCCCAGGCCCACCTTTTCTCTGAGAAGAGCTGTGACTACCATGATCATGATGCCCACACTAATTGACGCGGTGCCAATCGTAATTCCTAGGGTGTTAGCCACACCTACATGAAATGTATCCCAGGGAGCATAGCCGATCTGAGCACGAATCGTCAAGGCGATTCCTAGGGCATAAAGGAAGAGTCCCCACATGAGGAGTGCCAGTCGGCGCCAGAAGCGTGTCATTGATTCATCACTTGGCGAGGATCGAAGGCATCCCGTAGCCCATCGCCGACAAAATTGATGCTCAAGACGATGACGAAAATCGCGATTCCGGGAGGGAGCCACATCCAAGGCATCGCCGCGAGAATATGTAGTGGACGCGCTCGATTCAGCATATTTCCCCAAGAAGGAGCAGGGGGAGGTACGCCCAGTCCTAAGAAGCTCAGGCCTGCTTCAGACAGAATTGCTGAGGCAACGCCCAGAGTTGCAGAAACCAAGAGGGGCGAGATGGCATTGGGCAGGATATGGCGAAACATGACGCGAGCGGGGGTAGCACCAATAGCCCCTGCGGCCAGCGAAAAATCTGTGTTTTTCAGTTTTAGGAACTCAGCCCGTAAGAGCCTAGCCGAACTCGGCCAGGATAAGACGCCGAGGATGATCATGGTATTGTAAATCGACGGACCGAAGATCGATGAGATGGTGATGGCCAGAATCATGAAGGGGAAACTGTAGAAAATATCGGCAATACGCATGATGACCGTATCCACTACTCCACCTGAGAATCCAGCTACGGCCCCCAAGACAACCCCGATACTCAGTGAGATTCCCACGGAGACCAAGCCAACTGATAAGGAAATACGCCCCCCATACAAGGTGCGAGCGAGAATATCGCGTCCCATATCATCCGTGCCAAAGAGGTGGCCTTGGGACGGTGGCAAGTTGCGATTGCGCAAGTTGGAGCGATTTGGATCGTAGTCTGTTAACGAGGGGGCAAAGGCCGATATTAGGACGAAAAAGGTGAGAATAATGAGGCCAAGGACAGCTAGTTTATTACGGCAGAAGCGCCGCCAGATTTTCTTCCATTGCGGTATCTGTTGCATCGATTCAACTCCTCTCACTCATACTTGATGCGTGGGTCGGCAAAGGCATAGGATATATCTGCAAGAATACTACCCAGAAAAATGAGCACGGCAAACATTAGGTTAATCCCCATGATCACCGGATAGTTCCGCTCGCTCAGGGCCTGAATAGCCAGGGACCCCAGCCCCGGCCAGGTGAAAATATTCTCCACGATCACTGCTCCAGAAAAGATGGTGGGGAGCATAAAACCCATCAAGGTCAAAATTGGCAGGAGCGCGTTGCGCAGAGCATGTTTGTAGATGACAATATTCTCGTGTAAGCCTTTGGACCTGGCTGTGCGGAGGTAGTCTTCATTGAGTACTTCTAGAAGGCTTGACCGCATGTACCGGGCAACACTGGCAATGCTGCCGAGCCCTAGGGTTAGAGCTGGTAAGAGCAGGTAGCGAGCATACCCCAGGAGTGTATGGGGTTCTCCCGCCATGAAGAAACCGCCAGCGGGCAACATGTTCAGGGTGAGGGCAAAAACGTAAAGCAGGATCAACCCGAAAAAGAAACTCGGAATCGATATTCCCACAAAGGCCAGGAATGTGATCATGTAGTCAAAAATGGAGTATTGGTAGCGGGCCGAGAGTATACCAACGGGTATACCGATTCCCCAACCTAGGATAATCGATGATAAAGAGAGGATGATAGTTGCGGGCATCCTTTCTTTGATCAAGTCTAAGACAGGCCTCCTCGCAGAGTCAAAGGAGAGCCCTAAGTCTCCGCGGACAACTCGCAGGAGCCACTGAGCATACTGCACAAGAAAGGGTTGATCGATTCCAAGTTGGGCCTCCCTTTGGGCGATAACTGCGGTATCCAGATCAGGGACACCTCGCAGGTGGGTGACTGGACTTCCTGGGGCAATGGTAATGATCAAATACAACAAAAAGGTGAATCCCAAAAGAACGGGGATTCCCTGGAGAACAATTCTTCTAAGAATATACCTCCACATGCAACCACCTTCCAAGAGTGGGTGGAACAGCAGCATCTGCTGTTCCACCCCAAGACTTCCTGTTAATTAGTCAGTGAGCCAGATTTTCGAGAGGAGTTGTCGATCAACGAGGGGACCGTAGGGACCTGGATCGGGATCAAAGCCTTTGACCCGTTCGTTGAGGGCCCCGATACTTACTCCGTAGTTTAGGAACATGGAAGGCAAATCATGATTGATGACGCGCTGCCAGTCACTGTAGATTTCTTTCCGCTTTTCGAGATCTGTTTCCAGACGACCCTGTTCAATCAGTCGATCCGACTCGGGATTGTTGTAGCCGGGGTCATTCCAGAGGGAGGTGGAGTGCCAAATACCATACGGATCAGGATCTACAGAGAGGCTCCAACTCATGGTGAAGGTATCAAACTCCCTGGCATCGACACGGTCAACGGCTGCGCTAAACTCCATAAACATCAGGTCAATCTGGATTCCAATATCCTCCATATTTTGCTGGAAGAGAAGTGCCATTTGCTCGGTTAGGCGGCTGCCATCGGGGACAAGAAACTCGAATGCCAGTTTTTCGCCATCTTTTTGCAAAATACCATCGCTGCCAGGGGTCCAACCGGCCTCTGCTAGCATGTTTGCCGCCCGCTCGGGGTCATAGTGGTACGGATCAACCCCTTCATCGGTGTAAGCCCAGGATGCTGTAGGCATGGGAGCATTAGCTACAATACCAAAGCCTTCGCGGATGATGTCGACATAGAGCTGACGGTCAAATCCGTAGGTGATGGCCTGACGAACAGCTGCGTCGCTAAAGCGTTCTTGACGCAAGTTAAATGCGAGATAGGAATAGCTCAAGGCTTCGTAGATATAGGTGTCGATATGTGCCAGATCGCTCACCTGGAGGAATTGGTCTGGCGAGATTTCAATAAAATCGATGCGGTTCTGTTGCAGGAAAATGGGAATGGTATCTTGCGAGACTTTTTGATAAACGAGTGTATCAATATTCGGTCTACCGAAGAAATACTCCTCATTCGCGGCTAGGGTCACATGTTGGTCCGTTAGAAACTCCACGAACTTGAAAGGTCCACTACCGACTGGGTTTAGGTTAAAGGGGGCGGTTTCCAGCTCACCCACGGGAATATGAGCCAGCAAGTGTGATGGGAGGATCCCATAGCCAAACGATGAAAGAAGCGGTGCGTGTGGCCGAACCGTAGAGAATTTGATGGTATAGTCGTCAAGGATCTCGATTCCTGGTACGTTATCTGCGGTGCCGTCCTTATACTCCTGGGCACCAACAAGCATGTTAAAGGTTCCGAAGCGAACGCCTGTGTAGTCAGGATGAAGAATGGTCATATAGGTATAGGCCACGTCTTTTGCCGTGAGTTCCACACCATCATGAAATTTGATCCCCTCCTGCAAGTGGAAGGTGATCTCTAAGCCATCATCCGATACTTCCCACATTTTGGCGACTTTCGGTTGGGGCTGGAGAGCAGCGTCAATTTCGATGAGCCCGTCATAGACAACTTCAATGACGTAGGCGTCGTATTCCTCGGTATAGAGAATGGGGTTGAACATGCCCCGCGGATTAACGGTCGTTCCATAGCGGAACGTTCCGCCTTGCAGAGGTGTTTCTTGTGCAGAAACAAGCACCGATAGACTCAAGACGAGCAGTAGCACAAAAACGAGTTGCTTCTTCAAAATCTCATCCTCCTTAAAAATGTATTTGCCTGATTATTCTGTGTAGATCCGCAATTCCCTTCCTTTTTATCCCAATAACACGTAGCTCAACAGGTCAATGAACCCACCCTCCTCATGGAAATATTCTCTTGTGATTCTACATAAAAATGCACGTTCCTGGTTTAAAGTTACATTTTACAGTATCTTTACGGACAACAAGAAATCGCAAGCTTCTGCCAGGAAACCTAACGGGTTGCGAGTAAACGGCAGGGTTCTCTCCCCCTTTGTTGAAAACCCAGGTAGCTACGATTGCTTTGCTGATTGGAGGAGAGTGCATGTTAGGCATAAGGGATGTAAAAATCGAGACAATTGTAGATGGAACCATCGAGGAAGGTCAGGTCCTAATTGAGCATGGAACAATTACTGCCTTCGGAAGGGATGTTGATCTATCTCGCTGTGCGAGGATTATTGAGGGTAAGGGGCGGGTGGTAACCCCAGGTCTCATCGATGCCCATACCCATCTCGGTCTTTCCGAAAGTGGTGTTGGTCGTGAAGGTGCAGATTCGAATGAGGGAACCAATCCTCTGACACCACACCTAAGTGTGCGGGATGGAATTAATATGCAAGACCAGGCCTTTGAGGTCTTTAGGCGAGCTGGCATCACGACAGTCGGTATCTTGCCAGGGAGCGCCAACCTCTTAGGAGGCACCGGTCTGGCCCTGAAGTGCAGAGGTACAATTGTGGATGAGGCTGTCCTGAAGGATCCCATTGGCATGAAGGCGGCCCTAGGGGAGAACCCCAAGGGATTTTATGGGGGAAAACGGAAGTCGCCTGCAACGAGAATGGGTAATGCGGCGCTCTTACGGGGTGCCCTGCAGAAAGCAAGGGACTACTGGGAGAAGGATGACAAATCTGTCGGCCGCGATCGAGACAGTGAAGCCCTTTTACCTGTGCTTAAGGGTGAGATTCCCCTAATTATTCATGCCCACAGGCATGATGATCTGGCCACGGCCCTTCGAATTTGTGAGGAGTTTGGCGTAAGATGCCTCCTGGATCATGTGACAGATGGACATAGGGTCAAAGACATGATCAAGCGAGCGAGCATCCATTGCGCTATAGGTCCGACCATGCATTACGGCTCGAAAGTGGAAAACAAGGAGAGGGATTTCCAAACTCCGGTAGTTTTTGACCGGGAGAACATTCCCTTTTGCTTCATCAGCGATCACCCGGTCGTCGATGGGAGAAATCTAATCCTCACCGCAAGTATCGCGACGCAGTGGGGGCTTTCTGACGAGAGCGCCTTGAGGGCCATTACCTTGGCATCTGCTCAGCACCTCGGGATAGACGAACGCGTCGGAACGATCCAAGTCGGTAAAGATGCAGACTTGGTGTTGTGGTCGGCCAATCCTTTGGAGTTCACGACCTTTGTGGATCTGACCATCATTGACGGCGAAATCGTATACGAAAGGGGTATGCATCAATGCTAGTTGTAAAAGGAGCAAAGATCTATCCTGGTATGGGGGCTGTCTTAGAAAACGGAATGATAATCATCGATGATCAGGGAAAGATACACGCCATCGGCCACAATCTATCCGTGGCAGAAGGGGATAAGGTCTTGGATCTTGCTGGCAAGGTGATCATTCCAGGCTTGATTGATGCCCATACGCATGTAGGCATGTGGGGCGATGGAGAAGGACGCTCTGCTTATGACGGGAACGAGTCCGTCAGGCCCATCACCGGTGAGGTTAGGGCACTTGATGCAGTTAACCCCAGGCAAATAAGCTTCCAAAGCGCGAGGGAAGGTGGGATTACCACGATTCAGATCCTACCTGGGTCTGGAAACCCCATAGGGGGACTCAGCTTTGCCTGCAAAACCCAGGGCAAAGTCATTGATGATATGGTAGTCAAACACCCCACTGGCCTCAAGGGTGCCATGGGCGAAAACCCCAAGAGGGCCCATGGACAAGGACAGCAGCAGTCACCTGCGAGCCGTATGGCCATTGCAGCTATGATTAGAGAGTACTTCAAAGATGCCCGAGTCTATGGGGAGAAAAAACGGAAGGCGGAAGAAGAAGGGCAACCTTTTGACAAAGATCTTAATCTAGAATCGGGGCTCATGGTGCTACGAAACGAAATCCCTTTTCGAGTTCACGCCCATAGACATGACGATATAGTCACGGCAATTCGCATCTGCGAGGAGTTTGCCATTGATTACACGATCGAGCACTGCACAGACGGGCACTTGATAGCAGACTACTTAGGCAAGAAGAACGTTACTGCCATGGTGGGACCTGGACTATCCCCTGCTACCAAAATAGAAACGAAAGACCTGACCGATGAGAATCCAGCAATCTTAGCCAAACATGGCGTCAAGGTCTGCTTGATGACCGATCACCCCTTCCTGAACTGCCGCTACTTCCTACAATATGCAGCCATAGCCCATAAACATGGTCTTGCTTTCGACGCTACCCTGAGGGCGATCACCATGAATCCCGCCGCGGCACTGGGTATTGAGGACAGAGTAGGTTCATTAGAAGTAGGTAAGGACGGGGACTTTGTGGTTCTGAATGGCGAACCGTTTAGCTACCGAGGATCCATTGCTCAAACATATATTGAAGGACGTCTGGTTTGGGAGAGAGAAATATATTGAAAAATGATATATATTTATTGACAATCGATAAGAACCTTCCTATACTGAGGTAAGATAGGGAGGTATTGATATGCGGTATTTTGGACAGAAATCGGTTGTAGCGAAATTCGCCAAGGTATTTAACGCGCTCTGGTATATGAGTTTCCTCACGTTGGCCCTGAATTTGTACTCGCTTGTGAGTTCCTTGGTTAACCCGGATTTTCTTGATTATGCTAGTGCTCATATTACGCTCTCTAGTGGTCTAACGTTGAAAATAGCCCCGGAACACACAAATCCAGCAAACGGCAGGTTGCTCCTGATCCTAGCCATTCTCGGATTCATCGCCACGCCTGTATCGATGTTCATCATTTACCAGCTGCGAGGGCTCTTTCAAGCCTTTGCCCGCAAGCAACTGCTGACCCAGGAAAATGCCAAAAGAATTCGGCTGATTGGTTCTGCGACTGTTGTGACCTGGGTTTTTTCGCTGGTGGCGGATGTTGTGGGTAGGCACTATACCATCAACGCAGTGACCATCCCAGGAGTTGAATTAACTGGCGTCTTTGTGCCGGACTATTGGATGCTTTTTTTGGGGATTATTGTCTTGGTGATTGCGGAAATTCATAAAATGGCTGCCGAAACTAGCGAAGAGAGTAAGTTGACAGTATAGGGAGGGTGAATGCTATGGCCATTCGCGTGAATCTTGATCGCGTGATGTTAGAAAACAGAAAAAGTCTCACCCAGTTGGCCCAAGATATAGACATTACAATGTCTAACCTGTCGATCCTAAAGAACAACAGAGCTAAGGCAATTCGCTTCTCTACCCTCGATGCGTTGTGTAAGGAACTTCGCTGTCAACCAGGGGATATCTTGGAATTTATCCCTGATGGGTCGCCGGATGGTTCTCTGGAATAGGCGCAGAAGTTTGAATTTTGTCATCCAAACGCGAAAAATAACAGGGAATTAGCAATTTGGGGCGAAGATTATGTCCGAGGCGAATACAGGAGAAGGGGTTGAGGGAATGGTTGTGGAGACGAATGTTGATCTGGAATCTCGGGCTCTGCAAGAAGCGGAACAGACGATTGACGAACTAAAAGAGCAGTTGAAGCGAGAACGACTCCTTCTTCGGACCATTGTGGATAATCTGCCTACTGCGATTTACGCCAAAGACTTGGAAGGCCGGAAAGTTCTCGCCAACCGTATTGACCTCGATAACAGCGGCGCAAAGACCGAAGCTGAGGTACTGGGGAAAACAGACTTTGACTTCTTCCCCAGACACATTGCGGAGCAGTTTTATCGTGATGACGCCGTTGTCCTCAAAAAGGGGCAATCCATTATTGATCGTGAGGAACTCTTAGCTGACGATGGTGGTGCAGAGCGTTGGCTCCGCACCTCAAAGCTCCCTTTGCGGGGCGATCATGGTGAGATTTTGGGACTAGTCGGGTTTGGGCAAGATATTAGCCTAGAAAAACGTCTAGAAAAGGAAAATCTAGAGGCCACTGTGCGCATCGAGGAGCAGCAAGAGATGGTAGAAAAGATGATCTCTGACCTCGCTGCGATTCCAGAGAAGATCGGTGATTTGGTTAACGGGATTACGTATGTGGCGCGGCAGACCAAAATGGTCTCCATTAATGCGACCATCGAAGCGGCGCGAGTCGGCGACTTAGGCCGGGGCTTTCAGGTCGTTGCCGAAGAGGTTGGTCTACTCTCGGATCGTTCAACGGAGGCGGCGAATCAGGTTCATGCGGCAATTGCGGAGGTAGAATCCCTTGTGCACCGAATTCTGGCTGTCTGGGGGAAGGGTAAGACCTTGTAAGATGCTGCGGTAAGAAAAATATGCTCTCCTCCAATCGAGGGGAGCGTTTTGAATGTGGGGTGTATGCGTTGAGAGTGTCTCGTGTATTGTTAACTGGATTTGATGCCTTTGGTGGCGAATCCATCAATCCGGCTTGGGAAGTCATCAAGCAGGTTGCGGAAGAAAACGTGAAGGGTGTCACGCTAAGTGTCAGGCAACTGCCTACTGTCTTTGGCGAGGCCATCCGAGACGTGGCTTTTGCCATTGAGGCCGAACAGCCAGATTTGGTGCTAGCCCTTGGGCAGGCCGGTGGCAGACCCAGTATTTCCCTCGAACGAGTTGCCTTGAACATGGATGATGCCACGATTCCAGATAATCGAAACAACCAACCCGTCGACGTTCCTATCGTGGCAGGGGCACCAGCAGCCTATTTCTCCACATTGCCCATACGCGCGATCATGGAAAAACTACACCAAGCCGGAATCCCCTCGAGCATCTCCAACTCCGCGGGAACCTATGTCTGCAATCACACCATGTATGGTATTCTCCATCACATTGCAGTAAATGAGCTGCCGACGATGGCAGGATTCGTCCACATACCCTACCTGCCTGCACAGGCGGTGCAGCATCAAGGAGCTCCTTCCATGGGGCTCGCGGACATGGTCCGGGCCATAAGGATCGTCATTGAAACCTGTATCTCGAGCACATCAGTGTGATACTCTATCTGCCCTCCACTACAGAAGACGCGAGCTGCGGGCAGGTTCACACCGTTGGGGTGTTTTGTTTAGGTTAACGTAATAGAAATGGGGCTAAACAATGAATTTCGCGCAGGCCGACTTGGCTTCTTACCTTAATAATCCCATCGAATGCAGCTGTGGCCGGACCCATTTTGCCGGTATTGAGGCTGTGGAAATTAGTGAAGGCGCCTTAGACAAAGTTGCCGCCATTGTTAAGGGGAGTGGTTATCAGAAGCCCTTTGTTATTGCTGATCGCAACACGCATGAGATTGCAGGGAGCACGGTATTGGAAAAGTTGGCGAAGGAGGGTATTTCTGCCTCAGTCTATGTCTTTGATGAGCCCGCCTTGTCCCCGAATGAGCGTGCCTTAGGCACTCTCTTAATGAACTTCGATCCAACATGCGATCTGATTCTAGGCGTTGGCTCAGGGACCATCAATGATCTCTGCCGGTTTTTCAGCTATCAATTGGGCATGCAGTATTTCATCGTGGCCACCGCTCCTTCCATGGATGGCTACGCTTCATCAGTAGCTCCTCTTTTGAAAAACAACCTGAAGACCACCTTCGAGTGTCATGTGCCCAAGGCCATTATTGCTGACTTGGACATCCTGGCTGCAGCTCCCACCGCAATGATTGCTGCAGGTTTTGGCGATGTCCTAGGCAAGTATACTTGCCTTGCTGACTGGAAACTCTCGGCCATAGTAAACGGCGAATACTATTGCGAGCGGGTTGCATCCTTGACGCGGCACTCGCTAGAGAGAACCATGAAACTTCGCAAGGGGATCGCGTCTGGCGATAAGCAGGCGATCGGAGAGTTAATGGAGACGCTGGTTCTATCAGGGGTTGCCATTAGCTATGTAGGTAACTCTCGACCCGCATCAGGCAGCGAGCACCACTTGGCTCATTTCTGGGAAATGCAGCTCTTGTGGGGAGGTAGGCATCATCTTCTGCATGGTACCAGTGTGGGGATAGGTACGGTCTTGATTCTGCAATTGTATGAAATGCTTCTTCAGGAAAACCTTGATCCCGAAACCTTTGCTAGCATCCATGCACCGCTGGGCCACACTTGGACTACCGAGATTGAAAGGGTGTTCTCGGAAGGTGCTTCTGAGGTTCTGGCCCTAGAGAGGGCGGCAGGGAAGAATGACCTAGCGCGACATAGAAAGCGACTTGGTGCCATCGCACAGAATTGGGATGAAGTCCTGGCGGCCTTAGCTATGTTGCCATCCGCGCAAGATGCCAGAGGACTGTTGAAAGAGGTGTATGCTCCCTTTGAACCAGCCCAGGTCGACGTGGAGCCCGAAATGGTTTACGATGCCCTTGTCTATGCCAAGGAAATTCGTGCTCGTTATACCGTTTTACAGCTCCTCTGGGACCTGAATCTCTTGCAGGTTTTTGCCAGTCGCGTGGTACCCAGTGCTTGGTGGTTGGAAGAAGTAGGATTTGGCGAAACGATGAAAGATATGTAAGTGTTTGACTGAGACACACGAGATCAAGTAGGCGGGTTCCGAGAGGAGTCCGTCTATTTTGTGAATAAAGGAGGTCCTGGCAGATCGTTGGGTAACGTTTGAGGCAATGTAAGCCTGGAAACAGGGCTTTTTGACGAGTGCCCTCGAATCGTAGTATAATAAAAGGTACAAGTTTACGAACACTGACTTTGGAAGGAGATGCCATGACTAAAAAGCAGATAGCCCAGAAGAGGGCAGATGAGCTCAGAAGCAGAGTACAAGACTATCTCGATGTGAAGGATACGATTCCCCGAGGTATGGCCCCCGCACAGCAAGAACAGTCTGAGGAGAAGAAGAGGACAATTCTCGCCCACCTCAAAGGCACCGAAGAAGATTGGAACGACTATAGGTGGCAGCTGAAGAATAGAATCTCTGATGTGGACACTCTGGTCAAGCTGATATCCTTAGATGACGAAGAAGTGCAAGCCGTACACAAAGTGGCCGAGAAGTACCGTTGGAGTATCTCTCCTTACTATCTGTCTCTGATCAATGACAAGGATCGATATGACCCAATCAAGCTGCAATCCATTCCTATGGTGGCTGAACTGATGGAAGAGGGTCTTGCTGACCCCATGGGCGAGGAGTACACGAATCCCGCTGGAGCCATTACTAGGCGCTATCCAGACAGAGTAATCATCAATGTAACAAACCAGTGTGCGATGTACTGTAGACATTGTCAGAGAAGACGAAACATCGGGTCGGATGATCACCATACGTCCAGAAGAAAGCTTGAGGAGTCAATTGAGTATATTAGGGCAAACCCGGAAATTCGCGATGTCCTAGTCACAGGGGGCGATGCCCTGTTACTTTCGGACGTTACTTTAGACTGGCTTTTAGGTGAGCTCCATCGAATTGAGTCTGTTGAGTATGTCCGCCTAGGAACGAGGGTCCTGGTGACGATGCCCCAAAGGATTACGGACGATCTAGTGAGTATTCTGAAGAAATATGCGCCTCTGTACATCAATACCCAGTTTAACCATCCCCAAGAGCTTACAGAAGAAGCAAAGGGGGCTTGTGACAAATTAGCCAACGCCGGAATCCCCCTGGGGAACCAGGCTGTCCTTTTGAACGGGATCAACAATGACAAATTTGTCATGCGCCTTCTCAACCAAGAGCTGCTGAAATTTCGCATCAGGCCTTATTATATCTTTCATGCCAAACGTGTGGTGGGGACCACGCACTTCAACACCTCTATCGATGAGGGAATTGAGATCATGGAATACTTGCGGGGCTATACCTCGGGTATGGCCATACCAACGTATATTATCAATGCTCCCCAAGGGCACGGTAAGACCCCCATGGCCCCAGAGTATCTCATCTCGAGGGGAAAGAATCACGTCAAGATTCGGACTTGGGAGGGTAAGGTGTTTGATTACCCGAATCGTCCCACTCGTGATATCAAGGGATTCTTCTAAGGGGCGGCCCTTGACAAGGTGCAAGCTCTGCCAGAATGCAAAAAGCTGGAGGCCCCTTCTTCGGAAGGGCACCCTCCAGCTTTCTTTTGACAAGACGACTAGCTCAGTTTGTGGATAAAAAGACCGCTGAGCAGCTTCGGTTCAAACCAGGTGGATTTTGGCGGCATAACTTGGTTGCTATCTGCCACATCTAAAATCTCGTCAATGGAAGTAGGATACATTGAGAACGCAACGGTCATTCCCTCTTGCACGCGCCGCTCGAGCTCCTTAACACCGCGTATTCCGCCGACAAAGTCGATGCGGGCATCGCGCCGCGGATCCTGGATGTTGAGAATTGGCTGTAAGAGATGGTCTTGTAGTACTGCTACATCAAGGTCCTTAACGATATCGCTTGCGTCAACTATATCTGGTTTGAAAGTGAGCTTATACCATGTCTCTCCTAGGTACATGCCAAAGGTATGCCTCTCTGTTGGTTCAAAGGGAGAGACCGGGGCCTTTTCAACCACAAAACTCTCTTGAACCTTCGCTAGGAAGTCTTCCTCTGAGTTTCCGTTAAGGTCTACGACCAGACGATTGTATGGCCAAATCTTCAGATCCGAGGCCGGGAAGATAACCGATAAGAAGTAGTTGAATTCTGCCCCTGGGTCAGGATTCTTTTGGCGCATCTCCATGCCGACTCGGTAGGCGGCCGCTGATCGATGATGTCCATCGGCAATGTATAGGTAATTGATGTCGGAAAAGAGCTCGACTAACTTTTGGACGGTGGTAGGACAATCTACGACCCAGCAAATATGGTCAACATTATGTGCGTGAAACTCATAGACCGGTTTATGATCGTCGATCCACTCGTTGATTACCCGCAGTACCATGGCATTGTCCCGGTAGGTTTGGAAAATGGGACCGGTTTGGGCATGCAGGGCCTTAATATGATCGATACGATCCTGTTCTTTGTCGGGTCTTGTGAACTCGTGTTTCTTGATTACGTTAGCATGATAGTCATCGATGGACGCACAGGCCACCAATCCGGTTTGGGCCCTGCCATCCATGATTTGACGATAGATATATAGGCAGTCATCCTGATCTTGAATCAAGTGGCCTTTTTGCACCATATCATCAAGGATTTCCCTAGACTTGGCGTACACCTTTGCGTCATGGGGATCTGGCATCTCGGCAAAGTTAATTTCGCCCCGGTCGATGCGTAGAAACGAATAATCGTTCCTCTTTACCATGTCTTTTGCTTCGCTGGAGTTCATAACATCGTAAGGCAAAGCAGCAATCTTATCTGCACAACCATTGTTGGGCCTTAGTGCCTTGAAAGGTCTAATAATAGCCATACATAAGCCTCCTCTTGGGATTACTATCTAAAATTGACACTGTTTTCTACGGGCCTGCCGTTGGCGAAATTGAGGACCTCTTCTGCCACTACATAAGCCACTTTAAGCTGAGCTTCCTTCGTGGATGCGGCAATATGCGGCGTGCCTACAACCTGATCCATCTTAACCAAATCGTAGTTCTCCGGCGGTTCCTGGCTATAGACATCCATGGCAGCTCCGGCGACGTGCCCGATTTCCAAATAGTGTTTGAGTGCTGCCTCGTCGATCAGGGGACCCCGAGCTGCGTTAATGATCATCACACCTGGTTTTGTGGTTTTTAGCGTCTCGGCATTGATCAGACCCTTCGTCTCAGGGGTCAGCGGAACATGTAACGTAATGATATCTGCTGTGCGCAGAATCTCTGCATGTTCTAAGGGGATTACTCCACACACCTCTGCTTCTTCATCGCTGAGAAGTGGGTCGTAGGTGATGACTTTCATGTCAAAGGCCCGGGCCCTCTTGGCGACTTCTCTACCGATCCGACCGAAGCCAATAATACCCAATGTCTTGCCAAAGAGTTCGGTTCCTTGGAAGGCTGAACGATTCCATTCTCCGTTACGGATCGATTCGTTCGCTCGGCAAAGCTTGCGAGCCAGGGCCAACATCAGAGCGAAGGTGAGCTCTGCAGTGGCGATGGTATTGCCTGCGGGAGCGTTGACGACATTGATTCCTCGCCTTGTGGCGGCGGGGATGTCGATATTATCTACGCCGACTCCCGCTCTACCAACGATTTTAAGATTTGGCATTTTGCCCATCACTTCGTCTGTGACTTTCGTTGCACTGCGCACTAGCAAGGCATCATACGTATTCAGGTCATCAACGTCATTGACGTTTTTCTCAACCACCTCAATCTGGTCGCTTTCCAGGAGCGGGGACAACCCTTCCTTGGCGATCTTGTCCGAGACTAATACGCGAAACATTAGCATTCTCCTTTTCCTCTACCGTTTTCTCTAATACTTGAACCATTATATCATAAAAGCCGGGTTTACAAAATGTTAATGGGCAACAGCGATGTTAAGTTCGGGTTAAGTACAGGGAGCACTTGTTTCTTATTTCGGTACAATGTGGTAGTATTAGGTCGTACGGTCAAAAGCGATGAGGAGGCAGTCGAAGATGAAACGAGCTTTCAATTTCAACGCAGGTCCAGCGGCATTACCACTGGATGTTTTGAAAGAAGCTCAGGCAGAATTACTAGACTTTAATGGTACTGGTATGTCTGTCATGGAGCTGAGCCACAGGAGTAAGGATTATGAAGCTGTGCACGATGGTGCACAAGAGCTACTGCGCAAACTGCTTGGCATTCCAGATAACTACACTGTTCTATTCGTCCAGGGTGGCGCTAGCCAGCAGTTTAGTATGATTCCTATGAATCTGTTACCAGAAGGTCATTCGGCCAATTACATTCTCACAGGCGTTTGGTCTGAAAAAGCTCTCGACGAGGCAGAGAAAGAAGGCAAGACCAGAGTCGGTGCCTCCAGTGCCGACAAGGCCCATAGCTACATTCCTGCCCTAGCCGATCTTGACCTGCGATCCGATGACGCCTATGTACATATTACATCCAATAATACAATCTATGGCAGCCAGTGGAAGCAGTTCCCTGATACGAAAGATGTTCCTCTGATTGTTGATATGTCCAGTGATATCATGTCTAAGCCCCTCGATATAAGTAAGTTTGGTGTGATCTATGCTGGCGCACAGAAGAATCTAGGGCCATCCGGCGTTACCTTGGTCATTATCCGCAAGGATCTTCTGGAGCGGAGCCCGAAGAACATGGCTACAATGCTCAACTACAACACCCATGCAGCGAAAAACTCCATGTACAACACCCCGCCAACATTCGGCATCTATCTTCTTGGCAAAGTACTTGGCTGGGTAGAGAGATATGGTGGAGTTAAGGCCATTGAGAAGCTGAATGAACTCAAGGCGACCATGATCTATGACGCGATTGACCAGAGCGGTGGGTACTACAAAGGTCACGCCGAGAAACAGAGCCGTTCGTTAATGAATATTACCTTTAATCTGGCCTCTGAAGAGCTCGAAAAGAAGTTCTTGGCCGAATCCAAGGCAGCGGGCTTTGTGGGTCTAGCTGGACATCGGTCCATTGGTGGTTGCCGGGCATCGATCTATAATGCCGCCCCCGTTGAGTCCGTGGAAGCGCTACGCCAGTTTATGCTCGAGTTTAAGGCAAAGAACTAAGAGGCGATATAGGAAGCTTGTTGATCTTTATGGATGCAACAGATATGTTATTTAGCAAATCGGCGAAAGCCGATTTTTAAAGGAGGTGACCAGGCTCGTTATTTCGCCTGTTCCTTTTCCCACCATGCAATTTTATCAAGGGGAATCTAGATTGTCCAAGAAACGAGGAGGTTGTTTATGTCAAAGACCAAGGTCATTATTATCGGAGCGGCCGGCAGGGACTTCCACAACTTCAATACGTATTACAGAGATAATGAACAGTATGATGTGGTAGCCTTCACCGCAACCCAGATTCCGGATATTCATGGACGTCAGTATCCGCCGGAATTAGCAGGAAAACTGTATCCCAATGGAATTCCCATCTATGAACAAGCTGAGTTGGTAGATCTTATCCATAAACATAACGTTGACGATTGCGTGTTTTCGTTCAGCGACATTCATTATGTAGATCTGATGAACCTCAGTTCCGTTGTGAATGCGGCTGGGGCCAACTTCATTCTCCTAGGACCAAGGCAGACTATGATCAAGAGTAACAAGCCTGTGGTCGCAGTATGTGCCACCCGAACTGGCACTGGCAAGAGCCAGACATCCAGGGCAGTGGCTGAGTACCTCATGAAGCAGGGGCTTAAAGTTGTTGCCATCCGACATCCCATGCCCTACGGTGACTTAGCGGCTCAAAAGGTGCAGCGCTATTCAACCATTGCAGACCTTGCCAAACACAAGTGTACGATTGAAGAGATGGAAGAATATGAACCCCATATTGAGCGGGGCAATGTGATTTATTCTGGTGTAGATTATCAAGCCATTTTGGATGAAGCAGAAAAAGACCCTGAAGGCTGCGATGTGATCCTGTGGGATGGTGGCAATAATGACTTCCCATTTTATCAACCGGATTTGATGATCACTGTAGCAGATCCCCATCGAGCAGGGCATGAGGTTTCCTACTATCCAGGTGAAGTCAATATGCGCATTGCCGATGTCGTTGTGATTAACAAGATTGATAGCGCCTCGCCTGAGGGTATTGAGACAGTTCGTCAGAACACGCGCAAAGTGAACCCCAATGCCGTGATCATTGACGGCGCCTCACCAATTCGAGTGGATCATCCCGAACTGATTAGAGGAAAGCGTGTGCTCATTGTGGAAGATGGTCCGACCTTAACCCACGGCAATATGAAGCTCGGTGCAGGAACCATTGCTGCTCAGAAATTTGGGGCTGCGGAGATCATCAACCCCCGCGAGAAGGCTGTGGGCAAACTAGCAGAAACCTATGAGATTTATCCTCATGTTGGTGCTCTGCTACCAGCTATGGGCTATAGCGATCAGCAAAGGGCTGACCTAGAGGCTACCATCGCTAATGTGGAGTGTGACTCCGTGATCATTGGCACGCCGATTGACCTCAATCGCATTGTCAAAATCAAACAGCCAAACACACGGGTATACTACGATCTACAAGAGATTGGCTCCCCAAATCTCAGCGAAGTCCTGGCCGATTTCATGCAGAAGCATAACTTGGGGTAGACAGCAAGGAGATGATTTCCATGGCCGGCAACGACGAGTTCATCAAAGACGTCGAACGTTACAGTGCAAACAACTACCATCCCCTTCCCATCGTCATTGAAAAAGGAGAAGGGGTCTGGGTTTATGATGTGGATGGAAAGAAGTATCTAGACATGCTTTCGGCCTACTCTGCCCTAAACCAGGGACATAGGCATCCGAAAATTATCGGAGCATTGTTGGAACAAGCTGCTAAGGTCACATTGACTTCTAGGGCCTTTCACAACGAAACAATGGGGGCGTTCTTGAAGACGCTTTGCCAGATGACCGGATTCGAGAAGGCTTTGCCCATGAACACCGGGGCCGAGGCGGTGGAGACAGCGTTAAAAGCGGCTCGCAAGTGGGGCCTGGTCAAGAAGGGTGTGCCCGAAAACCAGGGTGAGATTATTGTCTGTGAGAATAACTTCCATGGTCGTACGGTAACCATTGTGAGCTTTTCTACCGAAGATCAGTACCGTTATGGTTTTGGCCCTTTCACGCCAGGTTTCGTCAGCGTACCCTTTGGCGATGCCGAGGCTCTAGAGAAAGCCATCAGCGAGAACACCGTGGCGATCTTGGCCGAACCCATTCAGGGCGAAGGAGGAGTGTTGGTCCCTCCCGCTGGCTATCTGGCCAAAATGCGGGAGCTCGCCACTCGTCACAATATCCTCATGATGTTAGATGAGATTCAAACAGGTCTTGGCCGTACCGGAAGGCTCTTTGCCTACGAGTATGAAGATGCCAAGCCCGATGTACTTCTTTTAGGTAAGGCCCTGGGCGGTGGTGTTTACCCTGTCTCAGCCATGCTTTCTGAGGATCGAGTTATGGATGTCTTTGGACCCGGCGATCATGGATCCACCTTCGGGGGAAATCCACTGGGCTGCGCCGTAGGTCTCGCGGCTTTGGAGGTTCTCGAAGATGAAAACCTGGTCGATCAGGCCGATTCCCTTGGGCAATACTTCCGGGCAGGCCTAGAAAATCTGCAGAGTCCCTTGATCAAGGAAGTTCGAGGCAAGGGTCTGCTCATAGGCGTAGAGATCAAGGAGGAACACGGCAAAGCAAGACCGTTTTGTGAACGCCTCATGGAACACGGTCTCTTGTGCAAGGAAACCCATGACTACACCATCAGGTTCGCTCCTCCCTTGACCATTACCAAGGAAGAGATCGATTGGGCCCTCCTGCGGATTGCCGAGGTTTTAGGGTAGGGACTAGCGGAGAAACAAGAGAATGACACCAAGAATGGAAATGAGTGCTCCTAGGATCTCTTTTGGGAGCACTTTCTCTTTAAAGATCCCTATGGAGAAGGGTATAATCAAGATCGGCGAGATCGATGTGAGAGACGAGACAACGCCCGCTGGGGCATACTGCAGAGCGACGAGGGAGAGTGTGACCCCAATGAAGGGGCCTAAAATAGCTCCCATTGCGATCTGTGCAATCGCCCTCTTATCCTTAAAGGCGGCCCAGATTTCCGGCCACTTTTTCCAGACGGTGATCAGGATCGAAAAGGTGATCAAGGCGGCGATCGTCCGAATCTGTGTGGCGGCCAGGGGATTGTAAGAACCCATACCCAATTTGCTGAAGATCAGGCCCATAGCTTGTCCCACCGCACCAAGGAAGGCAAAGAAAACACCCCGCAATGGGCGGTTCAACCTCATTCTTTTCTCCTCTGGGTTCCGGCTAAGAATGACTAGAGATATGCCGAACATCGTGACGAGCATACCCACAAGCCCGAGGGGCGAAATTCTTTCACCCATCAGCAGAAAACCGGCCAAAGCCGCAAGTGGTGGCCCCATAGACTTGATCAGCAACGTAACCCGGGAGCCGATCTCCACCAAGGCCTGAAAGAGGAAAATATCCCCTAGGACAAAGCCAATGAGACCGGAGAGGGAGAGATAGATCCAGGCATCTGAGGTGGCGTCCAGAGGGAAGGCGAGTCCCCTGGTAAAAAACGCGGTCATTGTTAAGAGGGGAAAGGCTACAAAGAATCTAATGTAATTGACCGAGAGTGAACCCACTTTTTTGCCTGCGGCCTCAAAGGCCATGGCGTTCATTGTCCAACAGATTGCAGTGGCTAGCGCTGCAACTTCCCCTAAGTGTGCCTGTATTACAGTCATTCAATTCTCTCCCATATCGCATATTCTAAAGATCTTCTCCTATTATAGCTTTCCGCCGAGGGCAAATAAAGGGATATTGATGGGAAAAGGAGAAAACGCAATAATATGCAATGGATGGCGAATACTATGCGCCAGGAACTGTGTATTGGAGGAAGAAACGTGGAACAAGCAATCATTACGATGAAGGATGTTCATAAGTGGTATGGTAAGGTGCATGTGCTACGAGGCGTTAACCTGGAGGTCGCCCAAAGTGAGGTTGTGGTCCTAATTGGGCCCTCTGGTTCAGGTAAGTCTACCCTTTTGCGCACGCTGAATGGCTTAGAAGAGATTCAAGACGGACAGATTGCCATCAATGGAGTGGAACTACAAGGGCAAAAGAGCCTGGTCGAACTCAGGAAAGACGTGGGCTTTGTTTTTCAGTCCTTTAACCTCTATCCTCACATGACGATCTTAGGCAATGTGACCTTAGCCCCTAGAACGGTACGGGGCATGGGCAAAGAGGAAGCAGAAGAAATCGCCATGAGCTACTTGGATAGGGTGGGAATTCGAGATCAGGCCCTAAAAAAGCCAGGGACGCTGTCTGGAGGGCAGCAACAAAGGGCTGCCATTGCCCGGGCGCTGGCTATGAACCCAAAGATTATGCTCTTTGATGAGCCCACGAGCGCTCTGGATCCAGAGATGATCGGCGAGGTGCTCCAGGTGATGACAGACCTAGCGGAAGGCGGCATGACCATGCTCGTGGTTTCCCATGAGATGGGCTTTACTCGCCAAGTGGCTGATCGCGTCCTCTTTATGGATGAGGGAATCATTGTGGAGGATGCACCTCCGGAGCAGATCTTCGCAAACCCGCAAGAGGAACGAACGAAGAAGTTCCTGCGACAGATACTCTAGAAACACAAGGGGGCCTTTGGATGCTTAAGTGGTGGCAAGAGCGAGTGGTATATCAAGTCTATCCCCGCAGCTTTCAAGACTCCAATGGGGATGGCATTGGAGACCTCCAAGGGATCATCAGTCACTTGGATGAGCTCGCCGACCTTGGAGTTGGCATCATCTGGTTAAGCCCGGTCTATCCTTCGCCGAACGTAGACAATGGCTATGACATTAGCGATTACAAAGGGATTCATCCTGAGTTTGGCACCATGGCAGACATGGATGAGCTATTGGTCGAAGCAAAAAAACGCGATATTAGGCTCGTGATGGACCTTGTGATCAATCACACGTCTGACCAGCATGCCTGGTTTCAGCAGAGCCGTGACAAGGAAAGCCCTTATCGCGATTACTATATTTGGCGCCCTGGCAGGGGTAAGAAGCCCCCCAATAACTGGAGTGGGTTTTTTGGTGGCCGAACATGGCAGTACGATGACCAGAGCGGAGAATACTATCTGCACCTTTTTGCTAAGAACCAGCCCGATTTAAACTACCGAAACCCCAAGGTACTGGAAGAAGTGAAGGACATTATGCGCTTTTGGCTCGCCAAAGGCGTGGCAGGTTTTCGCTGCGATGTGATCAATATCTTGTACAAATCGAGTCTAGCCCAGGGCAGGCGGAGTCTGATTCTAACGGGTAGCGAACACTACCTATCACAAGAAGGTACCCACAAGATCTTGCGCACTTTACGCCGGGAGGTCCTTGATCACTTCGATTGCTTTACCGTGGGCGAAACCGTGTTTGTTACACCCCGGACGGCGCTGGACTTAATGGGTCCAGAGCGGCAAGAACTTGATATGATTTTCTCCTTTGAACATATGGAAACGGATCAGTACATCGTCAAGTGGTTTAAACGCAGGTTCCATGCTGGGCGCTTTGCCCAGAGCATCAGCAAATGGCAAAATGCTCTGCCTTGGAATGCCAACTATTTCGAAAACCATGATCAACCCCGCTCTGTATCTCGCTTCGGCCATGATGGCCAGTATTGGGAAAAGTCAGCCAAACTCCTTTGCATCATGCTCCTTAGCTTGCGGGGGACCCCATTTATCTACCAGGGTCAGGAGATCGGCATGACCAATTTTGACTTCACCTCCATGGACGAAGTTCAAGACGTAGAATCCCACAATATTTATGGAATCGCCAAAGGCCTTGGCTTCCCGGCGAGGCTCCGCTGGAAGATCATCAAAGCCACCTCAAGGGATAACGCGCGCACTCCCATGCAATGGGATGCCTCGCCTCATGGGGGGTTTAGTACGGCTAAGCCCTGGCTTGGGGTAAACCAGAATTACACCACAATCAATCTAGCCTCGCAGCTTGCTGATCCTAGCTCGATCTGGGCCATGTATAAGACGATGATTGCTCTCAGGGCAGAGAGTGAGATCCTGAAGGCAGGTGCCTTTGAGGAACTGCAAATCTCCAAAGACTTCTTTGCCTACAGGCGAAGTCTTGAGGGCGAATCCCTGCTTATCCTTCTGAATTTTTCGACTAGGAACAAAACGGCTCCCTCTGAAGGGGCAACACTGCTCCTGTCGAATTATCATCGCAAGGTCTATGATGGAGAGCTGAAGCCCTATGAGGCAGTCATTCTTAAAGAGTCATAAGAGGAGGAAGAATGTCATGAAAGCTACAACGAATGGCAATACCCTTGCCTTTGGACTTGGAACCGTTGGACGGGACATGGTCTATACCATGGTGACGATGTACCTGATCTTCTACCTTACAGACATTTTGGGAATCTCTAGTGCAGCTCTCTGGTGGATCAACGGAATCATATTGCTTGCCCGGGTTTTCGATGCCCTGAACGATCCTGTCATGGGTGTGATTGTCGATAACACTAGAAGCAAGTATGGCAAGTTTAAGCCTTGGATCACCCTTGGGGCTCTTGCTTCCGGTATCGTCACAGTTCTTTTATTTACTGATTTTGGTCTCACAGGCAGGAGCTTTGTGGTGGTTTTTGGCATACTCTATCTCCTTTGGGGCATAGCCTATACCACGAATGACATCTCCTATTGGTCGATGTTACCCTCACTCAGTATGGATCAAAAGGAACGGGAGAAGATCGGATCCTTCGCCAAGATTTGCGCGAACGTAGGCCTTTTTACAGTCGTTGCAGGGATTATTCCCCTCACGACCATGTTAGGGGAGCGCTTTGGAAGCATGGCCCAGGGTTACACAGTCTTTACGCTGATCCTTGTTGTGGTCATGTGGATTGGGCAGGCCATTACGGTTTTTGGCGTGCAGGAAAAGAAGGATACCTTTAAGCAGGAAGCAGGCACAACACTGAAGGGCATGCTGCGAGCCATTGTAGATAATGACCAGCTTCTTTACACAGCGATTTCCATGTCACTCTTTATGATCGGCTATGTAACGACCACAAGCTTTGGGCTGTACTTCTTTAAGTACGCCTATGGCGATGAGGGTATGTACTCCATTTTTGCTGTGATCTTGGGAATCTCGCAAATTGGGGCACTGGCGGTCTTTCCCCTCTTTAGTAAGCGCTTCAGCCGCAGGTCGCTTTACACAGCAGCCACAGTCCTTGTTGTCATCGGGTACCTTGTTTTCTTCTTCTCGCCCATGAACATGCTTTTTATTGGAACAGCTGGGATTCTGATGTTTCTCGGGCAGGCTTTCATTCAGATTCTGATGCTCATGTTCCTTGCTGATACGGTGGAATATGGCCAGTGGAAGCTCGGCAAACGTAACGAGAGCGTCACCTTTTCACTTCAGCCTTTTATTAATAAGATGGGAGGAGCAATCGCCAGCGGTATTGTAGGTGCCACAGTCATTCTCTCTGGAATCAATGACGCGGTGACACCTGCTGATGTCACGGCGCAAGGCCTCTTGCTCATGAAATTCGCCATGCTGATCTTGCCCCTGCTTTTTGTCGTCGCAGGTTACCTAGTTTATCGCCACAGGTACAAGATTGATACTGCCCTGTATCAACGGATTCTCGCAGATCTGCAGGAACGAGGAGACTTGAAGTTAGACTGATGCCGCACTGAGGCACACGTCTCTACATGGCCATCCTTAAATTTTCCCAAAGAAGCTTGAATTTGGCAGGAGGGACTCGCTGCCCTTTGACGAAGTGGAACGATAATCAACAATCGGTTTGGGGATTTGCCTAACAAATCACCGAGGAGTTTGACATTGTCAAACATCCACAAGCAAAGGAAGGGAGCTAGACCGAGTGAGCCAAACGAACGCCATGGATTTAGTGGAGAAACTCTATGGCACAACGCGCAGGGAGGGATTGGAAAAGTATAGTATACAACACCCGCGGGATGTAGTCGATTACTGCTTTTTAAACCTGCAGAAAGATAATATTCGCATTATTCGACTCTTAAATGTGGCTATACTTCATGATGTGGTGGAGGACTATGTTCAAGATGGATACACGGTGGAGAGAGTACAATCCATGGTTGGGCTCGGTCCGAACGAAACCAGACTCTTAGATTTGATCACACGTAAAGAAGGTCAAGAGTACGCATATCTGCCGAATCTCTTTGCCATGGAAGATGGGGCCATAGTGAAGCTTGCCGACCGCATTGCCAACTTGAAGGACCTGCAGAAATGGGTGGAGAAGGAGCAAGGCTTTACGGAGCGAAGTCTAGACATTTTCAAGAAATGGCGCTACGAAACCCTGGAAATGCTTGACCTAACCATTGTGCACTATAGGGAGCAGATGCAGGATCCAGACCACCCCATCAGTCGCCAGGTGCAACTCTTGCAGGAGGTTTTCGGCGAACTAGAAAAACTCTATGTTGCGCACCATGGCAACAGCTGATCGAATATAGAAACGAATACCCGTATTGCCTAGTCCGCTAAGCAGTACGGGTATTTTCTTTCTGCGCCTAAGGCTACTTGTCTATACCGTGCTTGGCAAGACTCTCCTGGAGGACAGTAGACAGTTCTTGCGCGGTTTCATAGGGTATCCCCGCTTCTTTCGCCAGTTCTTGAAGATCGTACTCCTCGTCGTTATTGTGAGCGGTCAGCAGGAGACGGAGAAAACGATTGGTGTCGTCCAATTCGGCTTGCCTCTCTGGGGAGATTTCCTCCTTGAAGAGCTCTTCATAGGGATTGATGACGAGTTTTCTCCCGAGGAGGGTTTCAACCAGCGATTGCCCTGCGAGGGTAACGAACACATCCGGCGTTTCTGGTAGAATGATGTCAAAGTCGATTAAAGTGTCACGCAGTTTGGCGTAACCCCGTCTAGTTAGGGCAGAGGCTAGAAATATTTCCTTCACACTATCATAATAGCAGGTAGCAAAGTGAGGGTGTTTGCTCCAGCGTTTGAGGCATAACTCATGCACGCCGTCCTTTTCTTGAAGCGCAAAGGCCCTGGCCAAACCGGCCAAATCAGCACTAGGCAAGTCTAATTGTGATGCGCACACGATGAGGACATCTGATTTGTGAACGGTGGTGGGGAATTCAGAGCCCATGGTGAGGGCCATGAATGGGAGCGGATCCTCTTGAATCCGTTCGCCTAGTTCCTCGTAGTCCTCTATGGCTGAGTCAAGTTGGCTAGCGAAAAACATCACATCAAAAATCTGCAGGCTACGGAAGTACATGATCGGCCCATACGTTTGGTAACACTGGCCGTTATAGCTTCTTAGCGTGAAATACATGGACATTTGCATTTCAGCCTCGTACTTACTGATTCCAGGCGAATAGAGCAAAAAAGTCTCTTCGCTGATTAGGTCTTTCATCTCAAAGAAATCGTTGCCCAGGTCTTCTACGGGCTTCATAAACACAAATTCCCAGGGGTTCTGGAGTTGCCCCTTCAGGAAATCACGTTCTCGGGCTGAGAGTCGTTGAATTCGCTGGTGCTCGAGATAGTTCTTGGCCTGGGCTGTGACACCGAATAAACGGGCGGCAACGTATTGCTCTCCCAGAGCAGTACGCCAGTTACCTGGCATTTTTTCAGCAAACTCCTGGTATTCCTTTTTCATCCTGTCCCTGAAGATAGAACGAAATGCACTGTCTTGCATGGCGATGGGAAGCAGGGTTTGATCAATCGTTGTTCTGGTCATAGCACTACTCTTTTCACAGGTGTAGAGCAATTTCGTAAAGCTTAGCATAGGTTTACCTCCTTGAGTCTCTATGGTTCAATCATGAGCTCCACCGGGCAATGATCGCTCCCAAAGACCTGATCATGAATGCGTGCCTCGGCGAGCTTGTCTTGCATTGTTTCAGACACCAAAAAGTAGTCGATTCTCCACCCAATATTGCGTTCTCTGGCGTTGGAAAAATACGACCACCAGGTATAGGCGTCCGTTTTGTCGGGGTAAAAGTGGCGATAGGTGTCAATAAAGCCGGCGTCTAGGAGATCGGACAACTTGTTGCGCTCCGCATCGGTAAAACCTGCATTCTTGCGGTTTGTTGAGGGGTTCTTCAGGTCGATTTCTCTGTGAGCCACATTCAGGTCACCACAGACGATAACCGGTTTTTGTTCACTGAGATCGCCCAGGAACGAGCGAAATGCATCATCCCAGGTCATACGGTACTCGAGGCGAGCTAGCCCTCTTTGGGCATTCGGGGTGTAGCAGGTGGTCAGAAAAAACGAATCATACTCCAGTGTAATCAGGCGTCCCTCTTGGTCATGCTCTTCGATGCCTAGCCCGTAGAAAACCGATAAGGGAGTATGCTTAGTGAAGATCGCCGTGCCAGAATAGCCCTTCTTGACGGCGCTGTTCCAATATTGTTCATAACCTGGCAGGTCCAGTTCAATTTGCCCCTCCTGCATTTTGGTTTCCTGCAAACAGAAAAAATCACTCTCTATGGCATGGAAAAAATCCAGAAAGCCCTTCTTTACAGCAGCTCGCAAACCATTAACATTCCATGAAATGAGCTTCATTCAATCCCTCCTGCACCTATGGTTCTCTATGTCCCAAATTCATTCCTGCTACAACTAGTAACGTTCTTAGGAAGGAAAACGGGTACTGAAGGGAGAAAAAACTGGGAAACCGAAAGGGAGGCGAGTTATGACTACGATAGTTTTCGCCGTAGCGATAATCGGCGCCGTTTTAGCTATCCTGGTGGCACTCAATCAGCTAAGCCAAAGGGTTGAGGCGGCAAATGAAACGTTACGAAAAATCAGTAAACATCTTGGCGTTCACGATGCCATGCACAAAGACTTGGAGGAAGAGCTGAAGGCCTTGGTGAAGCAAGGCAAGAAGATCGAAGCAATTCGACTATATAGGAGAACAACGGGGCTTGGCCTAAAAGAAGCCCATGATCACATCGAGCAACTTAATTTGGGGGAGAACGATGCAGGCGTATCGCGTTAAAATTGAAGTAAAAAACTCCCAGCCCCTAATTTGGCGGCGCGTACTTGTGGATGGGGGCGGGAACTTTCAAGATCTACATGAGGTGATCCAAAACGTTTTGAGTTTTGGCGACAGTCATCTGTATATGTTCTTTCTGCCGAATCATAAACTGAAAGTGACGAACGATGAGGGAGCCCATGAGGTGTACCTGGAGTATCTCGAGAATCGAGAGCAAATCGAAGCCACTCTTACAGCCTTAGACACACCCTTTGCCAAGCGGCAGTTGGAGAACTTACGGATCGAGGTACAAAAGCCTGGTGCAATGAGACTTGCACCCTATTTCCAGCCAGGCACTACGGCCGAATATCTCTATGACTTTGGCGACAGCTGGGACATTTCGCTGACCGCCGAGGGAATCTTGGAGGACTATGCTCTGGAGTATCCCATTTTGCTCGCGGGCGAACAGGCAGCACCCCTGGAGAATCTGGGTGGACTCCGAGGTTATCAGAAGTTTTTCGAGGCTTATCATAATCCCGAGCACCCGGACCATGTAGGCGCGCGCCAGTGGGGCGACCAGCAAGGTTTTGTCGACTATGACAGTGAGGCAATTCAAAAGAGGCTTAGAGCCTGGGGGGAGTAAGAAGAATGCTAATACTAGTGACAGGTGGGGCAGGCTACATTGGCAGCCACACATGTGTGGAGCTTGTGGAGAACAATCATGATGTGATTATTGTAGACAACTTGGTGAACAGCAAGGCTAGCGCGGTAGACCGCATTGCCGCCATCACCAAGAAGAAACCGCTTTTCTACAAGGCTGACGCCACAGATGATCAGGCCATGGACTTGATCTTCTCGACCCACAGGCCAGACGGTGTCATTCACTTTGCGGGCTTGAAGGCTGTGGGAGAGTCGGTAGAGGTACCCCTTGCGTATTACCGCAATAATCTGCTCAGCACCATCGTGATTGCGGACAATTGCCTCAAATACGGAGTGCAGCGTTTTGTCTTTAGCTCTTCGGCCACCGTCTATGGGGACAATCAAGTACCCTTTCTGGAGACGATGGATCTTTTGCCTCGAACGAATCCCTACGGTGAAACGAAGGCCATGTGCGAAAGAATTCTATCCGATGCGGCCAGGGTAAACCCTGAGTTTTCTGTCACTTTACTTCGCTACTTTAACCCGGTGGGAGCCCATAAGAGTGGGTTGATCGGCGAATCCCCCCAGGGAATTCCCAACAACCTCATGCCCTATATTACCCAGGTGGCCAAGGGTATCCGAGAGGAGCTTAAAGTCTTTGGAAATGACTATGCAACGGTAGATGGCACAGGCGTACGGGATTATATCCATGTGCTTGACTTGGCCGAAGGGCATGTGGTTGCCCTAGAAAAGGCCGCTCCCGGTGTTGCGGTTTACAATCTGGGCACAGGCCAAGGAACTTCCGTACTCGAACTGGTCAACGCCTTTGAACAGGCCAACAACCTGCGGATTCCCTACTCTGTTACAGCACGGAGAGCCGGGGATATTGCCGAGTGTTACGCCGATGCAACCAAGGCCAAAGAAGAACTGGGTTGGGTAGCTCAGCGCGGCGTGGTCGAAATGTGCCAGGACGCGTGGAGGTTCGAGAATTCCTATGACGAGTAAATTGTACGACGGAACAGAGGGGTTCGCAGGCTCGATGTCGAACAATCGGTGGAAGATCATGGGATAAGCGAAACATCTAAATGGAGGCCTTGGCGTGAAGAAGCGGAATTCCGTTCGAGTAAAAATTGTCATCATCCCTTTGGTACTAGTGTTTCTAGGTATTGGCCTGCTGGCCTCGGCCAGTCTTTACGTGTCGTACACTGAGACCATGGAGCAAAAACGTTTGGCCGGGTTAGCTGTGACACAGCAGGTCAAGGCGCGAGCGGAAGCCAACGCTCTTTCTACGGCTACTGTCACTGCCATGTTAGGCGACACGATTCTGAATGTGGCAGACTTGGTCATGGGTGAAGCAGAGATCAATGACGCTAACCTTACCGCGATGGCAGAATCCTTGGGGGTCGATGCTATCCACTGGTACAACCCTCAGGGCTTGATTATTGCCTCGGCCTTTGGAGACTACGTAGGCTGGCAGGCACCTCAGGATCATCCAGTCTCTTTGTTTGTGCGTAGTGGACAAGATTACCTCGTGGAGGAAATTCGCAAGGATTCTGAGAGCGACAATTACTACAAGTACGGATATACGAAGGCTCCTGGTGGGTACATGGTGCAGGTGGGGATCAAGGCCAACGATGTCCAGGCACTGGTTGAACAATTTAGCTCAGAGAAGCTCGTGGCAGACATCGTGAGCGGGGCTACCCTTTCCTACGCAGCCATTTTCGACGGGCAGGACCAATTAGAAGCCTCAACGGGTGATCTAACGAAAGATATACTTTTTGCAGATCGTGCCAAGACAGACGCTCTGCATAATAAAGCGAATTTTTACGTCCTCTCTACCTATCCAGGAACAGACGAGGTTGTCTATGATATGCTCATGCCACTCTACGTAGACGAAGAGTACTATGGGGCCGTGAATGTAGGAGTTGCCCTGGACATCGTGGCCACTTCCATGGCAAAAAGAGCTCTGCTCACGGTAGTCATCTCTACCCTAGCCTTTCTCGTGATTGCGCTCGTGCTCTACTATAGTGCATCTGGCATTGTCAAATCTGTGGGCAGGATCAATGATCATATAGGCTTAATTAGCTCAAAGGTGCTGTATGAACCCGTCCCTCCTGCCTTGTTGAAGAACAAGGATGAGATTGGAGCGATGGCCCGCGGTATTGAGGAAATGCAGGACTCCCTACGCACCGTTTTAGTGGAAGTCTTTGACGCTTCCTCTAAGACAGCTCTCTCAAGTCAAGAACTCTCAGCCTCTACGGAGCAAAATAGTGCTTCGATTGAAGAGGTAGCCAGTACCACCAGTACATTCGCCAATACAGTGCAAGGAATGAAGGACGATGTGCAGCAGATGGTAGGGGCCGCGCAAGGTATCCAAGCCTCGGCCACAGAAGGCAACACCGCCCTGAACAGAGCGGTCACTATGACCAATGAGCTGAGAGCTAGTATGGCTACAATGGCACGAGTTGTAGGTGGTTTAGGTGAACAATCAAAAGAAATAGGCCAGATTGTGGAAGTGATTACGGGGATCGCTGATCAGACGAATCTATTGGCTCTGAATGCAGCCATAGAGGCCGCCAGGGCAGGCGAACATGGTCGCGGTTTTGCAGTGGTGGCGGAAGAGGTGCGGAAGCTAGCCGAGCAGTCGGCCCGATCGACGACCAAGATTACGGATCTGGTACGAAGCATCCAAGCAGAAACGAGCCGAACCGTTGTGGGCATTAACGAAGGCGCAGCGGAGGCCGAAGCAAGTGCCGAAGCAGTAGAGAACAGCGGCAAGCTACTCCATAGGATCATCAAAGAGATCGAAGAGATCACGTCTACCATCTTCCGAGTCTCCCAGGGGATTGAACAGATCGCGGGTGGTAGCCAAGAGCTGGCAGCTACAACCGAAGAACAGTCAGCCTCCATAGATTCCATCGCCGTGTCGGCCCAGGATCTTAGCTATATGTCCGAACGCCTACAGGGGCTTGTGCGCCAGTTTGAACTGGAGCGGAAAGAATAGATCCGAAACGACTTTATCTTGCGGCAAAGCGGTCTTTGGTGTATGCTAGACAAAAGAAGAGAAAGTGAGGTGGGCCAGGTGATCAATCATGTTGTTGCTCGGGATTTTCGTAGGATATGCGTTGGCCTGCCGATATCGGTAGTTGAGAGGTAATTCTCAACTCTATTTCGTTGTGAATAAGGCCAGCGCCCAATCTATCTTAGGATAAAGGGGGACGTTGGCCTTTATGTATGTAAAAGCCGAAGACGTGTTGCCAGAGACTCTGCTCGAGGCCATTCAAGAGTATGTGCAGGGCGTAGAACTCTACATTCCCAAGCGACCGGAAGAACGGCTCGGTTGGGGCGAAGTCAATGGTACGCGCAATCAAATCCACGAACGCAATCGAGAGATTGTCCGTAAAGCGGTCAAGGGTGA
>CAZAJB010000009.1:0-16787 GCA_964485345.1 uncultured Clostridiaceae bacterium
GAGTCGTACCATGCCCCTCTTGCTGTCCAATCTAGTGGCGGGGTATGTAACTGATTATGGTCTGTTAATGCTAGCCATATCAATCAGTGTCTTGCCTACGGTAATTATCTTCTTGCTCTTGCAGAGGTCCTTTGCTGAAGGGATTGTTGTCTCAGTTAAGTAGTCAGCCCATCGATTTGTTAGAAACGTATCAAAGACAAATATCCCTCTTGACAGAAACGGATCTATTTGCTTTAATGTTCTTAATTAGCAAATAACGATGAAGAGAAGAGCCCAGAAGCAAACTCTTTCCAGCGAGCTAGGGGAGGTGCGAGCCTAGCAAGAAACGTTTCTTAGGCGGACAACTTGGAGTTGCCATCTGATCAAAAGGATGCGCCGGTTTCCACCGTTACTTGGACTAAAGATGACTCTTGCTTAGAGTTTGAATTTGGGTGGCACCACGATAATCTCGTCCCATTGCGGACGAGATTTTTTTATGAGCAGAGTTAACTAGGGTGGTACCGCGTTCATGACGCCCCTGGCCGTTTTCGGCTAGGGGCGATTTAACTGAGAGGGGAAAGTCGAGATGACAAGGGTATTAGTAGAAGAATTGGTTCAGTATCTAGAAAAGGAGGTTGTGGTGAAGGGATGGGTCTTACGCATTCGTCGCTTAAGCCAGGTGACATTCTTGCTCTTGCGGGACCGAACAGGGGTTATTCAAGTCACCTTGGACCCTGCCTTGTTCGAGGATGTTCAGATCAGCACTGAGAGTGTTGTGGAGATTACAGGGCTTCTGAAAGCAGAACCAAGATCAAAGGTGGGTTATGAGTTGGTGGCACAGACAATTACCGTTCTGTCCTTGGCGGAGAATCTTCCGATCAACATTAATGGTGAGGAACTCAATCTTCCCCTAGACATCGCCCTGGATCATCGAGTGTTGAGCCTCAGGCATACCAAGGTCAATCCGGTGTTTCGGATTCAAGCGGTCTTGGCTCAGGCCTTTCAAGAGTTCCTGAACAGCGAAGGGTTTGTCCAGGTGTTTACCCCGAAAATCGTGGCCAGTGGCACGGAAGGGGGAACAGAGCTTTTTGCCCTTGAGTACTTCGAAGAAAAGGCGTACTTAGCCCAGAGTCCGCAGTTCTATAAACAGATGTTGGTGGGAGCTGGCTTCGAACGAGTATATGAAGTCGGACAGGTCTATCGCGCAGAAAAACACGCGACCTCCCGCCATCTTAATGAGTACGTGAGTTTAGACTTGGAGATGGGATTCATAGCCAACGAGCATGAGGTTATGGATCTACAAAACCGGCTTCTAGAGTCCATGTTTTTGATGGTACAAGAGAGGTGCGCAAAAGAGCTAGCGATCCTCGGTGTGACTTTGCCTGAGGTACCAAGAATCCCAAGGATTCGGCTCAGTGATGCCTTCGAGCTATTGCGAGATGAATTTGGGAAAATATGTGCAGAGGCAGACTTAGATCCTGAAGGAGAAAGGCTCTTGAGTCAGTATGCCCTAAACCACATGGGTAGTGAGTTTATCTATATCACAGACTACCCATGGGCAAAGAGACCCATGTATACCATGCCAAAAGGAGAAGGTTCTACCTGCAGTTTTGACCTCTTGTTTCGAGGGTTGGAGATCACAACGGGCGGACAGCGAATCCATAACCATGAGCTCTTGGTGACGAACATGCGCAAGAAGGGTCTCCATCCCGAGGACTTCTCTTCCTACCTGGACAACTTCACTATCGGCATGCCACCCCATGGCGGTTTGGCCATAGGTTTGGAGCGCTTGACGGCGCAGCTCATTGGTCTAGCTAATGTCCGGGAGGCATGCCTCTTTCCCAGGGACCGCCATCGCTTAACACCCTAAGGCGTGCAGTCAGGCCACAAGAATAGCCAAAATCGCTGCGATCATGACGGCAGGCAACATGTTCCCCAAGCGCAGTTTGGTTATTCCCAGCATATTAAGGGCAATGCCGATAATCAGAATGCCGCCCGTTGCGGTTAACTCTGCTATAACTGGTTCTCTGAGGAGCGGTGCGACAAAGGTCGCCAAGAGTGCAATTGCCCCCTGGTAGATCAAGACCGGAAATGCCGAAAAGGCTACGCCAATCCCCAGAGAAGTCGAAAAGAAAATGGCTGTTACCCCGTCGATCAAGGATTTGGCATAGAGAACTTGATGATCTCCCATCAGGCCGCTATTTAGGCTGCCAATAACAGCCATGGCTCCTATGCAATACGTTAGGGTTGCAACTAGGAAGCCTTGGGTAAAGTCGAGGGAGCCGTCTTGAGGCTTACTACCTCCCAGTTTGCGTAGTCGTTCGCCGACGCGAGTGAGCGCAGCCTCGATCTCCAAGAGCTCGCCAAGGATACTCCCCAAGGCAAGTGAAGCGATGGGAATGAGTATATTGTTGCCTGCCAGGCCCATGGAAATCCCAATAATCAGAATCGCTAGAGCGAGTGCCTGCATGATTGTTTGGCGAACGCGTTCAGGCAGACAAATCGCCCGGCCCAAAAGAGCACCGGCGATAATCGCAATGAAATTGACAAAAGAACCCCATAAAACCACGTATATGACCTCCATCAAAGGATCTACTCTAGGGATTTCTGCTTCTGGGGAAACATCCCTGCCAACTGGATTGCGCTATCAACCAAAATTCCTAAACCCCTTAGAATACTACATTATTGGCAGGAAGTACCACTGCGCAGGACGAATACACAGGTGGTGGTTTTAGACGGAGTGTAAGGAGGAAGCGTAATGGCCTCACGGGTTATGCACTATGGCGTCACATCCATGATCAATGCCCATCTGTGTATGCATGACGCATCCTTTTTTTTAGGTGGTTTAGCACCCGATGTGCACTCCTACATGGGGACCTCCCATTACTACGTCTCGCACTTTGCCTTTAGGAACGAAAAGGGGCAGACAGAAACGAACTACGAACAATACCGGAGCAAGTACTTGTTCCGTGAGATTTCCCCATTTTATCTTGGTTACTACTTTCACCTGATCTCGGATGATATTTGGAAGAGAGAAGTCTATTACAAGAGAGTTAAACACCTCCCGCCGGAGGCCAGACGCGAAGCACTTCAGAAAAACTATCGAGACTTCAGGCGGCTTAACGGAATGATCATCAACCATTATTCTTTGCACCTGAGGGAACTCAAAGCGATAGACGTTGATATGGACGAAATCGATTCTAGGCATTTCCCCAAGTTGATCAACGCACTCCATGGTGATTTTGTACTCAGCGATGAGGCCAGCGGGGAGGAACTAGAACTCCTAGATTTTGCTGAAGTCTTGCATGTCATCGACGAGTCTGTTCGGACGTGCCTCGAGGCATACGCAGTGTTGAAGAGAAATTTTCTCT
The DNA here is from genome assembly GCA_964485345.1 of uncultured Clostridiaceae bacterium. Classification (GTDB taxonomy): domain Bacteria; phylum Bacillota; class Limnochordia; order Darwinibacteriales; family Darwinibacteriaceae; genus UBA5420. The sequence goes on from CAZAJB010000009.1 coordinate 3,351, forward strand.
AGCATGGAAAAGCTGTTAACCAGAGGAGGATTTTATGGGATCCATTAGGAGAAGTGACATTAACGAGGAGTGGGCACACGCTGGTATCGTCGAAGCTGGTGATTTTGTGTTTGTTAGTTACTGCGTGGGAAACATCGGACAGTCGGTGGAATCCCAAATCAATGGGGCTTTCGATCACCTTATAGAGCGCCTCAAGACCGTCGGCCTAGGCTTGGATGCGGTGGTGAAAATGGATTGCTTGTTCAGGGATATTTGGGACATTCCCGTTATGGAAAAGGTGATTAAGGAACGGTTTGATGGAAATTACCCCGTTAGAAAGTCTATTCAAACAGAGTTTGCCCATCGTGGGGGACAGGAAGGACTGCAGTTTCAGCTTGATGCGGTAGCGTTTAAAGGACGCGGAGGGGTCGAATGAGTTTATTGACGGATTTCAGGCTGTCTGTGCTTGAGAAAAACCTCGGTGTTTATGGTATTCATGTCTATCAGGATGGCAAGAACCTCGCTCAACATCGATTCCGGAGCGATAGTAGGGAGAACCTGTATTCTGCCTCAAAAACCTTTGCATCGGTTGGAGTGGGTATTGCCGAGGAAGAGGGCCGTTTTCGATTGTCAGATTATGTCTTAGACTTTTTCCCCGAATTAAAACATGTGGCCTATCCCGGAGCTGAGAGAATAACAATCGAGCACTTGCTGCAAATGAGTTCTGGACATATGTTTGAGGATTCCAGCAAGTATAACTCCATGGACCGAGCAGAACTTTTCTTCACCACAGAGATGAAAGAAGAACCCGGATCGGCTTTTTATTATGAGAACTCATGTACTTACATGCTAGGTCGCCTTGTACAAAGAGTGAGTGGGGAGAATATGCTTGACTACCTGAGACCTCGTTTGTTTGATAAGTTGGCGATTGTAAATCCCCAATGGCATACCTGCCGAAATGGCTATACGGTTTGTTCTACGGGCCTATATTTGACGACAGAGGAACTGTCACGCCTTGGCATAACCCTACTTCAAGGCGGTGTATATAAGGACCAGCAAATCGTTTCAGCCGACTATGTAAGGTGCATGCATGCGAAATGGGTGGATACCTCAGCAAAGGATGATGACGAGACTAGGGGTGGTTACGGCTACCAGGTTTGGAAGTGTACACCTCCCAACTCATACAGGGCAGACGGTATGTATGGTCAGTTATGTGTTGTCTTGGAAGACCATCAAGCAGTTATAACCGCTACCGCCCACAATGAAACAGAGCACAAGGACATCTTGCGTGCCATGTGGAGCGATATTTTATCGAGCCTATAGTCACAGTACTCCCACAGGGAAGGTTGATGGAGATTAAGAGGATCGATGCTGTCTATGCTCTAATTACCGATGAAGCCAACGACAAGGTCTTGATGGTCAGAAATGTGGACAATGGCCTGTGGACTCTGCCTGGAGGCGCCGTGGAAGAGGACGAATTTTTGGATATGGCGGCCATTCGTGAGGTGAAAGAAGAGACCGGATATGATATCAGGCTTCTTGGTATTGTGGCCATTAATGAGGCAATACTCGGCGAGCATGTCTGTTTCTTCACGTTTAGGGCTGAGATTGTGGGAGGAGCCTCCCATATCTCGAGGCCGGAAGAAATCAGTGAAATCAAGTGGTTTTGTCTAGAGGAAGCGGACTCACTCTTGCCCTATTACCAGAATAAGTTGCAGGATACCGTAAAGAGAGGCTTAGCTGTCATGTATGTTAACCAAGGAACGGTTTTATGAAGGAGAAGAAAGGGCTTTCCATGAACGACTTGCACAAGTTTCAAATGGCCCTAAGCCAGGTATACAAAGAAGATCCTTGCGGGGTCCTGCCCAATGCTCTCTGGAAAACCGTCGAGACCCTAGCTACGCTGCAATGCTCTCTAGACGTATCCCTGAGTCGTGAGATTCTGGACCTAAGGGCATGGGATCAGGAGGGTTTGCGTGTCCTATGGAATGGGGCGAGGGAAACTGACGAGGCATTCCATCAGATCATGACGCAATCGCGCTTTATGATCATCCATGACGACTATTTCAAGCAAGTTGATTGCGATGGATACAGCGTAACCAAGCCGTTCTTTCGTATCATGCACGATCATGAGAGCATTCCCGCCTCTACCTTATCTGACGGCTTCTATATCAAAGAGGCCGATCCAGAGAGGGAGTCCCAGCAAATGGCGAATCTCATCGGAAAGTGTTACAGGGATTTGCATCCGAGTCCAGATGCTGTCAAGAGCTGGAACAACCACTTAGCCTTTGAACAGAGTCTTTGGATTTGGATTATAGATAGGAGCAGTGATGCTCCGGCGGCCCTAGGCATTGCTGAACTTGATGGTAGCGTACCGGAAGGTTCTCTGGAGTGGATTCAGGTCCTCCCAGAGTATCAGGGTAGGGGGCTGGGGAAAGCTCTTGCCCTCGAGCTCCTCCAGAGATTGAGAGGTAGAGCCAACTTTACAACAGTTTCTGGGGAAGTGGACAATGTGGCAAATCCCGAAAGGCTCTATAGGAGCTGTGGATTTACAGGCAGAGACGTCTGGTGGTTACTCCGTAAGTGAGATAGGGAGTGGAGGGATCGATTATGGATATGTACGAAAAAGCTATGGAAGTCATGGAGGAGTTGTTTGCCAAAGACTGTGTGTTTGCCATGGCGACTGCACAGGATAATCGGCCATCGGTTCGGTTCGTGGATACCTTTTTTCAAGATGGATCATTCTTCGTGGTCACTCATGCAAAGACCCAAAAGGTCCGGGAACTCGAAACCAATAGTCATGTCGCACTGAGCAATCATTTTTATCGTTTTAGCGGGTATGCACATAATATTGGGCATCCCCTCACGCCGGAAAACCAGGAACTCAGAAGTAAACTGATTGAGGTGTTTGAGCCATGGTATTTCCCCCACAATGATGAGAACGACCAGGATATGTGCTATGTGAGGATTGAGCTTGTGGAAGGGTTCTTCTGTAAGGATGGAATGGGTTATGCAGTCAACTTCCTAGAGAAGATGGTGGAAGTATTCCCCTTTGACCGAGACTAGCTGTTGTGAGATGAGAGAGGATTGAAAAGCCATGAACAACAAGGAAACCGAGCTAAGGGAGATTATGACTACGTTTGCCGAATCGGGTTGGGAGCTAATTGCTTCTCCAGCCAAGGAGTGGCTCAAGGGTAACGGGGATAAGCATGAGCTGATTGCTGCCATCGGACAGGCGGATCGAGAGTGCGGAAGCTGCGGCTGCCAATTCGATCCACTCTACAAGAGGGCGCTTGCATTCCAAGACTTGTTGTAAGGAGCGGCAAGTAGAGGTGTTTCAGAGGATTGAAGGAATCAGCCAAGACGAATTTGACCCGATCAAGCCCTCCAGGCCAAAAAAACACCGGGTCTAGGTCACCGGTGTTTCAATGAGTTAACTCTTAAAGCATAGTAGCTGCGGATTTGGGCAATCCCTTCAGGAATGTTTCTTCGTCAAACAGCGAGTGTTCTAAGAAAATTTCGCCTCCATCGGATCCTAAGAGTTTGCCAACGTTGCGCAGTAGAAATGCCCACAGCGCAAAACCAGGGCGCATATCATGAATGTTGGCGATGTCACTGTAGGATTTTTCCCGTTTGCTCCACGTCTTGAAGCACTGGAGTTTCTCCTGCGTTGTCAGATCCTTGTCAATCAGATTGTACAAGAGCCAGCCCAGATCTAGGAAGTTCAGTTTACAGCGAACACCGTCTTGCTGCTTCGGAAGTGTTGAGATCTCCTTGCCCTGAGCCAACTCGGTGAACGCCCCCAGTAAATCTACGCCGGCAAAATTTCCTAAAATGACTCCTGGCGCAATTCTGGGATTGCAGTCAATGAGATAGAGCTTTCCAGTGGATTCTTCCTCCATATAGTCAAAGCTAATAAAGCCTGTCCAATTAAAGTGTTTGATGAGTCGAGCGTCAAAAAGCTCCGCTTCTGGCGACGTCACTGTCTCCCTGTAGGAGCTTGTCCCACCCGAAGTAGGCACGGTGCGCAAGGCACGAAACACTACGTTACCCTTGACTTTGCCGTCTACAGCCAGGTTCACCGTGGACACTAGGGTTCCTTTAATATATTGCTGAATGATGGGGAGTTGGTTTTCGAGTCCGTACTTCTTTACGAGTTGACCATATTCCCAGACCGCCTTCTTGGTGTCAAGGATCAGTTTTTGTCCGTGGGCATTGCAGGCTACGTGCGGCTTAATGACTACAGGTGAGTCCAATTTTTCCAGGATTCGATAGGCGTTTTTGAGCGAGTCGGGAGCCTGAGTCACAGGAATACGGACGTTCGCCTGCTCCGCATAGCTTCGCATTGTATTCTTATTATGGGCAAAGGTAATGTCCGAATAGGACATCGTCACCATTTTTGTATACTTTTGGACAGTGTCTTTGTAGTAGGACATTAAGAAGCCACACTCTAAGACAGGGAAATACAAGTCATACTTTTCTCGCTTAAGTTCCTCAATGACCGTGTGCGCAAAACCGTGGGGGTCATGCAAGAGAGAAGGAGCGATAATTCTTTTGCTTACTCCGTTGGAATAGGATGCGAAACTGCGGATGTGCGAATCCACAACCGTTACCTTGTACCCAAGTTCGTGTAAGCGCCGGACAATAAAAAGACCCGTTGGCGTGCTAGCCAACGTCACTAATGCTTTCATTATGCTTGCCTCCAATGGATTGACAATCTATAATTAAGTCTGATATAACACATAGATAATATCACATTCAACCGAGCATGAGTAGTGTTTGTGAAAAAGAATAGACAGAAGGTGGACAAGTTGATTGTAAGACCAGCCACGGCAAATGATAATACCAAGTTGATCGACATTGAAAAGCTTACGCCGCAAGGTGAGCAGATCAAGCTGGTTAGTGAACGCAAGGATTACTTTTTTCGCGCCAATAAGTTCGAGAACCCGATTCTGCTCGTAGCCGAGGATGATGATCAAGGCGACATCTTAGGCATTATGGGTGTCGGTCCGGTTACTGTAAGGCTTCAGGGGGAGACCGTTCATGGTGGGTTGATCTTTGACTGGCGATCGAACCCCCTCACCCAGCAGGGGCTGCCTAGACATATGCTACGCCTCTGGCAGAAAGCGCAAACCGAAATCGACAATCAGGGCCTCAAATTTATCTTTGGATATGTGAAGGATGACAATGTTCGGTCCATGACGATTCTGCAGAAATATGGAGCGCAATCTGTAGAGGAAAAAATGTTCCTGACGATGCCTGTTCACGCTAGTTTTTGCAGAGATCGAAAGGGTATGGGCAAAGTTGACGTGGCACATACCATCGATCCAGAGTTAGAAAAGCGAGTCCTTGAACAGAATTTCGGCTCCCTCGACCTCTTCTCAGAACCAGCCGACGCTACATTCTTAGCTAAGGAACGAGAACAATACATGTTTGGTAAATTCACCTATGGAAAATCCGCCCTTAAAGTCTGGGATACCAACGCCGAGTATTCGCAGCGGGTGTTGAACATGCCCTTGCTCTATAAGGTGGCCAGGCCGGTGTTTGCTGCGGCCTCGAAGGTCATCCCTCTGCCCCGGATTCCTAAACTCGGGGACGAAATCAAGGTTTGGCAGCTCTATGACCTGGTCCTCAATCAGACCGATGACCTTCCTTATCTGCTGGAAAAAGTACGTCTGGCAGCGATAGAGAATGGTATTGATTACCTCGTCACATGTATGAACGCTAAAGATCCCGGTTTTGACCAAATAGCCAAAAGAGCCTGGGTGCGTCTGAAGTACCACTTGTTCTTTGTACCCATGGAGGACATTCCCCTTCCCAAGGCACCGACGTATTTTGACGTTACCTATCTGTAGATACTTGAAGCTTTGAGGTATATCAATGAGACTACTAAAAAAGTTCTATCGTAGTGAAGGTTTGAATCTGAGAGGCAGAATCATCAGCCGCGAAGCTGTCAGGGCCATTATTCTCGAAGGAGATGAGGTGCTGATGGTGTATTCGCCTGTCAATAAGGACTATAAGTTTCCGGGTGGCGGGATCAAGGCAGGGGAGAGTCACCAGCAAACACTGCTCAGGGAGATCGAAGAGGAGTGTGGACTTATCTTGGCGGAGATTCGGGATGAGTTTGGCCTGATTGCCGAGTATGCAAGGCCCCGCGAAGTGGACTACGATGTCTATCAACAAATTTCCTATTACTATCTGTGCGCGGTGCATCCCGAGTTCATAGGGCAGAAACTAGACGACTATGAGCGGAGCTTAGGCTTTAGACCGGAGTGGGTAGGCATTAATGCGGCACTCAAGAGGAACCAATCTGTGCTAGACGGTGCCTACGGCGAACCACCTAGGTGGACACGGAGAGACACCTATGTGCTCAGTAGACTGGCCAAGACAGGAATGGATGACCCAAGGCTAATCGAGGACTGGAAATTACCAGTTCAGGAATGACAGCCAATGCAGAGAGGAAGATAGTATCCTTGAATTACGTTAAAGAAATGCGATCGATTATAGGAAATAGCCCCTTATTGTTGGTGGGTACTAGCGTTATTGCAATCCAGGCCGAGACGATTCTACTGCAGAGAAGAGCTGACACAGGATCTTGGGGGTATCCGGGAGGGTATTTGGAGCTCGGTGAGACCCCTGAGGAGTCCGCAGGACGGGAGTTCCATGAGGAGACAGGACTGATTGCCAACTCCCTCGCGTTATATGGTGTCTTTGCTGGAGAGACCAGACATTTCACCTATCCCAATGGACATGAGGTGTACTGTACAGACGTTGTCTATACGTGTTATGACTTCTCTCCTTCTGGCAAAACACATGACGATGAGGTACTTGAGCTGAAGTGGTTTCCCTTCGACGCTTTGCCTAATGATATAGCCCCTTCAGTCAAGGACGTGATTGAACAGTACATACGCGAACAGCGCCATCGGCAGAATGGGCCGGTAGAGGTGTCATTCACCAAGGCCACGGCGGAGGATGTGGATATGGTCTACCACTTGGCCAAGGGGTTGATCGAAAAATACGAAACTGACCCTACCCTGGACTACGAAAGAGTGTTCGGCTGGGTAAAAGACAAGATCGAACGCAATATCGAGAGCTACAAAACCGTCCACGTGGATGGTGTTAAGGTAGGGTACTTCTGCCTCCTTGATGACGGAGAGAGGCTCGAACTTGACGATATACATATCTTTGACAGCTTTCAGGGAAGAGGCTATGGTGCACAAGTACTAGAACACGTAGTCTCTAGGGCGCAACATATGCGCAAAGACGTGTTCTTGTACGTTTTCAAACATAACCAGAGGGCTATTGCTCTGTACAAGCGCCATGGGTTTGAGATAGTGGAGAACGTGGCTGAAAGCCGGTACGTCATGGCCCGTCCCGGAGCGAAAGGAGTTTAGTATGCGACTATGTTTTGTCTGCACAGGAAATGCGAGTCGGTCCCCAATGGCTGAGGTCATAGCAAGATATCAGTTGGAACAACTCGGGCTTGACTGGCAGGTATGCAGCGCTGGTACGGAGGGTGTTGATGGGGCTCCCATCTCGGAGAATGCTCGGATTGTGTGTGCCGAGGCAGGACTCTCCCTCGCTGGGAAGGCGAGGCAGGCGTTGAAAGAGGACTTAGTTACGAGTGATAGAGTCTTTGTCGCAATGGAAGATCAACACCGTGATTTCTTAATGGACCACTTTGGGATTACGGAAGACAGGATCTTTGTTTTGGAGGGTGCTATTGTCAATCCCCGTTTTGGTGATCTGGAGACGTATCGCTTGTGCAAGAGCCAAATCGTGACTGAAGTTGGCAATATACTTCGCTTCTTGAAGAGCATCGAGAAGGATAAAGTCCGCTTGTATTTCGTCAGGCATGCCAAATCGGATCAGAGCGTCAGGGAAGATCCCATAAGGCCTCTGACACCAGAGGGACAGCGAGATGCACTGAAAGTTACGGCCGTTTTGAAAGATAAGGGAATCACCAAAGTATACTCGAGTCCCTATGCCAGGGCTAGGGATACTGTCTGCAATCTCGCAGCAACGTTAGGCTTGGACATTGTGCAGGTCGATGATTTACGGGAGCGAGTTGTAGGCGGCTGGGTTGATGACTTTCCTTCATATGCTGGTAAGCAGTGGGAGGATTTTTCGTACAAGAACCCTGGTGGCGAATCCCTCGCTGAGGTGCAAGAACGAAGTATTAAGGCTGTGCAAGCGATTATCGAGGAAAACCTAGGGTCTAGTGTTGCTATAGGAACCCATGGAACTGCTTTGAGTACGATTCTGAATTACTTCGACTCCGACTTTGGCTATGCTGATTTCTACCGCATCGTTGACAGAATGCCCTATATCCTATGCCTCACGCTAGACCGCGCGAATCTAATTTCCGTAAGAGAAGTTGCTGTCTAGAGCGGATGGTCCCAAGCCAGAGGGCGGGGAGGTCACGTCTGAAGGTTAGCGATAGCAACACAGGACTCGCCGCCCTTCCCGCCTGGAGTGAGCCGTTCTACAGTCTGCGCTCACCCCTTGATCGCGCCCGCAAGCGTTGTTCCCTGAATAATGTACTTGTAGAACATGAGGTAGAGAAGAATCGTAGGTAACGACGATATGATGACGCCAGCAGCGTATTGAGGGAAATAGTTCGCCCCAAGATTCCCGATAAACTGTGAGATGCGCAGTTGCATGGTGAACTTCGATTGAGAACTCAGCATGATGAGTCCAATGATGAAGTCACTCCAGCCGCCCATGAAACTGAGCAAAACAGCCAAGACGGTGGCAGGTTTGGCCATCGGGAAGATAATGCGCATAAATACGGTGAAGTGTCCCGCACCATCAATCCTACCGGCTTCTACCAACTCCTTCGGCAGACCCGTATAGAAAGAGCGATAGATAATCGTCCAGAAAGGAATCCCAAAAGCACTTAAGGGCAAAAACACCCCCGGGAAGGAATTGTTAATACCGATACTGGTCGTAAACTGATAGAGGGGAATCAGGACCATGTGCACGGGAACGAAAAAGCCAGCCATCACTACATAAAAAAGGATATTCGTGATTCGTGAGCGGTAAAAGGCAAAAACGTACCCAGCCATGGCTGCAGGGGGAACAGTAAAGAGTACGGTACCCAAGCAAACTTTTGCCGAATTGAGTAATCCCTCGCCGATACGCACCATCTTCCAGGCCGTCTCAAAGTTAGTCCAGCGCAATTGTTCTGGTAAACCCCAGGGATTGTAAGCGAACTCCAATGGCGTCTTGAAAGTAAAGAAGAATGGGATAAGCAGGGGCGATACGACAATCAATGCCAATATAACTAACACGACATGAACAACGACTGCAGACACCCCTAGTCTTCTCTGCGCTTTAGGAGCTGCAAATTGCTCAGGTCCATGTGCCAAATTCCTTCTCATAGCTATTCCTCCCGCGTCTTAGAAGACTTCACTTGTTGTATCAGCATTATTTACGAAGGCGAACTGTAAAACAGTAATGGCTAAGCAGATTAGGAAAATAATGACCCCAATTGCTGCTCCTCTGCCATACTGCCAGTTCAAGAAGGCCTCACGATAAAGTGTAATTCCCAGTGTCACAGTTGCATTCCGTGGACCACCTAAGGTCACCATGTAGGGCAGGTCAAAGAGCTTAATGCTTCCCACAGTGGCCAGAATTGCTTGAACGCGCAGGGCATAGGATACATAGGGGATCACGATTCGCCAGGCATACTGAAGCTGCGTTGCGCCATCAATCAGGGCTGCTTCACGAATTTGTGATGGGATTTGTTCAATGTTCGCCATGAGGTAGATGATACCAAAACCTATATAGGCCCAGGTTGCTAAGGAAAAAAGGGACCAAAAAGCAATGTTTGGATCGCCCAAAAAGTCAATTCTCTCCAGCCACTGCCAACCAACACTCTTGGCAAATGTCTTGATTACTCCGCTGGTTGGGGAAAAGATGAACACGCCAAGCATGGCAGTGATGGCTGACGGGAGAACATTACTGAGGTAATACACACCCCGTAAGCGCCCAATGAGCCGAGTGCGAAAATTGACACAAGTAAAGGCGATGAAAAAAGCCAAAGGTATTTGGATCACCACGCTCCAAAAAGCCCACGTAAATACATTGATGAACCCTTGCCTGAATTCTGGGCTTGCGAAAATCCTCTGATAGTTGAGCCAGCCCACATAGATCTCTTCTCCGAATCCAGATGAACGCATAAAAGAGAGTCGAAAGGTCTCCTTAATAGGATAAAACATAAAGGCGCCTAGAATAACTAAAGCCGGCAGGAGAAAGAGGGTTATGAAACCAAGGCCATACCAATCCCTTTTCTTTTTTCGAGCAATGGTCTGTGGAACTGCCACTTTTCTCACCTCGAGTCACAGATATCAGTAAGTAGAGATCAAATGGAATGGATAGAGGGGGAAGGCCGCATAGGGCGTCCTCCCCCTTAGACTAAGCTTACTGAACTCTTCCTAGTTCGTCTTCAACCAAGATTTCATAGCGTCCCAGCTCTGCTTTGACATCGGTATCCTGCATCAAGAAGCTTTGAATCGTCAAGTTAATGGGATTCGTCAAGGCTGGTGGCAAGTTCTGATCCCACCAGAATTGAATGGTTTCTGCTTGGGTAAAGACATCGCTGGCCATACCTGTGAGGCGATTCGGTGGGTCAACGCCTGGAATAGAAGCTACACGACCAGCTTCTTTTTCGGCAGCTTCTACGGACATGGCATAGGTTAAGAAGCGGACTACTGCGTCTTTCTTGGAAGCTGCAGTTGAAGTTGCCACGAAACCAACGTCGGTCATTCCCATCAGGTCTGTGGCTGAACCAACGCCACCTTCCAAAATAGGCACAGAGTAAAAGCCGATTGTCTGATCCGTTTGATTGGCATCAGCGTATAAACCGCATAACCATGAACCAGAGAGTTGCAGGGCAGCTTGACCTGTCTGCATCAAGAGTTGAGCGTCACCGTAGCCTTCAGACATAGGTGTCGGTCCGAAGAATCCACGACCAGACCATTCTTGAATCTTTAAGCCAGCTTGGACAAAAGGATCAGCGTCGAAGCGTACTTCGCGGGCAACGGCGTCTTCAAAGATGTTACCGCCATAGCGATTGACAAGGTACATATACGTTGCCAAAATGGGCCATTCATCCCGAGCGCCAACGGCAAATGGTTGGATATCATTGGCGACCAGAACCTCGCAGACGGCTTCCAGTTCGGCCATGGTTGTAGGCACTTCAAGTTCAAGCTTCTCGAAGACTTCTTCATTTACATATAGGCCTGCAATAGCGAAGAATGGTGCGATACCATAGACCTTTCCATCATAACTCATGGCAGACTTGGCAGCTTCACTGGTTGCCACATCAGCTAAGTCATCCGTAAGATCAAGCAGTTTCCCCATCCGGGCAAACTCACCCATGAACGTTCCACCCCAACTTTGGAAGATATCAGGGCCTTGATTTGCAGCAAGGGCGACTCTAACACGGTTATTGAGGGCTGCTCCCTCAGTACCAAAGGCTACCCAATCAAGAGTGATGTCTGGGTTATCAGCGGTAAAATTCCGAACCATGCTCTGTACATAGTAGGCGTGGGGATCATCTAACTCCAAGCCATCCACTGCCCAAATCGTCAAAGTGGTTTGCGCCATTGCTACTCCAGACAAGACTAACAGCGATGCCAATGTCATAACCAAAAATCCGTACCATTTGCTTTTCGTCATTGTTAATCCTCCTCTTTGCGTAATTGCTGAACGTAAAGCAAGCTCAAGAAACACTATATGGAAATGCAAGCACCACCTCCATTATTAGTTTCAGCTATGCCAGATGATTGACGGACTATTAGCTCTCCATCAAGCACAACCTTTGTCGTTTTCCTCATCGGACAGCCGATTTGCCGTACCAACTCTTCCACCGCAACGCGGGCAATATCTAAGAACGGCACCCTGATCGTTGTCAGGGCGGGCTGAACATATGAGGCAAGGAGTAAATCATCAAATCCAACAATCTGTATATCCTGTGGAATTTGAACCCCGTCGTTTTGGAGGGTACGCATGCAGCCAATAGCCATCATGTCATTAGCCGCAAAGATACCCTGCGGGTACTTGCCAAGCTTGAGTATTTCCCGTGCACAACGTGCTCCGGACGATTCATGAAAGTCGCCTGGAAAGATGGGGATATCCTCTTCCTGTATTCCCTTGTCTTTGCAGGCTTGAACAAAGCCTTGCTTGCGTTCAATGGCATCTCGCGAGTTAAGTGGACCAGCGATATGTAATAAAGTGGAAACCCCACAACTAAGCAAATGTTGTCCAGCACGGTATCCACCTGCATAATCGTCAACAGCTACATAGCTGTGCGACACCCGATACTCGGCTGGAGCCTTCGACAAACGAAAGAATGGGATGTCTGCTTCTCGTAGACTCTGCACATAGGCCTGCTCCAGGGCAAAATAACTGCCCACAATAATCGCGCCTTGAAACTGCTTGGTTGTTATCTTCCATTGCAGATAGGAACTTAATTGACCCGAAGCATCCCCAAAATGGAAGTCCAGGTGATACCCCATTTTCTCTGCAGTGCTGTAGATGGAGTGGATGTAGGTCATGGCAAAAATCTTGTCTTGTTGTCCTTCGCTAGGCGATGTGCTGGGCCAGGTGACCAAAACAGCAATGGTCTGTTTCTTGTTGTTTCTATTGTGGTTTCTTGTATAGCCTAAGGTGGAGGCCGTGTCCAAAACTCTTGCAGCGAGTGCTGGATCAACAGACTGGTTACCATTCAAAACACGGCTCACTGTTGCTAGTGACGTTCCGGAGTGCGCTGCGATGTCCCTTAATGTGGCCATTACCAAACTCCTCAATTTGTTATTTCTAATTGAGGTTTTCTAAGAGAATTTGCAAAATCCTGCAATAATTTGGAGATTTCAGGAAAAATTTTCTATATTGTCTAGAAACCCCAAGAAATATGCAGGCGATTTCATGAAAATGTTTCTAGAAGTGTGCTAGACAGGTGCTTGTGATGGTGGATCTCGCGAACTCCATCTTGAGGAAAAACAGGCAACAATCTGGAAGGTAAGGGACCAAAGTGGTCGAATTGATTATTAAATTCGAATTTCGGACTAGCATAAGGAAAGAAGCAATAGACCACGAAGTGTTACTGAGAAATGAAGGGGTCATGGACTCTCTAAAAGAACGAGCGGAACGGCTTTTTGCTGAGCTGTGGTGTAACAATGATCGGAAACTGTACGAAGAAGTTATTGAGGTCATGGAGTACTTTAAGAATAGGGGCTACAAGATTGGTGTAATCAGCGATACGTCTCCATCGCTGCAAATGACCTTGGAGAACCTGGGTTTGGGAAGATACATCGATAATTATACCTGCAGCGACTTAGTTGGGGCTATGAAGCCGGACCCTGCAATCTATCAGTCCGCGCTAGACTCACTACAGGTGTCAGCAGAAGAGAGCCTTTACGTCGACGACTATGACATAGAGGCAGATGGTGC
>CAZAJB010000009.1:16887-34250 GCA_964485345.1 uncultured Clostridiaceae bacterium
CATGTGCGGCTATCTAGCCTTTGATCAGGACAAATGCATAGGCTGGTGTAATGCGAATAATGCAAGACAGTTTATCAGACTAAAGGACCATCTGGAGCCCCTAATCGAGGGCAAGAAGATAGGCTGTGTTATCTGTTTCATCGTTCATCCCGAGTACAGAAGGCGTGGCGTGGCCAGGCAGTTGCTTGCTCAAGCCATTACGGACTTCAAGAACCAAGGATACGACGGCGTACTAGGTCTCCCAGTGGAGATCAAAGACAATCCTGAGAAGATGTACAGAGGCACAGCTAAGATGTATGATGAGCAAGGGTTTAGGCTGCTCGAGCAGCATGATAATGTTAGTGTCATGTTCTTAGAACTGAAGTGATAATTTCTGGAGTGCGAGGAGGCAGTCTGGGTGAGAGTTTTTCAGGTAGATTCATTCACCGATGAGTTGTTCAAAGGCAACCCGGCAGGGGTGTGTATGTTTGTAGATAACGAGTCTGATCGATGGATGCAGGACATGGCCGCAGAAATGAACCTGTCTGAAACAGCGTTTTTGAAAAAGGTTGAAGATGGATATGAACTGCGCTGGTTCACACCTACCGATGAGGTGGATTTGTGTGGGCATGCTACGCTTGCGTCAGCCCATGTTCTGTGGGAAACAGGTGAGTTGGATGTTGCCCAAGAAGCTACGTTTTTCACAAGAAGTGGTGTTTTGAAGGCGGCCAAGATGGGTGATTGGATCAAACTAGATTTCCCTTTGGAGGAAGCTGAACCAATTTCTCCTCCCCAAGAATTGGTTGATGGGCTCAATGTGCGGTTGATCTATGTCGGTCAAAATCGCATGGATTATCTTGTCGAAATTGAATCAGAGACAGTTTTGAGGAACCTTAGGCCAGATAAGGAGATGCTCTCTAAGCTTACCAATCGAGGCGTAATCGTGACATGCAAGTCGGATAGCGACAAGTTTGATTTTGTATCACGCTTCTTTGCTCCCGCTATTGGAATCGATGAGGATCCAGTCACAGGCTCTGCCCACTCTTGTTTGGGACCCTATTGGAAGAAGAAACTGAGCAAGGACAACTTCATAGCTTACCAAGCATCGGCCAGGGGTGGTGTCTTGCAACTCCACGTGGCGGATAGAATCTACATAAGCGGTCAGGCCAAAACGGTATTTAGCGGCGCAATGTGAGCTGGCTGGAAGAAGGCTTATAATGAACAATATCGAAATCTTAGAAATCGCTATGCGTCAATCTGCAGTTGATGCAAACTGTCACAGTGATGATTTCCGCAAGAGTGATAATGTAGTCGTCATCTCGAGGGCGAATCCGGGGGCACGAAAATACCTATCTTTCCCGTTTTACTGCAATTTGATATCCTACGGTAGCAATATTGTCGCCTCCGTGGATCACGAAATTGCCGCCACAGTGAGTGATTTTGTCAACCAGTATCCCGCAGAGCATTGTTTTGAGACTCCCAACTTGCACGTGCTCAATGATGAGCTAGAGAAGAGGAAGATGCGCATTTGCTTTATGGCGGAGTACTTTTTGCCTGACATGAATTTGCTTGAGCCGCTTCAATGCTCATTTACGACGAAGGCTCTTTCACCCGATGACTTCGCTAGTCTGTATCTTGCGAAATGGAGTAATGCCTTGTGTGAAAAACGCAAACAGCTAGACATGATGGCTATTGGAGCCTTTGATGGAGACAAATTAGTTGGCCTGGCAGGTTGCTCTGCAGATTGCGATACTATGTGGCAAATTGGCGTTGATGTATTACCTGAATATCGACGAAAAGGCATCGCAGCCGCGCTAACAAGTAGACTGGCGGTTGAGGTCATCGACAGAGGGATAGTCCCCTTCTATTGCTCCGCTTGGTCTAACATAAGATCAGTTAGAAATGCCATGAAGAGCGGATTTAGACCCGCGTGGGTCGAGATGACTGCAAAAAGCCTGGAGTTTGTGACAGAAATGAACCGGCAATATGAAACTGTAATCCATGACGGAGCCGGCAAGAAAAAGGCTGGTTCTCAAGATTAGGGTGACACGGATGGTTCCCCGCGATGTACGGGTCTAGGAGTCATGGGTCCGCTCATTGATGAAACGAGGTGAGTCTGTTGCGGCTAGACAGTGTCTTTGGACGGTATGATAGTAGCGGTGTCAGTGAAGTAAGCGAAAATGATTCGTCAAGGGGCGAAAGGGATTACCGCAGGGCCTGTTGCGTGACCTACAATAGTGGAAGACGATTGGTTATCAAAATCGCGAAGGATTGTTTTACGACTGGTGAACGGATACAAGGATGGAACGACTTGATTGAACGCTACAATCGTGCCGGGATCTATGCGCCCAAGATCGTTGCAGACACTGGTGGGCAGATTTGTTTTTGGGAATCTGGATATATGGTCTACGCCGAGGAATACAAGAGATTCCTCTGTGCAGACGAGTTCACACCAAAGGTAGAACCCAGGGAATACGAAGCAGACGTGTATAGAATGATTGGCAAGATCGCCGCGCTTCCTCCCACGATTGTCAGGTGGAATAGTGCATATAGCCTTTATGACACGTTCTGTGAAGAGGACTTTGCCGCTGAGAATTATGAATGCGCAGAGGAATGGTGGCGCATCTTCCAGTGGGCCGCTCCCGAAAAAAGAGCAGTCGTTGATCAGATATGGAACACCTATTTGCGTATTCGCCAAGAACTGGAGACCGAATACCGAGCGCTTCCTAAGACCGCCTTCCAGGCGGATTTGAACCACACAAATATCATGCTTGATGACAAGAGACATTTTGCAGGCATTATGGACTTCAAGCTTTCTGGAACGGAGACCATTCTGAATTACGCGCTCTGTGAGTGTGTCGCGTCTATCACCGGTGAATCTGATCTAGGCGAGCTGACAAGCCCAGAGTTTCTAGAGCAGCAAGATCGCATTTTGCAGCGGCGGATGGGCTTTATCAAGGAGCACTATGACTTCTCAGAAGCTGAGCGACAGGCCTATCAAAGACTGTATAATATGGTCGTACCTTTCCGATGGTCTTCCTTTGCTGCTTTTCGCAGAGCGGTGACCAGACGACAAGAAGAGCACTATCATGACATTGTTGATTGGGTTGCCTATCAGATCACTCGTACCGACCTTAGCCTATAGTGCCCGTAAGGGAAGCATTTTTTGAAGGTGGGGGGGAATGATGAATGGATCAAGAACTAGCGAAACGCAATGCCCTTGAGCTGATGAAACGTAGTAGAATAGCTCTTCTTGGCTCAATTGACGAAGACGGATACCCAGTCATGAAAGCAATGTTTAGTGCTAAGCATGACGGCCTCGGGGAGGTATGGTTCAGTACGAACACTTCGTCCAAGAGGGTAGGCTTGTTTAAAAAAGACAATAGGGCCTCAGTCTATTTTGTGGATGATACAACATTTGAAGGGCTTTTGTTGGTAGGTATGATCGAGCTGCTGCAGGATGCCGAATCACGGCAGATGTTGTGGGTAGATGGCTGCGAGAAGTATTACCCACAGGGAGTCACTGACCCCGATTATACGGTTATGAAGTTTACGGCGACGAAGGGCAACTACTATCATAGACTCAAAAACACCGATTTTGACCTATAGAATTGTCGGCTAACAAACGAAACGCTTGGGAGGCTATGATGAGACTATTTCATGTCAGCGAGGACGAGAAGATCGAACGATTTGAGCCTAGACGTCCAAGGAGGCAAGACATGGACCAGAATACAAAGCTCGTTTGGGCTATTAGCGAAGCTCGACTGGTGAACTTTCTGACCCCGAGAGACTGTCCGAGGGTAACTTTCTATGCCACGCCCGATTCTACACTGGAGGATATCGATAGGTTTATGGGATACACCGACGTCAATGCGGTGATCGCGATTGAACACGCTTGGTTCCGTAGAACGCTGGAAACGCAGCTAACGGTCTATGAGTTTGATCCAAGGGATTTTATCCTGCAGGATGCTACGGCTGGCTACTATGTGACTACCCACACTCAAGTACCGATAGGAGTAACCATGATAGATGATGTGTTTGACTCCATTTTTGCCCGGAACGCTGAACTGAGGGTGCTACCAAACCTCTGGCCACTATGCAATGCGATCAAATCATCAAGTCTAGGCTATTCCATGTGTAGAATGAAGAATGCCATTTTGGAGCGTTAAGCGAAGGATCAGGCCTGACGCCTACGAAAAGAGAGTGATGGTAGAGATGATGCAGGTGCACCTAAAGAACGGCCAACAACTAATCATTCGCAAAGCGCTTCCAGACGATGCTCGCGATATCATTGCATATATCGACCTGATATCGCATGAGACGGACAATCTTACCTTTGGTCCCGGCGAGTTTGGCATTTCGGAAGAGCAGGAAAGTAAGTTCATTGAAGGCCTGCTAGAGTCGGATAATCAGTTGATGATTCTTGCTTTTATTGACAACAAGCTAGTGGCGCAGCTCACGTTTATGGGAGGTTCTAGACCCCGCATAAGACATTCGGGAGAATTGGGTGTTTCAGTCCTTCAGGAATACTGGCGGCGTGGGATAGGGGCTGAACTCATCAAATGCTTGCTTGCCTGGGCTAGGGAGACGGGGATCATTCGCAAGGTTAACTTAAGAGTACGAAGCGATAATACGGGTGCCATTCGTTTGTACGAGAGCTTGGGCTTTGTCTATGAAGGGAAAACGACTCGGGAGTTTAGCGTTGACGGTACATTTTATGATTCTATACATATGGGGATGGAAATCAACTAGGCGTTAACCGAAAGGGTGCTATATGAAACGAAGAATAGGTATAATCCTGCTAATATCTGTAATTTCACTCTCAACCTTTATTCTTGTGAGCTACATGAACCACAGAATACAGCTTGCCAAGGAGGATGCACTATTTGTTCCCATGGGTAGGTTGGTCGAAGTCGATGGGCGAACGATCCATGTGTACTCTGAAGGCAACGGCGAGGTAACCCTCGTATTCATGTCTGGAGGAGGTACTTCCTCACCGGTCCTAGACTTCAAATCATTATACTCGTTGCTTAGTGATCACTATAGAATTGTGGTCATGGAAAAAACGGGATACGGCTTTAGCGAAGTAGCGGACGTAGATCGTGATATCGACTCCATTCTTGCTGACACAAGACAAGCCCTCGCCCTTGCAGGTATAGAGGGACCTTTCGTTCTTTGTCCACATTCCATGTCTGGTATTGAAGCAATGTATTGGGCACAATCATACCCCACTGAAGTAATTGCCATCATTGGGCTCGACATGGCCGTGCCGGAGTCCTATGAAGACTACGAGGTGAACCTTGCGATGATTCGACTTGGCAAGTTCATGGCAGATACAGGCATTATTCGGTGGATTCCAGGTGTAGCGGAAAGTGATGCCATCAAATATGGTACACTAACCGATGCAGAGAAAGAGCTGTATAGAGTGGTTTTTTACCGGCGAACGGCTACTAGAACAATGCTCGATGAAGTGCAACAGATAAAAGCCAATGCCGACGTGGTGGCCAGGGGCGGAGGTATTCATGTCCCGGTCCTGATGTTTTCATCCAATGGCCAAGGCACAGGATGGAATGCAGATGCGTGGCGTGGTCAGCAATACAACTTTATTTCGAGCTTGTCACATGGGGCAGTGATTGAATTGGATTGCTCGCACTATGTCCATGATATTGAGCCCGAGAGGATTGCCGATGGGATCAGGTCGTATCTTGAAGAGGAGGTGAAACATGCGGATACCATCGGTTTCCCAAGCTGAGGGCTTTCTAGGAGAAGCTCGCATTTTGAACCCAGGTCCATGGATTGAGCATTGCCAACATACCGCTAATGCAGCGAGACTCATTGCTCAGCATCACCCTGAACTTGATCCCGAGATCGCATACACATTAGGTCTGTTGCATGATATAGGACGAAGAGAAGGCCGCTCGCACTTGCGACATGTTGTGGATGGTTATTATTATCTTGAGGAGATGGGGTACTCGGATGCTGCTCAAATATGCCTAACCCATTCATTTCCCGTCAAGGAGATAGACTCGTACTTTGGTGACAAGGATATCTCACCTAGGCAGCTGATACTCCTTGTTGAGCGGCTAGATGAGACGGAGTACGGTCCGTATGATCGCTTGATCCAGCTCTGTGATGCTCTGGCCTTACCATCCGGTTTTTGTTTGCTCGAGAAGCGAATGGTCGATGTGGCCCTTCGATACGGGACGAATAAGCACACTGCAGCGAAGTGGAAACAGGTTATGTCTATTAGGGACGATTTTGCTCGAGAACTAGACCGTTCGATCTATAGTGTATTGCCGGGGGTTGTAGAGAACACATTTTTCGTGACAGCGCACTAGGTGATATCATGTAACAAGGGCAATGGACAATGGTTTTGAGGACCCATCGATTTGATAGGGCACCATATGGAGAGGGAGGAGTACAGGGCATGGCGGAAGTGGTAAAAACCTATAGGCAGGCTGTTCCTGCAATGCGGTTCATTGGGAAGAAGTACGGAGAAGAGGATAGGGTCAACGGCGGATTTGGAAAGCAGTGGGGCGAGTGGTTCTCGAGCGGCTGGTTTGATCCGCTGCAGAGTAGATTTCGTCAAAAATCCGTCTACGAAGACGATGATGCAACGATTGGGCTCATGCGCTGGAAAGAGGGAGAGCCGTTTGAATATTGGATAGGAGTCTTCTGCCCCGAAGAGACCGCAGTTCCCGAGGGATACGTCTATGTTGATTTCCCAGAAGCTGAGTTAGGTGTCGCCTGGGTATATGGAAAAGAAGGCGAAGTGTATGGGCAAGAACATAAATGTGCGGAACGTTGTGAGAAACAGGGTTACAAGATCATCCGAGATGAAATAGGAGCTCTTTGGTTTTTTGAGAGGTACGTCTGTCCTCGCTTCACAACTCCCGACGAACACGGTAACATTGTGTTAGATATCTGCCACTATATCGACAAGAGTTGTTGACGGAGGGCGCCTTAAGGGACAGGACTATAGTGCAGGGCAGCAGGGGAGAGTAGAGTATGGATAGGAAACAACGAGTCATCGAATACTGGCGGGAGGTCACTCGGCAGAATGCAGCCAACCTCAGATCATATTTTTCGCCCGATGCGGTCATCAACTGGCACAACACCGATGAGCAGTTTTCAGTGGAGGAGTTTATTACAGCCAACTGCGAATACCCTGGAAACTGGCATGGACATGTCGAAAGGATAGAAGTAGTTTCCAACGATCTAGTGATCACCGTATCTCGTGTATGGGCGACTGGTGATGAATTTTCCTGTCACGCAGTATCGTTTTTCCAATTTCGGGGCGATAAGATCGTGCAACTCAATGAGTACTGGGGTGACGATGGAATTGCACCACAATGGAGATTGGACAAAAAAATCGGCAGACCTATTATCTAATTCTGAGAAGAAGCGAGGACCCAAATGGGCGTATCATTCCTTGGTTGACCCCCTGCGGAATCGATATGTTATCACCATCGGCATGAGTGCTGGATCCCAGTGATGGAGGGCAAGGCCGAGTTTCTCGGTCCTTATATAAAGTTTGAAGCTAGGGCGCCAGGAGAGGAGCAACGTAGTGATTTTATCTGACAAGACGATTCGAGAGTTACTCGACCAGCGAACATTGGAGATTCATCCTCTCGACGACGATCACATCAACCCTGAACGTGTACGTGTTGGAAAGCAGATTCAACCAGCTAGTGTTGATTTAAGGCTGGGGACACACTTTCTAAAACTAGACGAGCATAACATTCCCTTCATCGATCTAGAGAATCCTGCCAAGTACATTGCCATTGACAAAGAGGAGATCATTCTGCCGCCCCATTCATTTATGCTGGCAACAACCATGGAATACGTCAAACTGCCCAACAACTTGACAGCCTTCGTTGAGGGACGAAGCTCAATTGGTCGCATGGGCCTGTTTATTCAGAATGCTGGGTGGGTGGATCCTGGCTTTGAAGGTGAGATTACTCTGGAATTATACAATGCTAATCAGCTACCCATAAAGCTTAAAGCTGGGCGGAGGATTTGCCAACTGGTGTTTGCTCAAATGGATCAAGATGCCCATTATCCCTATCGAGGAAAGTACCAGGGCCAGCGTTCTGCCACGGGTAGCCAAATCTATTTTGACTTCGAGAATAAGCATGAGTAGTGCCCATACGGGCCTACAAATACGGTGCGTGAGGAGGAATCGCCATCAGACTAGTCTATGGGACAACGAATTCTGCCAAATTGCAGCATATGAGAAACATGGTGCGGGGATTGGACATTGAAATAGTCGGTCTGGAGGAGGGCACACTTTTGCCCGGCGGTATTGATGAAACTGGCAACAATCCGCTGGAGAACGCGCGCATTAAGGCTCAGGCTTACTACGATATCCTACGAACCCCTGTTTTCTCTTGCGATTCTGGGCTCTATATCGAAGGGTTGAACGACCACGAACAGCCCGGCGTACACATCCGCAGGGTTTGCAATAGGGAGTTGTCTGATGAGCAAATGTTAGAATACTACTCTAAACTGGCAGCCCGCTTCGGCGGAAAGGTGAAAGCAAGGTATAGGAATGCCATTTGCTTGATTGTCAGCGACCAGGCCATTTACGAGTATGATGGCGAAGAAATAGCATCGGAGGAATTCTTTATTGCCTCTACGCCTCACCAACATAGACTCAAGGGGTTTCCTCTAGACTCTCTGTCCATTCACTGCAGTTCCAACAGATATTACTTTGATATAGAGGACGATGCTGGAAGCGGCAAGTACAATCCACCTCAGACCAATGGATTTAGACGCTTTTTTGAGCGCACTCTTGCATGCTGCAAAGGCTAGAGTCGAGTTCTATAATGGTCCATCTATGGGTGTCCCCAACGCTATAAGCATTGCTGGCTTGGTAGCTTTCCACATCAAAGGATAGCTGTCGCTGAGGTCATTGGTACATTTCTGACCCTCAAGAAAGAACTACGCCAACTTTTTCGAAATAGCCCCCTAGTGGAGTTGGGTAACCTAAAGACAGACACATGGGAGGAGAGACTGGATCACTAGGGCATCGTGCCCTGTGGGGAGAAAGAGAGGAGAAAGACGTTGAAGGTTTCAGTCGTAGGTTGTGGGCGCTGGGGCAGCTTTCTAGCATGGTACGCGGCAAGAATTGGCCATCAGGTATGCTTATGGGGTAGGAAAGATTCGCCAAATTTTCAGCGACTCAGAAGAGAACGCAACAACGAGTATTTGCGGCTTCCCGACAATGTAAGCCTCTGCGACTCGCTACAGCGAGCACTAGATGGCGATTTCATCATCATTTCCATTAGCTCGCAGAGCCTTAGGACGCTGACTCGGGAGATAAGCCTCCTTAAACCGACTGGCAAGCATTTCATTCTCTGCATGAAGGGAATCGAATCAGCCACGGGAAAGAGACTATCCCAGGTTTTTCATGAAGCAATCGATACGAACTGTTCTGTTTCGATCTGGGTGGGTCCCGGTCACGTGCAGGATTTTGTGGCAGGGATCCCAAATTGCATGGTAATTGGGTCCGATGATATCGAAATGACAAAAGAAGTCGTTGAGGCATTTGGCAGTGATTTGATTCGATTCTATTATGGACAGGATATGATCGGGAATGAAATAGGAGCGGCAGCCAAGAACGTTGTGGGTGTAGCAGCAGGAATGCTCGATGGCTTTAATTATGGTAGTTTAAAAGGAGCCTTAATGGCGCGAGGGGCTCGGGAGATCGCCCGCTTGGTTCGAGTTATGGGAGGAAATGAGTTAACCGTCTATGGATTGAGCCATCTTGGTGACTATGAGGCTACCCTGTTTTCGCCACACAGCCACAATAGGAGATTTGGCCAGGCTTTCGTTCAGGGCGAGCCGTTCGAAAAGCTGGCGGAGGGTGTGGAAACCGTGAAAGCCCTCCGCATACTGTCTGAACGCCATGAGTTAGAACTCCCGATCTGTAATGCGATTCACTCCATCCTCTTTGAGGATAGAAAGGCCAGCGAGGTACTTCTCGACCTGTTTCTCAGGCCTCTGAAATTCGAGTTCTAAAGGGAGCGTAAGCCGCATGGAAGCGTGGGAAAAAGCAGTTGAGCTATTTCTGGTTGAGTGGATTCAGCGAGATGAGTTTGCAGGAGCATTAGTATGCGGAAGTTTTGTCACGGGAGATCCCACAAGCCATTCTGACATTGACCTTCACATTGTCCTTTCTGATAGTGTAGATTGGCGAGAACGCGGCAATCGATACGTGGACCGTTTCTTGATCGAGTATTTCGCAAATTCTCCCCGACAAATCAGGAGATACTTTGCTGATGATTTCGCCAACTTCAGTACCTCATCGATGGTACAGTTCATTACTGGCAAGATCATCTGCGATCCACAAGGTATTCTGTCTGTCTTGAAGGAAGAGGCAATGACTTGGAGGGCCAAGAGGTATCTTCCGTTAGCCAGTTCGTCCGTGGAAATGAGAAAGTATCATCTCTGGGATACATTTGACAACCTCTGCGATTGTTACGAACACCAACAACCAGATTTCGATTTTGTCTATCACCAATCACTTCTCCTGCTATTTCAAGGGTATTGTGCCATCTTGAATGTTGAACAGATTCCTTTTGGTCACATTAGCAGGTATCTTTCCGATCCGGCTTATTTGCACAAATATCTGAAGGCACCGTTTCCTGACCCGGATTTTTCTTGTATATTTCTGGAGGCCATGACTTGCCAGGACAGCGTGGGGCGAATGCGGCGCTATGATTCACTGCTTAACCATGTTTTCCAAAAGAGCGGGGGATTTCAAGTTGACGGTTGGAGGCTCAGAACACCTGCGGAGGAACAGCCTTAGGCAAAGTGGGATTGTGACTTGTGGTTCACTCTTGCACTTTGCTATGGTATAATTGAGATTGGTGGTTATTACTAGGAAAGGCAGGGTGATTGCTTGAACATACTTGTTGGATATATCAAAGACAATGCGAAAGCAGTATTCCCACTAGCATTAGTTGTAGTACTCCTGAATCTTACCCTCGTACCAATCGGGTGGCCGTTGGTACTCAGATTCTTGGTTGGATCCATTTTGGTGATTTTTGGACTTTCGTTGTTTCTCGTTGGGGTGGATATCGGGATTACCCCCATGGGTAGCCTCACAGGAACTTCTTTAGTCAAGACGAATAAGCTATTCATCGTTCTCTTTGCTGGACTTATTTTAGGATTCATGATCTCAATTGCAGAACCGGGCCTCATGGTATTGGCACATCAGATTGCTTCTGTCACCTTAGGCGCCATTCCCGCACGATTGCTCTTGGTGGTGGTATCGATTGGATTTGCCATCATGGTTGCCTTGGGTTTTCTCCGCGTGGTCTTGAACATTCCTTTGAAGGTCTTCCTATTAGTGTGCTATATCCTTGTCTTTGCCCTGGCCTTTTTTACGCAGCCAGAGTTCTTGGCGATAGCTTTTGATGCCTCGGGGGCCACGACGGGGATCTTGGCGGTACCGTTTCTTTTAGCTTTGGCTGTGGGTATCTCAAGCTTGCGCAAGGATAGCAAGGCATCAGAAGAAGATAGCTTTGGACTCGTCGCCTTTGCATCGGCAGGCGCGATCTTGGCAGTTATGGTTTTGAACCTTATTATTGGAACGCAGCAATATGATAGCCTAGCGGATTTGGGTTCAGTGGCCGTCGAGCGTGTGGCTATCCTTCGGCCGTTCTTGAAATACATCCCTTCTTCATTTGGTGAGAGTTTCATCAGCCTCTTACCGTTGTCGGTAGCGTTGTTTGTTCTGCAAAAGGTCTTGTTTAAGCTTGGAAAATACCCGTTTGCTAGGATGGTTAAGGGATTTGTCTATGCGCTGATCGGGATGACTGTGTTTTTCGTAGGAGTCGACGGTGGGTTTATGGAAGTCAGTAGTGTAATGGGGTCCGGTTTAGCCTCTTTGGATAACAAGATTTGGTTATTATTAATCTCCTTTTACCTTGGCTTCTTCACAATTGTGGCTGAGCCCGCTGTGTATGTTCTAACCCATCAAATTGAGAACGTGACGAGTGGCTCCATTAAACGCAAGGCCGTAAACGCGGCGCTGTCTATCGGTGTAGGTATTGCTGTGACGATGGCCGTCATTCGGATTTTGACACCTTCGATAGAACTATGGCACTACTTGTTACCCGGTTATATTATCGCCATTGGCATGATGCGTTTTGTCCCAACGTTATTCGTGGGTATCGCCTTTGATGCTGGTGGTGTAGCTACCGGCCCCATGACCGCAACCTTTATCTTGGCATTTGTTCAAGGAGCAGCAAGTTCCTTTGAAGGAGCTAATTTACTGCGCGATGGCTTTGGCATGATCGCCCTTGTAGCACTGTTGCCAATTCTCACATTACAGATTCTAGGCTTTATCTATCAAGCCAGGTCCAAAAAGCAAGGAGTTGATACTGATGCAGCAAGCTAACTGTGAGAGAAAAGAGTATGAGCTGATCTGTGTAATTGTGAATTTTGATCTAGGAAGCAAAGTTTTGGGAATGGCCAAGAAGAATGGTCTTTCAGGCGGCACAATTATGCTGGGCAGGGGAACTGTCCATAATCGCCTGTTGCAGCTTCTGGAGTTGACTGATATCCGGAAAGAAATTGTGCTGATGGTTTCAGAGAAATCGCAAGCACACAGAGCCCTTGCCGTCATTGATGCAGAGTTTGACTTCAGAAAACCTAATCACGGGATCGGTTTTAGCATCCCGGTCGGTGCATTTATAGGGACAGGTAACTATGAATACGATTTTAATGCCGAAGACGGAGGTGTCGATAGTTTGTATAAAGCGATTTTTGTTGTGGTAGACAAAGGTAATGGAGAAAAGGTTATGGATTTTGCCAAGGCGGTGGGTGCTCGCGGCGGTACGATCATTAACGCCCGCGGCTCTAGTATCCACGAAACGGCGAAACTACTGAATATGGAGATCGAGCCTGAAAAGGAAATTGTCTTGATGTTGACCAAGACTGAATCTGCGGATGGCATTGTGAGAGCAGTGCGGGACAACATGAAAATCGACGAACCAGGGAATGGGATTATTTTCGTTCAGACAGTGACCGAGACATACGGTATTCTAAACGCCTAGATATCATGTTTACGAACGTAGGATTTTGAGTGTCATTGACGAATACAATAGGATATACTTGAAAGAGTAAAGGAGGTAGGTTCATGTTACTCCAGTTAATCGGTGCTGTGGTCGTTATTTGGGTGGTCATCTATTTGTTGGGTCGGGTCACTCCCTAAGCAATACGACTGTGTGTATTGATATGCTTGATGGCCTGACGGTCCAGGCAGTATTGGAGAGATCCCCTGAGGCATCTCTCCTTTATTCTTTTTGTGAGGAGCAACACTATGGGAGAAAAGTCACGTCGTATCTGGGCCTTTGTGTATAAGGATCTCTATGAGTCCGTAAAGAATAAGTCCATACTCATTGCCGTCGTCCTTCCAGTTTTGGCATCGCTCTTGTTCGGTGTTCTGGATAATGTCCAGACTCCGAAAGATTTCTCAGTCGCTATTCACGAGGACGCAGGCTCTGAGTTTACGCAATTTGTGGCGCAGATGGCTGTCAACTTCGAGATCAAAACAGTCTCAAGTGTAGAGCGTGGGCAACAGCTCGTTAGGGCCGGTGAGGTTCACGGTTTCATCCAGGTGGCGGATGAAGATGAGTTCTTCGTGTTCTTGGACAGTGGGCGTCCGGTTTACTTTTTCGCGCTGAGTGAGAGCATAACGCAGCTGGTGGAGGCTTATTTAGGCATACCAGTCCGCTACGACCTAGAGATCATCGCAGTAGGTGATACCACTGTGAGTCGTTCTGTGCTGCCCGTGTGGATAACAGTCACAATGAGTATGATCGGTGTGATGGTTATCTCGGGTATGTTGGCCGAGGAAAAAGACACCAAGACGCTGGACGCCATTGGAGTTTCCCCGGCGGGTTTTGGCGAGCTGTTATTCGGTAAAGGGCTCTTCGGTGTACTATTGAGTCTTGGCACCACCCTAATCATGCTAATCCTCAATCGGATAGCGCTTTCAAGTCTCTCTAGCATAATCGCCTTAGGCTTCCTTGTCCTGATGGGGGCCACTTCGTTTACCTCGATTGGCCTGCTCATTGGGGTTCTAGTAAGCGGTCAGTCAACAGCCCGTTCGGTGGCTACCATCGTCTATTTTCCCTTGCTGTTTCCCACCTTGGTAGCGGATCTCTCGGCCTTCACCCGTGTCCTGGCGAGCTTTTTCCCAACATTTCACCTCTTTAGCGGACTCGAAGCGGTTCTCTTGCATGGGAGGGGTGTAAGTGGCATTTGGGTCGAACTTTTGATTCTGTTGCTCTTTTCCACAATCTCAATGGGTGCGACACTCTTTGCATATCGAAGGATGGTAAATTCACATGACTAAGAAGATGCTTGTAGTACTCCTTTGCTGGGGAATTCTCTTGAGTGGTGTTGCGTACGGCGAAAGTGAGGCGAACACTCACTTACAGGAGTTTGTCAGACAGGTATATCAAGACTATGCTGCGGAGTCCTTTGCCGCTGTCTATACCGAGATGTATCCTAGCATCCAGGCAAGGGTGTCGGAAGATGAGTATGTAGCCTTCCAACGAGGTCACTTTGAGCGGCTTAGCTTAAAGGTGAGGGACGTTGAGGTGGGAACCGTCACCGAAAACCCGCGACTAGTCCGGGCTTTGCGTCAGTTGCTGTCTGATGATGAAAGCAGACAAGTCTTTGGTGTGGAGATTAGTTATGCGGCGTCCTTTGTCAGAGGAACGAGATATGATCAAAGCATAACCAAGACGGTTTATGTTGCCGTGGTTGATTGGGGTACCGCCCATGAGTCTATCTGTTTGCTTTGGGATCCAAGCGCAATGGAGGAAGAGGAGACAGAGCAATGAAGGCAATTGAAGTGCAAAGCCTAACAAAAAGGTATGGCCAGTTTGTGGCAGTGGACAACATTAGTTTCGCGGTGGCTGCGGGTGAAGTGTATGGCTTCTTGGGGCCCAATGGAGTGGGCAAGACATCTACGATCAGAATCTTGACAGGTTTGAGCAGGGCGACCGAGGGACAATGCCGAGTGTTAGGGGAAGAGATGAACCCGAACAACAAGCAAATTCGCCGGAAAATCGGTGTCGTCTTTGAAGAACCCAATCTTTACGCTCGCTTGTCTGGGAGACAAAATCTGCAGTTTTTTGCCGCTTTGTACGGGGCAAGGAAGCAGAAGGTTACCGATCTGCTAGGCGAGTTTCAGTTGGCAGAAACAGGAAACAAACCGGTAGCCAATTACTCTAAGGGCATGAAACAGCGTCTGCTCATTTGCCGTGCCTTACTTAGCGATCCGGAGCTCCTAATTCTGGATGAACCCACGAGCGGCCTAGACTTAGCTTCAGTGGAGCTAATCCGTGGGCATGTTCGCGCCTTTGCAGAGCAGGGCAAGACAGTCTTTATGAGCACGCATTCACTTGAAGAGGCAGATGAGCTCTGTGGAAGGGTTGCCTTCATGAACCATGGGAAGATCATTGCCGAAGGGGAACCAGCGACGCTCAAACTGCGCTATGGTCGAGAGTACGTAGAGTTTGACGTAATTCCCACCGTACCATTGGCCGATTTTTGGCATGCTGTGGACGCGCTAGAACCCATTAAGGCACATCACGATGGTAAAGTGGCCTCCATTGCACTCAGCCTAACCAAGGACACCCTCGGTAGAGATATCGATTGTCTGAGGACAGTGGGTCGTATTTTGCGTATTCACTCCCAGGAAGCGTCGCTGCGGGAAGTCTTCAAATCTGTTCTTGGTGGAGATCGATAGTACGATAGAAAATTGTAGAGAGAGTGCGTGATAAGGGTGGAGAATACCGAACCGGTGTACAGATAGAGTATTCCCAAAACTAGCCCTGCGATTACGGCCGACAGAGTCTGCACCATGTTAAAGTGCAATAATGCAAATAAGACGGAGGAGAGAATCAAGGCCCCACAAACTCCTTGCGTCTCTAGGAGTCCGTTTAGGATAAATCCGCGCATGAGCAGTTCCTCTACAGCTGGTCCCAAGAGAACTACATGAATCGAGCTCGCATAGGGAGATTTCCTCAGTGTAACAAGGGCCTCTTGGTACTTTGCCTCACTACCAGGAAATCGTTTTTCTAACAGGGGATCAAGCCCTCTATCCAAGAGCAGGAAAAGCACGAGGGAGCTCACCACACTAAAGAGCAGGTCTACGAGGGTAATTGGAGTAAACCCAGGTTGAATGCCTGTAGCGTCTTTCATGGCTAGGAAGAAGGCTACACTGAGGGACCCGAGACTTAGCAGGTTTATCCATGGGGCAAGAGTGCCGAGCTTCTTTCTCCATATGATAACGTCCAAGGCGGTGGCTAGGAGAAGGATACAAAGGAAGGCTAGGGTCGCCAGCACTGCTTGGATTATGGTCATACTGACACCCCTTCCAGACTATTTGTGTGTCCGATAAACGCTGGACTTGGTTCCTTGACTGGGAGCGTCCTTACTTCGGTACGATCCGTCAGCATGCCAACGAGTCCTACCCCAGTACCGACCATGCTTTCTCCCGCAAGTAAAACCCCCATTCTCAAAATCATTCTGCGGCCTAGACCTAGAATCCTGCCAAGGTACTATGGAGGATTACAGGGAAACCCAGCGAATTGTAGGACAGGCACAACTTAAGGGTGGTGGCTTTATGCAATTAACCTAGTCTACACACCCCAGGAACTAAGGGGCCGTGGGTATGCCACAAGCTGTGTTGCTACCCTTAGCCAAGAGATCCTAGATGCGGGGTACGACTTCTGCTCTCTTTTTACCGATTTGTCGACCCCTACGTCCAACAGCATTTATCAGAAGATCGGCTATCGGTCTATCGGTGATTTTGATGGATATTACTTTAGAGCAAAGAATCTCCTGCCCTAGGAGCGAGGTGTACATGTGAACACAGTGGAGAATTTCTACGATCAGGAATATGATGAGTGGAGCAGGCTAGAAAGACATAAGATCGAATTTGACATCACAAAGCGTTATCTTAGCGAATACCTTGTGGGGACTAGTTTGGAGATTTTTGATATTGGTGGTGGGCCAGGTCGCTATGCCTTATACCTTGCACAGCAAGGCCATAAAGTCACTCTGCTCGATCTCTCTAGGCATAATATTGATGTGGCCCGAGCAGAAACAGCCAAGAGAGGAGTTGCTTTGGAAGCCTACATACACGGAAACGCCCTTCAGTTAGGTCATTTCGCAGAGGGAAGGTACGACGCGGTCTTGCTCATGGGGCCACTCTACCACCTTGTAAGCGAAAAGGAACGCCAAATGGCGCTTGATGGGGCTTTACGCCTCTTAAAAGAGGGCGGCATCATCGTGGCATCCTTCATTTCCAGCTATGCCCCCATCCTAGATAACCTAAAATACTTGTTGCCCAT
>CAZAJB010000009.1:34350-57764 GCA_964485345.1 uncultured Clostridiaceae bacterium
ATTCTAAGCTCCAAGGAGCAAGAGATTAACCAGCTCAATGAGGAAGAGTACCAGAAATGGCTAGAAATCTGCTATCGGTTGAGTCGAGACCCGAAGCTCCATGGGACGAGCGAACACTATCTCTACATAGGACGAAAAGCCTGAGAAGAAGGAGAGAGCTATGGCGAGCTTTTTAATGCAGCTGAGGGAGATTCAGCCGAGCCAGCTATATATTAGCGAGGTGAAGCTGAAAAAGGTAAGAACCTTCTTAGAAGGCGTTGATCCGCGATCTCTCGATCCGATTCCCATCAGACGAATTGGAGATACGACCTTCTTTACCGATGGTCACACCAGGGCTCTAGCCCTTATGGAACAAGGGATTGAAGAGATCCCCGTCTATTTCGATCAAGATGAACTTGACTGGCTTCAGTATTTGATTTGCGTTTCATGGTGTGAAGAGGCGGGAATTCGGCAAGCGGCGGATCTTAGCAAAAGAGTCGTTGATCATTCTACATATCGCCGCTTGTGGCACAAACGTTGTGAGTCCATGCACGAAGCGGTAAAGGAAGGTAGTTACGAAGGCCTTCACACCCAAAGGATTGTCAATCCCGCGGAAAAGTCAAGGGTCAGTGAGTTAGTCTTGCGCTCTCTGCCGGCTTGGTTTGGCATCGAAGACGCTCTTCGAGGCTACGTGCGTGGAGTGGAAGAAACAGACTTCTTTACGATTCAGATCGGAAAGAGAGCGGTGGGCTTCATCAGCCTGCTTGAGCACAATGAATATACCAGCGAAGTCTATTGCATGGGCATATATGAGGAGCTCCATGGCCGAGGGCTTGGCAAAGAGCTGTTGCGCGCTGCAGAGGCGGAGCTACGCCAAGGAAAAAAGAAGAGGTTTCTCACCGTCAAGACTCTGGGTGATGGTTCCCCAGATCCTGGCTACGAACGGACCAAGCAGTTCTATCGTTCTGTGGGTTTCTTTCCATTAGAAGAATCAAGAGAGATTTGGGCTGGGACACCATGTCTGATCATGGCGAAGTCTCTCGACTAAGGTATGGGGGCAGGGAGAATGAGAGAAGGTTATAAAAAGCTTCGGTTAGTTCTTTTAGTATTCATTGCTCTGTACATCGTGAACCTAGTCGTTCCCTTGATTGGCCCCGTTTCCCACACGCAACGACTGTGGTTCGGCACTTCGGTGACAATCGGCCTTCTGTCTCTGCTAACTCTATTCAAAGAAGGATGGCCAGAGAAACCGAGTGTTTTTATTGGGGCCTTTCTTGCTATTTTGGCAGGCATCATCAGACCCTTTACGGGTGTTGTCACTTTTTTAGCCTTTCTTGCTTCCATGCGGGTTATGGAGAAAGCGGATGATAGAATTGCCCTGCTTAAGCGCCCTTACTCTGCGAGCATCTTCCTTGGCGCCGGATTGGGCATAGTACTGGGCTTCATCAATTTGCTCTTGGCCGGAATGCCGTTAAAATTTGCGCCTTCATTCTACGCCTTTGTTGTGTCCTTAAACCCCGGAATCTCCGAAGAGATCATCTATCGTTTGTTTATGTATGCCTTTTCCATCTATCTTCTAGGAGGACGGATCAGAACTCGTAAGGAAGGATTATGGGTATACGTCCTCATGATTGTTCCCCATGTGCTCTTGCATTTCCCAGACAGCTACTTCGTCAATGGTACCCTGCATTTGGACCTGGAGACCCTACTCTTTGGCCCGGTGATCCTCGGGTTACTCTTTGGCTTACCGATGACCATGGCTATGTTGCGGCGCGACCTAGTATCGGCCATGATGATCCATACACTCGTTGATTTCATCCGTTTTGTCTTCGTTGGACTACCGTTTTAGAAATGGGGGAAGGCCTTGGAGGACTTTCTTAGAAATATCGCCCGGTATGAAGCCACATCTGATACGTTCAATCCTTGGGCCAGCGTGGATCCTGTCTATGATGCTGGGGTAGAAGCTCCCGGGATTCGCTTAGCTCATTTGAAGGAGTACCTTGAGTGTCGTATCCAGAGGGCGAAATATCTTCTGGTGGCCGAAGCAGTAGGATATCAAGGAGCGAAGTTTTCGGGAGTTCCCTTAACCTCCGAACGCATTCTCTTAGGCCACCATAGGGACATCAAGGTCACGGACATCCTGCCTACGCTTCAGGCTCGGCGTACCAGTAACAGTGTTTCGGCATGTTCCCGAGTAGTAAGAGAAAAGGGATTTGCAGAGCCCACAGCAACAATCGTATGGGGGCTCATCAGAGAACTAGAAATGCGTCCTATGGAGGTAGTCCTATGGAATATTTTCCCGTTCCATCCCTTTAAGGCGCATGAGGGAGTGCTGACGAATCGCCCACCAGGGGTTGACGAACTTGCTCTGGGCAAGCAGTATCTAGATCAGCTGCTTGATCTATGCCCTCCTGAGGTAAAGCTCATAGCCATCGGTGAGAAGGCGGCAACAACCCTAAGTCGGTATTATGCTAAGGTTCGGCACCCCGCAAATGGGGGAGCACGCCTTTTTCGGGAACAGATGTCAAAATTGGTATCTTGAGGGTGATCAAGGGGATGCAGTTTAGAAGAGCCACAGTCGATGACATACTAGAGATAATGAGGATTATAGCCCAGGGCCAGCACTATCTGCAAAGATCCAGAATTGCTCAATGGGAGGGTGGTTACCCAAGCCAGAACACGATTGAGCAGGACATCAGGCAAGGCAACAGCTACGTCTTGGTTCAAGGGGATCGGGTCTTGGGCACAACTGTCTTAGAATTTGGAGCAGACGCCAACTACGAACGGATCCAGGAAGGTACCTGGTTGGCCCACCAGGCCTATGGATCCATTCATCGCATAGCTGTTGATGAGGGACACAAGGGCAGGGGACTGGCCGCGGTTATGGTGGCGGCCATGGAGGAGATTTGCCTAGATAGGGGAATCCTTAGCCTAAGGGTGGACACGCATAAAAACAACCAGTCCATGCAGCGAATGCTCCAAAAGACTGGTTTTCAGTATTGCGGAGTGATCTTTCTAGAAGATAGCTCGCCTAGGGTTGCCTTCGAAAAAATCCTGCACTGACGGGTCTTTAGGCAGCCTCACGCCTGCTGCTCCGTATCAGGCTCTTTGTTCGCCAAGCGCCCTTCTTATAAAAGGCATAGGTGATCACCGATCCGAGGGTCCAGGAAACCAGTAAAGAGAAGAAGACCGATTCCGGTTGTCCTGTAGGGTGGAGTTCGCTCCGGGTGAGGTAGGCGAGGCCATAGGCAACAGGCACCCGCAGACCGACAACTGTGATTAAGGAGATCCACATGGGTGTCATGGTATCTCCCGCCCCGCGCATCACGCCAGACAGGGACTGCGTTACAGCTACGGCAACATAACCGACGGCCAAAATCCGTAGCATGCGTACGCTAAAGTCCACAAGCTCAGGAGTGTCGGTGAACACATGCATTAGAAGGTGACCAAAGACCAGGAGTAGCACGGTAATCACGGTAGATACACCTACAGCTATCCTCACACCACTTTTGGCACCCTCATCGACGCGGTCGAGACGGTTGGCACCAATGTTTTGCCCTGCGAACGTTGTCAATGCATTACCAAAGGAAAAGTTCGGCATCATGGCAAATCCATCGACCCTCATGATGATGACATTGGCGGCAATGACCATCTCGCCAAAACTGTTGGTCAAGGACTGCACCACAATCATGGCCATGGAGAAGATGGCCTGCGTAAGTCCTGAGGGTAATCCGAGTTTGATGATCTTCATGGATAACTCGCGGTTGATTTTCAGCATTGACCAGTTGAGATCGAAATACTCTTGCATCTTCAAGAGTTTAAGGAGGCAGAAAACGGCTGAGACCCCTTGAGCAATCACCGTCGCTAGTGCCACGCCTGGAACGCCCATATCAAAAACTGCTACAAACAGAATATCTAGAACTACATTGAGTACGGTGGAAATGAGCAAGTATATGAGGGCAGAAACGGAATCGCCGAGCCCACGCAAGGCACCTGCTAGGATATTGTAGTAGGAGAAACCGGCAATACCTAGAAAGAAGATATTCAAATAGCCGGTACACCAGTCGATGATAGAAGCAGGAGTGTTCAATAGCTCTAGGAGCGGGCGGCTCACCAAGGGACCAATCACCATAATAATTACAGAAGTAAATGCGGTAAGCACAATACAGGTACCGATGGTGCGCGACAGTTCTTCGCGGTCTTTAGCACCAAAATATTGGGAGACCATGATTCCTGCTCCAACTGCAATCCCCACAAAGAGGACCAGAAGCAGATTTAAGATTGGCCCGGCACTACCCACAGCAGCCAAGGCATTATCGCCAATATAGCGCCCAACAATGATGGAGTCGGCCGTGTTATAGAACTGCTGCGCGATATTACCAAGTAGCAGTGGGATCGTAAACTGCACAATTCGTTTCCAGGGTGTACCCTCCGTCATGTCTTTGGCCGCAAACAGGCGCGATAATTTGGCCATAAACAACCTCCTTATACCGATAAAAAACAGAAGCCCGCCACAGGCTCCTAGTTCGAAATGCTGATCTAATCCTAATGTTCATTTCGATTTCTGTCAATACCAAGCAGTCCCAGTATAGAAGGGAAGAAAATGCTACAGATAACAATTAAAGACAACAACCTTGTATTCAAGACCGATCCTAAGCTCTTCTCACCCCTAGGCCTGGATGAAGGTACAGCAGCAATGCTCTCCCTAGTGGAGTTTGCCGAGGGTCAACGTGTACTTGATTTGGGTTGCGGCTACGGTATTGTGGGAATTGTAGCCGCACAAACCGTCGGAGAGCAGAATGTGGTCATGGTTGATCGAGATCCTCTCGCGGTGCAGTTGGCTCGAGAAAACTCCGTTCTCAATAAGGTGGCAAAAGTAAGCGTTTATGAAAGCGATGGATTCACAAATATTCCCGAAGTTGGATTTGACCTGATCCTGTCGAACCCGCCCTATCACGCAGACTTTTCTGTCCCGAAAGCGTTCATTGAAAAGGGATTCAACCGCTTGGTGACGGGTGGCAGAATGTACATGGTTACGAAGCGGCACAAATGGTATAAGAACAAACTCATTGCCATTTTCGGTGGCGTTCAAATCACAGAGGTTGGCGGTTACTATGTCTTTATGGCCGAGAAAAGAAGCACACAGTTCGCCAAGAAGAGGGGAAGAGTCGAGTAACCCAATTCTTATCTGCGGGCGCTGACCCGCGGAGACGAGGAGTTGTTTTTGCGATCACTTAGCACACTTGCGGAATGTGTAAGGAGGAGATAAGCTTGAGTTCCATTGGAAAGACGTTCATGGAAAAGACAAAGTTTCGATATCTAGATGAATCGGATCAAGACAAGGGCTTACCCCAACCGCCCTTAGAGCTTGGTTGTCCTGCTGACGCAGTCTTAGTTGATTTGCCCAGAGTAGATCAGATTAAGGTCAGGCAACTTGACCTTACTGTCGCCATGGGCGAGCGAAAAACGATGCGAAAATATGGCAGCGACCAGCTTAGCCTAGATGAGCTGGCATACCTACTATGGTACACCCAGGGGGTCAAGAGGATAACACCTCGCCCCGTCACCCTGCGCACGGTACCCTCGGCGGGGGCCCGGCACGCCTTTGAAACGTACCTGCTAATCAACAAGGTTAAGGATCTCGCACCTGGATTGTATAAATATGTGGCCTTGGAGCATAAGCTCATGGTAGTGGACTTACAGCCGCGTCTAGCGGAGAAGGTTTCGCATAGTGCTGCGAATCAGGTATTTATCAATGATAGTGCAGTCACATTCATCTGGACTGCCGAACTGTATAGAATGAAGTGGAGATATGGGGAGCGTAGTTATCGCTACATTCACCTAGATGCAGGTCATGTCTGCCAGAACCTATATCTTGCGGCCCAGGCGGTGCAGAGTGGCGTTTGCGCCATAGCCGCTTTCGATGATGATGAACTTAACTCGCTGCTTGGGATAGACGGTGACCAGCACTTTGCCGTGTACTTAGCCACAGTGGGGAAGCTCTAAAACGGAGGTGCAATTTGCCGGACAACGATTTTCAGCTTGAACAGGAATGGCTTGACTTGGTCTACAGAAATATCGATGAGCAATTGGCTCAGCAAAAAAAACTGACAAACAACTATCTGGATCACCTGCGTAAAATCCGAACCTCCCTCTGGCAAGACGATGGCATCAGCGGCGCCAGTGCCAATCGAATGATGGACGTTGCCCAGCGAGTCACGGAGCTCAGGCAGAGTGCTTCATCCTTCGGTATCCAGTATGACCTACTCGAGCAGCTCCAAAGGGCGGAGAAGGCGCCCTATTTCGGTCGCATTGACTTTCATGAAGTAGGTCTACCTGATAGGGAGACTTTGTATATCGGTATCCGAACGCTTGTCGATCAAGAGACGAACCTCCCCCTAGTCTATGACTGGCGAGCTCCGGTTTCGAGTCTCTTCTATGATTATGGCCTCGGCAGAGCGCAGTATGAGGGCCCTGGGGGGGTGTATCACGGCGAAATCTTCCTCAAAAGGCAGTATCGGATCAACAATCGCAAGCTCATCTATATGTTCGAGAATGAACTGACAATTGATGACGAGGTTCTGCAAGAGGCTTTAGGG
Source organism: uncultured Clostridiaceae bacterium (assembly GCA_964485345.1). GTDB lineage: Bacteria > Bacillota > Limnochordia > Darwinibacteriales > Darwinibacteriaceae > UBA5420. The sequence continues at coordinate 40,929 of CAZAJB010000009.1, forward strand.
CAACATGCTAACGAAGCGATGCGCACCATTGTCAATACGATTCAGCGCGAACAGAACGAGGCGATTCGTAACGTTCATGACGAGCTTCTTCTAGTTGAGGGACCTGCGGGCAGCGGAAAGACATCCGTGGCGCTCCATCGCGTCGCCTATCTCTTGTACAGGTATAGAGACAGCATCCGTTCGCAAAACATCGTTATCTTCTCTCCTAATCGCATCTTTAGCGAGTATATATCCCATGTTCTGCCAGAACTAGGGGAGGAGAATGTGCTGCAAACAACATTCCAAGATTTCTCTGAACCGTTCTTGGGTTGGTCTTGGGACGTGCAGACGCAACTCGACTATTTGGAGCATTTGCTGCAACAGCGCGGCGAGGCTCGAGAAAAACAGGTCGAGGCCATGGCTTTTAAGTCGTCACCGCGCTTTCAGACGGTCCTCGACAACCTCTTGAATCTCATTGCGGAGGAGGCTTGCGACTTCTTCGATGTCCGAGTAGGTAAAGAGCATGTCCTTTCCGCCGCTGCTCAGGAAGAACTTTTCAGCCAAAATTATAGCTATCTGCCTGTTCAAAAGCGCCTAGCAAAGATCCACCAGCGGATTATGTTCTTACTCCAACCCATTAAGAAAAGGCGGATGAAAGCGCTGCTAGGCGACAGCGGTGAGACTATGGACCTCGAGGGGGATTCCTGGTGGACGGTGGCTAGAGCCGCTGTGGGCAAGGTTAAAGAAGAGCTGGCTCCTCTTTTGACCAAGCTAGACAACCGTCTCAAAATCGACGTTAATGATTGGTATAGGCGACTGTGGCATGACCCAGCCTTGTGGAGCCGGCTTGCTGGGGATCTGGAGAGGCCAGAGTTGGCCAGGGAGAGCCTAGGTTCCTTAGAGCGCGGGTTAATTTCCTTCGAGGATGTCGTTCCTCTCTGTTATGTGAAGGGAGAAATCGAGGGGTACCCCGTCAAACGGACAATTCAGCATGTTGTTGTGGATGAAGTACAGGATTACGTTCCCATGCAACTACAGATCCTGATGAAGACATTTCCGCGAGCCCGCTTTACATTTGTGGGCGATGTGTTTCAGTCTCTAAATCCCTACATTTGGCAGATCGAAGGAACCCTTGAAGAGGTATTTGCTGACCTAGGTCTAAAAATAGCTACACTCAGCAAGAGCTACCGCTCCACTGAGGAAATTTTTCGTTTCTGTAATGCATTACTAGATGATAAAGTACAGGCCGAGACAGTCCTACGCCATGGCCGAAGACCCTCGGTCCACCGCGTCGCGGGAGATCAGCACATGCGAGAACTGCACGACTTGATCCTCGCCCGGGGTGAAGAAGGCTATGAAACAATAGCCATCATTTGCGAGACGGTCCGAGAGTGCCAAGATATCTTCGATGGCCTCAAGGAGTATGAACCTCGGCAGGATGTATCTCTCTTAGTTCACGAAAGGGCCACATTCAAAACCGGAGTAGTCATCGTCCCTGTATTCTTGGCGAAGGGCCTAGAATTTGACGCAGTCATCGTGCCCGAGGCTAATTGTCAGAAGTACGGGGAGGAGTACCAACGGAGGCTGCTCTATGTGGCTTGTAGTAGGGCTCTACACAGTCTTAGTCTGCTTTATAAGGACGGGGAAGGCTTATCATCCTTTGTTCAAGATCTCTCAAACGAACTGTATACTCTTGAGTAGCCGCAGGGGCTGTGTTATACTGATGCTGAAAGCTTCACCAACGATGTGGATGTGGAGGATGAACAATGATCAGCTAATCAATATGGATAACGATACGACCCTTGAAACAAGGCCTCAGACAAGGCCCTTTTTTTGGTCGCCATATTGAGTAGATGAGTGTTGTGTTTATATTTGAGTATTTGAGTATAAGAATTCAGAATGTGAACCGTAAGGCTAGAGAACCATGTCAACATGAAACCATCGCGCGTCCTGGTGATGTGTTTCAGGCGTGTTGTTAGGCACGACGTCGAATCATCTGCTCATTATTGGGCAGATTTTTTGCTTTTTTGGCGGCCCCCATGGAGGTGCATGAAAATGTTGATTCTCAAAAACCTAACCCTAACGTTAACAAGGGATCTGCGAACTCTCATTGAGGACTTCAGTTTTTCCCTGCAGCGTGATATGAAAGTCGCCCTCATTGGCGAGGAAGGGAATGGAAAGTCTACGCTGCTTAAAGTTATTGCGGAACCGGAGTCAGTTCGAGGATACATGGAGATAGGGGGCGAGATAGTCACATCTGGTGAGATTGTGGGCTACCTTCCCCAAGTTATTGTCAAAACAGCATTGGCCCAAACGACCCAGGACTATTTCAGTCAACGTGTCGACCTGAACCGCCTTGACTATGCGCGCTACCATGGTCTGCTTAGGGAGATGAGCTTTCCCGAGAACCGCATATCCAACCAGATTCTCCTAGGCAACCTGTCCGGTGGCGAGAAAATCAAGTTTCTTCTATTGTGCGAAATGCTCAAACAGCCAACATTGTTGCTTCTTGATGAACCGAGCAATGACTTTGACATGGAGTCCGTTCTTTGGCTCGAAGGTTTCATCCGTAATGCGAAGATTCCCGTTATGTTCGTTTCTCACGATGAGATGTTGCTGGAACGGTGCGCCAATACCATCATCCATCTCGAGCAGCTCATGCGTAAGCGACAACCGCAATATACTGTGGCGCGCCTGACCTACCCGGAGTATATCCAGGGAAGAGATGAGCGCATCACAAAGCAGACCCAATTGGCTCAGAAAGAAAGGGACGAGTACCAGGCGAAGATGGAGCGTTATCGTCAGATCTACCAGCGAGTTCAGCATGAGCAAAAGTCCACCTCGCGCCAAGCTCCCTCAGTAGGCAAGAATCTCAAGGACAAGATGCATACAGTAAAGTCGATGGGAAAACGTTTTGAGAGAGAAAAGGAGCGTATGACCGAGCGGCCAGATTACGAGGAGAGTATCGCAGTGCGCTTTTCGAGTCGTATCTCTGTTCCACAGGGCAAGATGGTCCTCGATCTTCAGCTGGCGACTCTCAAGGCAGGAGAAAGAATTCTAAGCCGCGATATCGATCTGCGAATTGCTGGACCGACCAAAATCTGCATTATTGGTAGCAATGGGGCCGGAAAGACAACATTCCTCCGCCACGTATTGGCGGACCTAGCAACGCGCGGCATAAGATTTGGTTACATGCCCCAAGATTACTCTGACATGATGGACGCTGGGCAAAATGCAATTGAGTTTCTCACGCTGAAGGGAACGAAAGAGGAGCAAACCAGAGTTCAAACGTATCTTGGCAGTATGAATTTCACGGTAGAGGAAATGCATCATTCCATCCTCGATCTTTCGGGAGGACAGCGGGCCAAGCTTTACTTTTCCAAGATGATTCTAGATAAGGCAGCGCTCTTGGTCTTGGATGAGCCTACCCGAAATCTATCACCCCTATCGGGTCCGGAGATCCGAGCAGCTCTGAAGGAGTTTGGCGGCTGCATTATCGCCGTCTCCCACGACCGGAAGTTTATCACTGAGGTTTTTGATCGCGTATACTTGCTAAATGGCGAAGGATTGAGACAGGTCAGCGAGGCAGACTGGCAGGACGAGCGAGGTGAGGAGGATATTTCTCTTCAAATACGTGGATAATAGGGGCACATTCTAAGGTTCTAAGCATGGGAGGGTTCTTCCTGATTATCCAGAGTTCACTAAGCCTCGAGGCTGTGCAAAGAAGAATTGATCAGATGCTTAAATCAGAAGGACGGTCTACAGAAGTCTTTGACTACGTTGCATCGGCGCGAGGGAAGGGGTTGCGCCCATCCCTGGTCTTTCTTACCTTCGATCTGTGTGGTGGCACGAGATTTGATGAAGCGATCAGCTGTGCAGCAGGAGTTGAGTTGGTCCATATGGCCTCCCTGATTCACGATGACATTATCGATAGAAGTGAACTTCGGCGCGGGCAGCTCACCGTTCATCGAAAGTTTGGAACCCAGGCGGCGGTATTAGCAGGGGATCACCTCTTTGCTGCCGCTTTTCATCTCTTTGCCTTGAGCACAAATCGCAAGGTGTCTCAGGTGATGACCGCAGTGATTCGGGACATGTGCGCTGGCGAGATTAACCAATTACTCACACCCGCCCAGAGCGAGAACGGCTATCTCGATTACATCCGTAGGAAAACTGCCTGTCTCATCGGAGGTTGTTGTCGCTTAGGGGCCATTTTGTCTGAGGCGAGCGAGCTCGAAGAGAAGAAGCTTCAAGAGTTTGGGGAGAACATAGGTTTGGCGTTTCAGTTGACCGATGATGTTCTGGACTATCGTGGGGTGGATGCGGTGATGGGGAAGGGAGGCGGTAGAGACTTTTCGGAAGGGCTGTGGACGTTGCCCATCATACGAGCCTTTGATCGAGGTCTGATTCCCGTGAATTGGTCTACATATGATTTTGCGTCCATCCTTTCTATCCTAGAGGGAAAGGGTATTCTAGATGATGTGTGGCAAGTGGCCTCGGCATACATTCGCAGGGCTGAAAAGATGCTTGATCGTCTACCGTCGTCCGTTCCCCAGCGGGAGCTCACAGGACTCTTGGAGAAACTAAGGGGGCGCGCCCGATAACTAGATAACACCTAGAGAGCGCAGGCCCTTGCAGATCCCGAGCCAGCGCAGATTGCGTCTGCTATCTGCCATGCCGCGAATGATACCTTCTTGGGCCTGAAGACGAACCTTCGGGTCAGACCCATAGAGCGCGATCAATCCGTCTACAACGGCAGAATGAAGGTTCGGGTTCGGCAGTTTGTTGGCAAGACGCTTACTCTCCTGAGCGAACTTGCAGAGTGAGAGGTCGCGCGCCTTGGTGGTAGGGTAGAATGTGACGAAGTTTAGGTCTCCGCTCTCTTGGTCCTCGGCAAGATCGATTAAGTAATCCAACAAAATGTGTAGACCCTGGATCCAGGGGAAATATGCCTGTAAGACCTGCTCGTCCTCGGGACTTGGCGAGTTATACCCAGCGGCAAAAAGGAAGAAGATCCCCAGAGTGGATCCGCAAGCCGCTGCCCATTCGTTCCACGCAAGATGGTGATCGACACTGCCTTTTGACCACTTTTGCAAGAGATCCTCACCACCGTCAGAGACATGCTTCAACACCTGTAATTCACAATACTTTTCTGCCAAGTGCAGGGCAACGGATTGGTTCTTAGAATAATGGGGGATTTGGCCGAGAAGTTCTTGGCAGGTTTCGACGAGTCGAGGCAAGTACGTTTCCTCGCGATAGGGGTAGAGCCCATAATAATCATGGAGAGGCGCTCCAGGTATAAGTGCATCCGTGATACTTGTGTGCAAAAGACGAAAGGCATCGGGATCGCTGACATGTAGACGGTCACAGAGGTTATCAAGGTAGTCGCTGATCGTCTGAAAGGCTACGATCAGGCGCACTATTGCTCCTTTATCTGCTCCCGGGTAGTGGGCATAAACAGAGCCACCAACACAATGAAAGGCCTTCAGTTCAATGCTTGCTAGAGCCTGAGAACGTAGCGGATCAGGCAAGAGAGCTGCATGCTTGGACCAGACACGCAGCTCTTTTTTAACGGTAGGAACGGTTGCTATGAATCTACGGAGTAAGACGCGCTGCGATACCTTCTGCATGAAATCCCCCTTTTTAATAGCTTTCCCATATCGCTAGGATCTTAGCAAAAAGGATGCGTAACAGCCTCTAGGAAGGTCTTTCGTCGACGCCGAGCTTAGTTTTAGGGCAGATTGAAGATTATGGCAAAAGCAAAATAGCGGAGGGGAGGACATTTCGCGAAAGATGTGGAAGTTATCTATTCTGGCGAAGATATAGGGAGGGGTCAGGACGATGAGCAAACCGCCGTATACCATAACGGAAAAAGCTACCGACTACTTGGCGAAAATTGTGGAGACCGTGACCCGCCTTGAGTTCGGCACGGGCTTCAAACTCAACATCAAACTGCACCGCGAGAACCGTGTGAGGACAATCCATTCCTCGCTTGCTATCGAGGGCAACTCCCTTACGTTGGGCGAGGTGAGCGCCGTTATCGAGGGCAAGATGGTCGCTGCAAAGCAGACAGAAGTCAAAGAGGTCAAGAACGCCTACGAAGCCTACGACAAGATTATGACCTTCGACCCCTACAAGATTGCCGACTTCCTGAAAGCCCACAAGCTGATGACGCAGGGTTTGGTGAAAGAGGCGGGTAAGTTTCGCAGCGGCGATGTCGGCGTGTTCGACGGCGATGTGGCAATGCATATCGGGGCAAGGCCGCAGTTCGTGCCGGGCTTGATGAATGACTTGTTCGCTTGGGCAAAAGCTTCCGAACTGCACCCCGTGCTAAAGAGCGCGATTCTGCACTATGAGATAGAGACTGTCCACCCCTTTGCCGACGGCAATGGGCGTATGGGGCGGCTGTGGCAGACGCTCCTGCTCGCCAAGTGGAACGAGATATTTGCGTGGATACCAATGGAGTCGGTGCTGTACGCGAACCGCCTGCAGTATTACAAGGCGATTGAGGATTCCCGCCACGCTAACGATTCCGGCGTGTTCATTGAGTTTACGCTTTCGGCTTTATATGAAATTTTGAAAAACACAAATTCCGACTTGCTCGCTACCGAGCAAGTCACCGAGCAAGATAAAGAGCAAGTCGGGCGCGAAGAGAAAGTTTTGGAGTTTTGCTCCCAACCGAAAACACGTAAAGAGATTCAATCCTTTGTGGGCATCAACCACCGCGAGCATTTCAGGGCGAAAATCCTGAAACCGCTTCTTGAATCCGGCAAACTGAAAATGACAATTCCCGACAAACCCAACAGCCGAAACCAGAAATACGTCAGGGCTTGAAACGATCATCACACGTCAGAAAGGGTGAAACTAAGGCTGACGGAGAATCGTGAGAACAAAAAAATCCAAGCATGGCCTGGATCGTAGTTCGGATTTGAAATAAAGTGGCAGGGGAGACAGGACTTGAACCCGCAACACCCGGTTTTGGAGACCGGTGCTCTACCAATTGAGCTACTCCCCTGCGAACATCTATAATAATAGCATAGGAACTAGCTTCGGTCAACAGTTTTGGGGAGGATTTCCCTTCTGCCTGTCTAAGTACTTAAGGTCGAAGACATAATAAAGGAGTGGGACATTTGGGTAGAGATATACTCGGAAAAGTACCTGTTGGTGTCTCAAACAGGCACATTCATTTATCACAGCAAGACCTAGAAACACTATTTGGAGCTGGTTATGAACTGACAGTAAGAAACGACCTGTCGCAGACCGGACAATTTGCCGCTGAAGAAACGGTCGCCATCGAGGGTCCTAAGTCCTCTATGGCAAAGATACGCATTCTTGGACCTACGCGCAAGGAGACCCAGATCGAGATTTCCCGTACGGATTCGTTCGCTCTTGGTCTCACACCACCGGTTCGTGATTCGGGCTTTTTAGAGGGCTCCCCTGGGCTAACCTTAGTGGGACCCAATGGTAAGGTTGACTTAGATAAGGGTGTCATCATCGCTCAACGACATATTCATATGACCGAAACAGACGCCGAGTCCTTTGGAGTGAAAGACAAAGAAATGGTGTCGGTACGTGTTGGTGGCGAGCGCGGAGTAACATTTGATCATGTACTTGTCCGCGTCCGCAATGATTTCGTTCTAGAGATGCACATTGATACCGATGAAGCGAACGCTGCGATGTTAGGAAACGGTCAACTCGTGGAAGTTTCGCAACAAAGTTAAAGAGGTGGCAGGCATGGATTTGCAAAAAATCGCGAATGTGGTACGAGGCCTATCGGCTGACGCCGTACAGAAGGCGAATTCTGGACACCCAGGAGCCCCTTTAGGTCTTGCAGACGTTGGCACAGTACTGTATTTTGATTCTTTACGACATAATCCAGCTAACTCTAGCTGGGCGAACAGAGACCGCTTTGTCCTTTCAGGCGGTCATGGTTCCATGTTATTGTACTCGCTCTTGCATCTTTCAGGCTATCAGATTTCCATGGATGACCTGAAGGAGTTCAGACAGCTTGGTTCCGTTACTCCTGGTCACCCCGAATATGGCGAAACAGATGGAGTAGAAACCACTACAGGTCCGTTAGGACAGGGAATTGCCAATGCTGTGGGAATGGCCATCGGCGAAAGATTGGCGGCGACGCATTTCAACAGACCAGGCTTGGATGTTGTCAATCACTATACATATGTAGTAGCAGGCGATGGTGACCTAATGGAAGGAATAAGCTCTGAAGCGTCCTCTTTAGCTGGCCATCTAAAACTCGGCAAGTTAATCTTGATCTACGACTCGAATCAAATCACGATTGAAGGAGCTACGAATCTTGCCTTCAGTGAATCCGTGAAAGGCCGCTATCAAGCCTACGGGTGGCAAGTCCTAGAGGTGGATGGGCATAATATTCCTGAATTCCAGCAAGCACTAGCAGAAGCCCAGCAAAATCAAGGTCAACCGACTTTGATCATAGCCAATACGGAGATTGCCAAAGGAGCACCGACGAAAGCAGGTACTGCTGCTTCCCATGGAGCTCCACTTGGTGCCGAAGAGATCGTTGGGCTGAAAACTGCTCTCGGGCTGCCTACTGATCAGGACTTTTATGTCCCCGATGAGCTTAAGACACTTCCAGAGCTAATGACCCAAAAGGGCCAAGGTCTGGAAGAAGCCTGGAATCAGCTATTCACGCAGTGGGCTAAGGAAAATCCGCAGCTGGTAGAGGAGTGGCACACATGGATGGATGGTACACTTCCGAATCTAGATGAAATCCTCAGCCTTTTCGCACCAGACACGAACGTGGCCACTAGGGCAGCGAGCGGGCAAGCACTCAACGCCATCGCTAAGCTAGTTCCGAATTTGGTGGGTGGTTCCGCTGATCTGGCTCCATCAAATAACAGTTTCTTGCATGGATTAGGTATCGTGGGTGCAGAGGACTTCAGTGGACGCAACTTTAGTTTTGGCGTGCGCGAACATGCAATGGGTGGTATTTTAAACGGACTCGCCCTCTACGGTCATTATCGGGTCTTTGGCGCAACATTCCTGATATTCTCCGACTACATGCGCCCGAGTATACGCTTAGCGGCCCTCATGAAGCTACCAATCATCTACATTTTCACCCATGATTCAGCCTATGTAGGCGAAGATGGACCCACACACCAGCCCGTGGAACAGACCGAGTCCTTGCGGCTTATTCCTAATCTTCGTGTTTATCGTCCCGCGGATGCGGAAGAGACCGCCAGGAGCTGGGTGGAAGCGATGAAGCGCAAGAATGGTCCGAGTGCCTTGGTCCTAACGCGTCAGAACCTGCCTTCGCTTGCGAAGCCTAAGAATTGGGATTTCACCAGGGGCGGATATGTCTTACGGGCGGAACAAGCAGAGTTGGGACTTGTCTTGGTTGCTTCTGGCAGCGAGGTGAGTCTGGCCATGCAGGTGGCTGAGAAAATAGAAGAGAAAGACTTCGGCATCCGGGTTGTGTCGGTGCCCAGCCGCGAACTCTACCTCAGTCAAGATTCCCTGTATCGCGCCAAGGTGATTCCGGAAAATGTTCCCACGCTTGCCATGGAGTTAGGCGTTGGAACAGGCTGGCACGCCATTCATTCTGGCGGACCCGTGTACGTCTATGATCTCAATGGATTTGGAACGAGTGGGCCTGGTGCGAAGGTCGCCGAGCATCTAGGGTTTACTGTGGAGGCAATCGAAAAGTATATCAAGAGCAAGATTAGAAAGTAGAAATCACACATGAAGAAGAGGATATAGAGTGGTTTGTTCTATATCCTCTTTTGCATTTTGCACCTTGCTGATCGACTTAGTAGTCTCTCGGGTGTTGACCGACTCCTGTTTGGTACTGATTATAGGAGGAGGTACTCTGGGACGGGAACTGATTCTGGTGGCCAGAGTACTTTTGATAATGGTCAGCGATATGACTTGGTTGCTCTGGATGGACTGAATACCAGCCCTTTTCGAACATTAGGTTGAATACGTCCCGGCAAGCATGGTGGGTTTCATTGAGAATATGGAGCACATCATTATACAGGTCTTGATGACTGGTCTCGCGAACGAAGACATTGAAGCCGTCTGTGAGCCATTTTTCAGTTGCCAGCAAATCGTTGAGACGGTCCCGATCATTGAACTCGGGTCCCTTTTCAAATTGTGTCGATGGGTTCTTGATGGTTGGACTACTCGAACCGCCATAACCCTGTTGATAGCTACCATAGGAGCCACGATTATTATTCATGCTGATCCTCCTTACTAGTTGTGAAAGTGTGGATAGGTTTGGTTCTCGTAATCTTGCTGGTTAGTTGAAAGATGGTTCAGCAGGATATTGTAGTGCTGTTGATGGAGCTCGCAGAGTTGCTCTGCTTGATGCTTCACTTGTTGATCACTGCACTGCGATGCAAAACTATGAGCCTTTTTGGCAGCCAAGAGCTCCCAGGAGAGGGCATCTGTTAAGTAAGCATCGTCTTTTGTCGACAATACCCGTGGAGGCTGATTCATTCTTTGTTGCTGGGAATACTGATTTCGATACATTATGAACCTCCTTTAGAAGATTTTACGCTATTAGACTACCCCTCTTTGCCACAATTAAACGCTAAAAATAATATTGTTGAACAGAAGGAGAACCCCAACGGGTGGAGAATAAATACTTAGTCACCGACTTATAAATAAAAACACCGAGTTTGGTGATGCTAAAAACAAGGAGGTTAGTTCATGAGTGAGTTAATTGACAACCGTAAGCACCGTCAGGAGACTCTAAAAGGAATTATCCGCGATCTCCACGCTGGCGTCGAAAGCGAGGACATCAAGGATCGGTTTGGAGAACTCCTGGACCAAGTCGGTGCAGCTGAAATTGCTGAAATTGAGCAGAGTTTGATTAATGAAGGTCTACCCGTTGAGGAAGTGCAAAGTCTTTGTGATGTGCACGTAGCAGTATTTAAAGAGTCCCTGGACAAACAAAGGGATTCCGTTGATGCTATGGCTGAGCAGATGGCTCGTGTAAGAGAAGCTCTAAACCCCCTAAGAGAAGTGAATAACACTATTAGCCAATTGGTTGGGGAGATCAAAGACATTCTCACGGCTATCACTGACGCCGACAGCGGGGCAACACTCGACGACTTGCTGAGCAAATGGGAAGCCAAACACCAAGAACTGCTTACGGTTGATCAACATTACTCCAAGAAAGAGAACATCCTCTTTCCCTATCTAGAACGCTATGGAATCAGTGGACCTTCGTCCGTGATGTGGGGAACACATGACGAGATTCGAGCTGCCCTCAAGGACGTGTCCCAGGTTATCGCCAATGCAGAACACAGGATCGCTTCTCCCCAATTATCTGTTGAGATCGGTAATCTTGTGCTGCCTGTTCTCAATTCGGTTTCAGAGATGGTGTACAAAGAAGAGAATATCCTTTTTCCCTTATGCGTGGAGACCTTTACGGAAGACGAATGGAAGGAAATCACTGTCCAATTAGAGGACCCTATGGCAACAGTCTACAAGAAGAAGGATGGACTTGCTACGGCCTCGCTCTCTGGCCTAGGTCTAGCAGGAATCGACTTGGATATTGGCGTGCTGACGCCAGAGCAGATCAACCTTATGTTGACCCATCTGCCGATTGATATTACCTTTGTCGATGAAAAGGACGAAGTTGCTTACTTTTCGCTGGGACCAGAACGGTTCTTTGAGCGGACTCGGGCTGTCATTGGACGGAAGGTACAATTCTGTCATCCGCCTGCTAGCATGGGTGTTGTAGAACGGATCCTGGAGGACTTTAAGAGCGGTCACAAGGATAGTGCAGATTTCTGGATCAATGCCAAGGGAATCATGCTCTATATTCGTTACTTTGCCGTCCGTGATAAAGACGGAAAGTATCGGGGTACGTTAGAAGTGACGCAAAACATCACGGAGATCCAAAAACTTACCGGTGAAAAACGGATTTATGACTACGAGGACTAGATGAACCCAAAGTAATCCCTCCCTGCTCGCTGCTACGGGACAGGAGGGATTTTCCTTTCAGGGGAGAAAATAGAGAAAGAATCCCTAAGGAAGGATTGATACAAATTCCTGAACGCTTAGTATTTTTTGATGTAGAGACAACGGGTCTAGATGGCAATCGTGATCGGATCATTGAGATATTTCTGCTGTCCCTGGGCAAGAGCGGGGAAGTAGCTGAATACGGAACGCTGATCAATCCAGGACGTTCCCTTCCTGCAAACATAACCCAAATAACTGGCTTGAGGGACAGCGATTTGGTCGGGGCGCCCAGCGAAGCTGAAGTTGCCGGCGCGATTCGGGAGTTTGTGGGGTTGGCAACGCTCGTGGCCCACAATCTCCCTTTCGACCTGCGGTTCCTAAATGCCATGTTTCGGCGCAACAACCTCCTCGAAATGGGGGCAGGGGGCATTGATACGTTGGCCATTAGCAGGGCCCTATTCCCTAAACTGTGCATTTACCCCGAGGGGGGTGGTAGCCATCGCCTCAGCAATCTTATGTGTCATTTTGGCCTTGGTGACTCGTATGCTAATGCCCATCGCGCAAGAGACGATGTGATGTTGCTTGTGGAAGTTTTCCGGCACCTGCAGGAGTATTCAACGGGCCGAAGGACGATGCATTTCCCTGAAGCGTTGACACATGGCTGTCCCGTGTGTGGGTCCGCAATGTATCTGAGCCGCTCCGGGGACGAGCGCATACTAACCTGCAAGAAGCAACCATCTTGCAGCGAAAAACTGGTTATCTAAGCTTTGAAAAAGTAGTTGACAATATACCCCCGGGGGGTATATAATCTACTTAAGTAAAAACGAATGACGAATTAGGGAGGCTATTCAAATGCCAATGACGGTAACGGATCAGAATTTTCAAAGTGAAATCTTAGACCATAAAGGTGTTTCCTTTGTGGATTTTTGGGCCGCATGGTGCGGACCATGTCGGATGATTGCTCCGACCATCGAAAGCTTGGCTAAAGACTATGAGGGTAAGGTTCAAGTTGCCAAACTGGATGTGGATGCCAATCAAGGATCCGCAGCCAAGTACGAGGTCCTCTCGATCCCTACCATGATTATCTTCAAGGACGGTGAGGAAGTAGATCGTCTCGTCGGCGTCTTGCCCAAAGAAGCCATTGCCCAGAGGCTCAACAAGTGGATTGCTTGACAAAAGCGCCAAGATAGGGTAGGATTAGTCATAGCGACGCGGGGTGGAGCAGTCTGGTAGCTCGTCGGGCTCATAACCCGAAGGTTGTCGGTTCAAATCCGGCCCCCGCAACCATTTAAGTACAAAGACCGGTTTGATACCGGTCTTTTCTGTGGAAACGATACGCTTGGAGGTCATGAATATGCCATTACCTGTTATGGCAGCCATTATTCAAAAGGGCGATCAAGTATTGCTCTGCCAACGCAGAGAGGGAGCACTTGCCGGAAAATGGGAGTTCCCTGGCGGAAAACTTGAGAATGGGGAGACCCCTGAAGAGTGTCTTATCAGGGAAATTCAGGAGGAGCTAGGGATTACAATCGAAGTCGACGAGATTTTCCATGCTGTTCATTCCCATTATGAACATGGAGACTTCCTGGTTGTCGGTTATCTAGCCACCCATGTTGCGGGCGAAATAATCCTGCGGGTTCATTCCGACTGTGCCTGGGTCGACTATCGGAAGCTCGATCGTTATGATCTTGCCGACGCGAATATCCCCATAGCCAAGGGCCTAAAAGAAAAGTGCAATTCCGCCCGGTCCAGCATGGGTCCCGATGGTGGGGCCAATTAGCCCTTCCACAATCTCCAAAGGTGCAAGTTCTTCCATCACGAGCTCGGTGAGCTCAGGAATCGTCTCGGCACCCCAGGTGTGGACAATGGCGACACGCTTTTTGGATACGTCAATGTTTCGCTCTTTAGCCCTGCTAACCATTGTTTGCAGGGCTTTTTTCGTTGAGCGAACCTTTTCTGCAACCTCGATGGTCCCCTCGGAAGTGACCTGCAAGATGGGTTTGACGCTCAACATGGAGCCGACGATTCCTTGTGTCTTCGTCAGGCGACCACCCTTCACAAGGTGGGTGAGGGAATCAATAGTAAAATAGGCAAAAGACTCCTCGCGGTCTTGCTCCAATTGCCGCTGGATTTCCGCCAGGGAGTGACCGTTCTTGCTCATCTCGCCTGCCGTGATGAGCAGTAATGTCTCCCCTATGGAGGCCGATCGAGAGTCGAAAATATGGATTCTTTCTGTGTTAATTAGGTCTTTGGCTAGAACAGCGCTTTGGAGCGTGCCACTTAGTTTGGCTGATAAACCAACATACAAGATCGTGCAGCCCTCTTCAATGAAGGGTGTGAACGCCTCCACGAAATCATTGGGATTCACCTGATTCGTAGAAGGCAGTCCCGTTGACGTCTGTAGTTTCATCCAAAACTCAGCCGGGGAGAGCGTTACCCCGTCCTTAAACTCTGTGTCTCCGAAAATCACACTCAAGGGTACGACGCCAATGTCATAGCGATCTCGATAGATTTGGGGTAAATCTGCTGCACTGTCTGTAAAAAGCTTTATTTTATTCGTCATGCTTTCATCCTTCCTGACAATAATCAATGTAGCTTTTCGTGATTACGGGCGCTGATCCTTCGGACCGACGATATGACCTGGTGCTAATCACCGATAGTATAAAGTTCCTTCGGCATTGATCGCTGTTGCAACCACTAGTTGACAGAGTTCAAGGTAACACTGGTGGCAAGGCTACCAGTTCTTGGAGTAGAATAAAGCTATCGAGGAGAAAGGGTGTGTAGGCAGTGAGTGTCGCAGAACGAATACAAAACTTAAGAAAAACAAATGGATTGTCCCAGGAAGCGCTGGCAGACAACATGGGCGTCTCGAGACAGGCCGTCTCAAAATGGGAGAGTCAACAGAGTTTACCTGATCTGGATAAGATAATCCTGTTGAGCGAGATTTTTTGTGTAACGACAGATTACCTATTAAGGGGTATTGAACCCGAACGGAGAGCACCAAGGAGAACTCTTGATGCACGCGTATTTACGGTAACTGCTACCGGCTTAAACTTCATTGGTCTTGTGATAGCCATTTTGCTTTGGTTGGATAAACAAACCTTGGCAGCCGTTGCTGCTGGCCTTGTTATTATGGCAATGGGTTGCATGCTTTTTTCAGTGGGCCAGCTTTCGGTAGACAATTGGAGGCCGGGAGTCAAGACCTTTCTATCCATTAACGTGTGGTTCTTGAGCCTTATGCCGATTTCCAGCATGTTTAACGCTGTTCAAGGAACCCTTGGTGGATACTCGTGGACTCTTTCTCCAGTTCCCCAGCTGGGGAACTCATATACGGCTTACTGGTTGTGTTGGTTTGTATACTTAGCGTTTTGTGTGTTGGTCGATGTAGTCCTTGCTGTGAGGAAGGGTTCATCTCCCACTAGATTGTGAGTCGTAAGCCCGGATAAGCCATGGGCTCTACTTTTGTACACGCTCTTTCTTGACTTCAGCCTCCTATGCCGGGTATAATACCAATATAGTCAAAGACTGGAAAGAGGAGTAGTAACTTCGTCAATCTGGCAAAGAGAGTCGATAGCATGGTGAAATATCGAAGCAGATACGGAGTGAATGGACCTTGGAGTCGTTGGGCCGAATGCTAGGATAGCGGTAGGCCTAACCGGGTTTCCTCCGTTAAGGGGAAGGAGCGGATCGCTTAGGCGATCAAGCAGGGTGGCACCGCGGTTATAATCGTCCCTAACGAGGGGCGTTTTTTTGTATAAAAAAGCTCCCAATCAGATCACTGAATTGAGAGCTACCGGTTTTAGGGAATCACGCCGACCCCGCTTAGAATATGATCCGGTCTATATGGAAATAGGTTAGGAGTATGCTCGTTGGAGACGCCGCTCAGCACTAGGACTGTCTCGATCTCTGACTCAATTCCGGCAATTATGTCTGTATCCATTCGATCCCCGATAATGACTGTCTCTGAGACGTCGCATCCCAGTCGTTTTTGGGCCTGTCGCATCATGATTGGATTTGGTTTTCCCACAAAGTACGCTGTCCTGTAGGTAGCCAGTTCGATAGGCGCTATCAGCGCTCTACATGCTGGGGCAATACCAGTTTCGGTGGGACCTGTCAGATCAGGGTTCGTGCCGATCAGAAGAGCCCCTTTGGACACCAAGTGTACCGCCTTTTCCATGTGGTTGTAGTTGTAATTGCGCGTTTCACCTACGACGACATAATCGGGATTCACATCGTTCATGGAGAAGCCTACATCATAGAGAGCTTTTACAAGCCCAGCCTCACCAATCACATACGCACTTCCATTTGGCTTTTGACTGGCCAAAAATGACGCTGTGGCCAAAGCACTGGTGTAAAAGTGGTCCTCGGTGACAAAAAGACCCATGCGTGCGAGTTTTTCCTGCAACTCCCGGGGACTCCGTTCGCTGCTGTTGGTTAGAAAAAGAAAGAGCTTCTCGTGATCATGAAGCCACTGAACAAACTCCTTAGCTCCGTCTAAAAGGCGATTTCCGTGATAGATTACTCCATCCATGTCACAAATGTAGCCGCGTTTATCCTTGATTGAATGCATACCACACCTCCTCTAACGATGAGTTTTACTTACGAGTCTTAGTTCGCCTTTGAGTAAAAAATACCTTCCGAAGTGCCTGCTAGGCCAGGGAGGAAGTCAATTGCCAAAAAGGAAAGGGATGACACTGATGACGACCGAACACGTTGATTATGGAACATTTGAAGCCGCGATGGCGAAGAGCAGAGTACTAGAGCAGGATCTACAAAACACCCCAGAAAAGCACAAGCTCCTAACGGGTGATCGACCTACGGGTAGGTTACACATAGGCCATTTCTTCGGCTCCCTCCAAAACAGAGTGCGCCTGCACAAACTTGGTGTGCCTACCTTTATTGTCATCGCCG
>CAZAJB010000010.1:0-45699 GCA_964485345.1 uncultured Clostridiaceae bacterium
TGACAAACAGAGGATGAAGTGATATTTTATGGTTAAAAGCTGTTAGCACTCCCGGGAGGCGAGTGCTAAGAAGGGGAAGGTGAAATCATGTTGGACGACCGTAAACGTTTGGTTCTTAGGGCGATTATTGACAACTACATTGAAACAGCAGAACCAGTGGGCTCAAGGACAATTGCTCGGAAACATGATTTAGGCGTTTCTCCGGCCACAATTCGTAACGAAATGGCTGATCTGGAGGAGACGGGTTACCTGCAGCAGCCCCATGTGTCAGCTGGGCGAATTCCATCCGATAAGGGATATCGCTTTTATGTTGATGCACTCATGGAGCCTTACGTCTTTCCGGGGGTGGAGCTACAGAGATTTCGTGAGGAAATCGCGCATGTCCAGTTGAGACCAGAGCGCAGTATTCATGAGGCAGCTCGCTTATTGGCCCTCTTGACGCAGTCTGTGTCCCTCATCGTGGCTCCCAGCACAGATCAGCTCGTCTTTAAGCATTTGCAGCTGGTGGCGCTGGAGGACACGGGCATTTTAGTCACTTTGGTACTGCATCCCGGCATCGTGAAGAACCGTTTAATCCGCGCCAAGAGGGAGTATTCATCGGAGCAAATCGCTGAGTTGTCCACGGCGCTCAACCAAAAGCTCAAGGGTGTCACCTATAGAGAATTAGGACCAACAATTTTCACCGAGGTGATCCGAGACTTTGGAGAGATCGGAAAAGCACTTGTAGAGCTTATTTTACAAGGCTTGGCTGAAGATAAAGGGGAGCAGATATACGCCTCCGGGACGGTGAACATTCTTAGTCAACCGGAGTTCCGCGATGTGGATAGGGCTATCGCCCTTTTCGAGGCGCTGGAAGAAAAAGAGCATCTCTTGAGCCTTCTAGGGAGTGCTGCCAAGGCAAACGGGGTGCAGGTTGCCATTGGCCACGAGAATGTATCTAGCGCCATGCACGGCTGCAGTCTAGTTACATGTACGTACTATGTGGGCAACGATGTAGTGGGTACCATTGGTGTGATTGGACCAACTCGCATGGATTACGCTCGAGTGACGGCAGCCGTTGATGTGGTCTCTCACTCCTTAAGCGCCCTGTTGACGGACGATCAATAGTGAAATGGAGAAACGCACCCTTGGGGCAGGGATCGTTTTTCTGACGAAGGGGGTACCTTGGTGACAGGACAAGATGATATGATGGAAGAACGCACGGAGGGCATTGAAGACGAGCAAGAAGAGATGATCCCAGACTATGCCGCAGTCCTAGAACAATCAGAGCGCGACAAAGCCCAGCTCGGCCAGCAACTGCTTAGGCTCAAGGCGGACTTCGATAATTTCCGTCGTAGGACACAGGTTCAGATGGAGGACATCACAAGGGATGCAAACAAGAATTTACTTGAAGATCTTTTACCTATCCTAGATAATTTTGAGCGTGCCTTAGCGTCTGAACGTGCTGGTCAGGAGCAAGATTCCTTTTTTCAGGGCATAGAAATGGTCTATCAAGGATTAATCACGAACTTGGCTAACCACGGATTACAGCCCATTGTGGCAAAGGGTGAGCCTTTTGACCCATGTCTACACGAGGCGGTAGCGATGCAAGGTGGCCAGGGAGACGGCAATTTGCTTGTGCTCGACGTAGTTCAAACAGGTTATTTATTGCATGACAAAGTGCTTAGACACACTAGGGCCTTAGTAGGACCGAATAAGGAGGAAGACGAATGTCAAAAGTAATTGGTATTGATTTAGGAACAACAAACTCAGTTGTGGCTGTCATGGAAGGCGGCGAACCGATCATTGTTCCAAATGCTGAAGGTTCTAGAACCACCCCTTCCGTTGTTGCCTTCACAAAGGAAGGCGATCGTATTGTGGGTCAAGGGGCGAAACGGCAAGCGGTTACCAACCCTGATCGGACTATTTCGTCCATTAAGCGCCATATGGGTACAGATTACAAAGTGAAGATCGATGGCAAAGACTTGACCCCCCAAGAGATCTCATCCATGATTTTACGTAAGTTGAAAGAAGAGGCCGAGGCTTACTTAGGTGAAACGGTCAGCAAAGCGGTGATTACTGTCCCTGCTTACTTTACAGATGCCCAGAGGCAAGCCACCAAGGATGCAGGCACCATTGCGGGTCTAGAAGTAGAACGGATTATCAACGAACCGACGGCTGCGGCAGTAGCTTATGGCCTAGATAAAGAGCATGAGCAAACGGTTCTCGTCTTTGACTTAGGCGGTGGAACCTTTGACGTATCGATCTTGGAGTTAGATGAAGGATATATAGGTGTTAAGGCCACAAGTGGTAACAATCGCTTAGGTGGTGACGATTTTGATGAGCGTATCACGGACTACTTAGTCAGGGAGTTCAAGAAGGAAACCGGTATCGATCTCAGCCGGGATAAGATGGCTATGCAACGTTTGCGAGAAGCAGCAGAGAAGGCCAAGATTGAGTTATCTGGCTTAGTACAGACCAATATTAACCTACCGTTTATTAGTGCATCCTCCAGTGGACCTGCACATCTTGACATTAATCTGAGCCGCGCCAAATTCAATGAGCTCACCGCGGATTTGGTGGAAAAGACTCTTCAGCCCATTCGTCAATCCCTAAGTGATGCAGGACTGAAACCAAGTGATGTTCATCGCGTTCTCCTGGTTGGTGGATCGACGCGGATTCCGGCCGTGCAGGAGGCAATCGAGAAACTCATGGGCAAAGAGGCCTATAAGGGTATTAACCCTGATGAGTGCGTGGCCTTAGGTGCCGCGGTGCAGGCCGGCATTTTGTCAGGTGAATTTGACAAGGGTAAAGGTCTGATTCTGGTTGACGTAACGCCGTTGTCTCTAGGCATTGAAACCCTTGGTGGTGTCATGACGACCCTCATCAAGCGCAATACCAGTATTCCCTGTAAGGAGAGCAATGTGTTTACAACAGCGGCGGATAATCAGCCAGCGGTAGACATCCATGTTCTGCAGGGTGAAAGACCTATGGCCGCAGACAATGTGACCTTGGGACGTTTTCAGCTCACAGGAATTCCGCCAGCCCCTCGGGGAATACCCCAGATTGAGGTAACCTTTGATATTGACCGTAATGGTATCGTGAATGTCACGGCCAAAGATAGGGGAACAGGACGTGAGCAAAAGATCACAGTCACTTCCTCGACTGGATTGACCAAGACCGATATTGATAAGCTTGTTGACGAAGCGGAAGAGCATGCCGAGGAAGATAAAGCGAAACGGGAAGCCATCGAACTGCGTAATCAAGCTGATAATGCTCTGTGGGCCGTGGATCGTACTATCAAAGATTTAGGTGACAAAGTTACCGAAGAGCAAAAGGCAGAAGTAGAGGCCGCCAAGGCAGACTTACAGGCCGCAGTGGATAAAGATGATGCAGACGAAATTAAGGCAAAAATGAAAAGCTTAGATGAGGTGTTGCATCGCATTTCCGAAAAGCTCTATCAAGAAGCTCAGGCTGCAGGGCCACAAGGTGGAGACGGGACAACTGACGCCCAGGGAGACGACGAAGATATTGTGGACGCAGACTTTACGGAGGAATCCTAAGTCAGTGGGAAAAAGGCGGTGTAATGCTTGGCCAAGGAAGATTATTATGATGTTTTAGGCGTCCCTAGGGGCGCCTCTGGCGATGAAGTGAAAAAAGCATATCGAAATTTGGCAAAAGAACTCCATCCCGATGTTAACAAAGCGCCTGACGCTGAGGAGAAATTCAAGACGATCAATGAAGCCTACGCAGTGCTTGGAGATCCAGAGCGGAGAGAAAAGTACGATAAGTTTGGTCACTCGGCCTTTGAGAATGCGGGACAGGGTGGTTTTGGTGATTTCGGTGGTTTCGGCGGTTTCGATGATTTGGGTGACATATTTAGCGAGTTCTTTGGGGGAGGGTTTGGCACACGCCAAACCAACCGCCCCCAGCGTGGCGCTGATCTACGTTATGACATGACCATTGAGTTTGAAGAGGCTGCTTTTGGTACTGAAAAGGATATCTCCATACCTCGCACCGAGATCTGCGGTCACTGCCACGGCAATCAGGCCGAGCCAGGTACTCCCATCAAGACGTGTTCGGAGTGTAATGGTAGTGGGCAAGTGCGTTATATACAGCAGACCCCCCTCGGTCAATTCGCCAGTACCAGGACCTGCAGCCGTTGTCGCGGTGAAGGGAAGACCTTTGAGACTCCCTGTAGCGTCTGCCACGGTAGTGGTACGCAACGGAAAATGAGTACGATCAATGTGAAGATTCCTGCTGGAATTGATGATGGGCAAAGCCTGCGTTTAGGCGGACGAGGAGAGAGTGGCTACAGAGGTGGACCGCCAGGAGACTTGCTTGTCTTGGTGCGTGTAAAATCCCATGAGTATTTCCGCAGAGAAGGGCGGAACGTGGTTTTGGAGGTGCCGATTTCCTTTGTCCAGGCCAGTCTAGGTGATGATATTCAGGTCCCAACTCTAGAAGGAAATGTTAACCTGCGAGTCCCTGAGGGAACGCAATCAGGAAAGGTGTTTCGCCTGCGTAATAAGGGTATCAAGGATGTGCGGGGATCCGGTCGCGGGGATCAGCTCGTGAAGATTAAAGTGCTGACACCAGAGAAGCTCACAGCACGTCAAAAGGATCTTTTGCGTGAGTTTGCCAAAGAGGGTGGAGGAGACCTACCCGAGGAGAGCAAAGGCTTTTTTGAGCGCGTGAAGGACGCCCTGCGCTAGGAGGTAGTCTGCCCATGGCTAAGTGGCAAACTGTACGGATCATGATCAACCGAGCAGCGCTGGAAGGCGCTTATGCGGTGTTGGATAACTGGGGAATTGAGAGCTTTGCTGAGGAAGACACGGATCTCGTTGCCCATGCCCAAGAGATGGGCTGGGGTGACTATTTCCCTGAAGTGACACATTCTGAACAAGTGGCCATCACGTGCTATTTCCCCGACCAGAAATTTGGTGAGGCTCAGCTCGAAGAGTTGAAAGGGGATCTTGAGGGTCTTCGTCAATTTGGATTTGAACCAGGTCTCGTTGTCGTACAGCAAGGGAAGATTAGTGAGGCCGATTGGGCTAACGCCTGGAAGGCCTATTACCGGCCCCTCCGTATCGGGCGAGTATGGGTCCAGCCATCGTGGGAGCCTCTGGAAGGGGCGCCTAGCGGCGTGGATCTGACTATCCATTTAGACCCGGGTATGGCCTTTGGGAGTGGAACCCATCCTACCACGGCTATGTGTATTCAGTTTTTGCAGGATCTGAATCTGAATGGAAGAATGCTGTGGGATGTAGGAACGGGTTCAGGAATTTTGGCCATTGTCGCGGCCAAGCTCGGTGCTCAGGTTCGAGCTGTAGATGTTGATCCGGTAGCGGTGAAGGTGGCAAGGGAGAACCGGGATCTAAACAAGCTGGCTTTTTTGGTGGAGGAGGGAAGCTTGGGTGGCCTTGAGGGGACGCCCGAGGTGGTAGTGGCCAACATTGTGGCCCATGTTATCGGTCCCATGCTCCAAGATATCCAGCGTGTTCTGGCCCCTGGCGGCTTTTTTATTGCTGGCGGGGTGATTCAAGAGAAAGATTCCGAGATACTGTCTCTAGCTCGAGAGGCGGGTTTAAGGCTCCTGCGCCGCGTGAGCGCGGGAGAGTGGGTGGGATATCTCTTCCAACGAGGTGATTGATCTGGCCAGATTTTTTTTAAAAGCAGGACAAATCCATGGCGACCAAGTAGCGATTTCGGGAGATGACGCTCACCATATTACTAGGGTGTTGCGTCTGCGGGCTGGGGATGAGGTTGAAGGTGTGGATCCAGCAGGTCAGGTCCATCGAATTCTCCTTGGTGAGGTAGGCAGCAAGGTCCGTGGTTGCCTCGTGGGGATGGTGGAGTCTGCCCAGGAATCGCCTCTGTTCATGACTCTCTTTCAGGGACTAGCCAAAGGCGACAAAATGGATCTGGTGATTCAGAAGGCTGTGGAGCTCGGAGCGACTGAGATTGTGCCCTTTACGTCTCGTTATACCGTTGTTCGGCTTGAGGAAAAACAGGCCAAGACGCGGCAGACAAGGTGGGAGCGTATTGCCCTTGAAGCGGCAAAGCAAAGTGGTCGAACGCGTATACCTATCATAGGCGGTTTACACACTTTTTCTGTCTTGAGTGAGGCAGTGCAGGTGCGCTGCGCCCAAGGGGACCTGGTCATTGTGGCCTATGAAGGCGAAACAAAGATGGGAATAGGGAGTCTTGATGATCCGAAGCAAGGGGTATCGGTAATCGTTGGGCCTGAAGGCGGATTTGCTCCACATGAGGTCGAGGCACTAGCTTTGGCCGGGGCCAAGGTCTGTACGCTCGGGCCCCGCATTTTGCGGACCGAAACAGCGGGTTTAGTCCTCTTGAGCATGATCGGGTACAAGTGGGGAGATCTAGGATGATAGACGAAACAAAGAAGCTTGCTGTGGTCACACTAGGGTGTAAGGTGAATCAATATGACACAGATTCTGTCGTGACCCAATTCTTAGACGCTGGTTACACCATCGTGGGTTTTAAGGAAGTCGCCGACGTATACTTGATCAATACCTGTACAGTGACGAATCTTGGCGATCGAAAATCACGTCAGGCGATTCGGCGTGCCCATAAGAATAATCCCGACGCAAAAGTTGTGGTAATGGGTTGTCTCGCCCAAACTACTCCAGACGCTGTGGCAACACTCGAAGGAGTCACCCTAGTCGTGGGTACCAACGGACGAGGTAGTATTGTTGAAGAAATTGAAGGGCTCGAAAGCGGCGAACAACGTTCCCTCGTGGAGGATATCTTTGATGTATCAGCCTTTGAAGACATGCCATCCATCGACTTTTCCGGGCGTACCAGGGCTACACTAAAAATCCAAGACGGCTGCAATCAGTTCTGTACATACTGCCGAGTACCCTTTGCCAGGGGACCATCGCGGAGCCGTCGGCCAGCAAGTGTCTTAGAGCAGGTGGAACAGACGATTGCTTTGGGCTACAAAGAAATTGTCTTAACAGGCATTCATCTCGGTCTCTATGGTGCGGATCTTGATCCTCCCCTTAGTCTGGCGCGGATCAGTGCAAAGGTGGCAAGAACGCCAGGACTTTCGCGTCTGCGCATCGGTTCTGTGGATCCCCATGAGATTACCGATGAGCTTATTGGGTTGGTCGCAACGGACCCTGTCCTATGCCGACATATGCATATTCCCCTCCAAAGTGGGAGTGATGCGGTTTTAGGCCGGATGAAACGAAACTACACAGGTGGGCAGTTCAGAGAAATCGTGAGCGCCTTGCGGGATCGAGTTCCCCAGATCGCCATTACTACCGATATCATGGTGGGATTTCCAGGTGAGACGGAGGAGGATTTTCTGCAGACTATGGATTTAGCCCGGGATGTTGCTTTCAGCAAAATTCACGTCTTCCAGTATTCCAAACGTGCAGGGACCCGGGCTGCCAGATTTCCTGACCAAATTGCCTCAGCGCAGAAGGAAGATCGCAGTAGACGTCTAATACAATTAGGGGAAGCAATGGCAGAACGCTTCCATCGTTCATTTATTGGCAAGAATGTCGAAGTCTTAGTGGAACAGATGCAAAAAGGCCAGGCTATAGGGCATACAGATAATTATGTCAAGGTGACTTTTCCTGAGCTGCCCGATGAAGACTTGGTGGGAGACGTTGTCTTTGTTCGTATTCTAAGTGCCTCAGTCGATGGAGTACAGGGACATGTAATGCGGTAAAGGAGTGAAGCGATGTGTCAGGCGATTGCATCTTCTGCAAAATAGCCAGTGGTTTACTGGGGACAGAATTCTTGCTTGAAACGGATCAACTCGTCGCCTTTCGTGACTTGCATCCTGCGGCGCCAACCCATATCCTAGTGATTCCAAAACGGCATATTCCGAGTCTAGCAGACATAGAAGCAGATGACGGCATTTTGCTGGGAGAAATCATGCTCGCGATTAAGGGTCTTGCCCAAGAACAAGGTCTAGGAGAAGGCTTTAGGGTGGTGGCCAATACGGGTCCTGATGGAGGACAGAGTGTGGACCATCTCCATTTTCACCTTCTTGGAGGCCGTTCTTTACAATGGCCCCCAGGTTGATTATTGACCAGGGAAGCCAAATAGATTATAATAGGTATGATATTATGCAGAAGGCGTATGGGAAGCTGGACGCGGTCAGCATTGGAAGGAGGGATACTGGTGGCAGAAGTTAAAGTAGGTAAAAATGAGTCCCTCGATAATGCGTTGCGCCGTTTTAAGAAGCAAATCCGGATGTCGGGAGTTTTATCGGAGGCTAGAAAACGGGAACATTATGAAAAACCAAGTGTAAAACGTAAGAAAAAGTCTGAGGCAGCCCGCAAGAGGAAGTTCCGCTAACTCATTTTGGCTCGATGTCGCATCCAACGATATCGAGCCTTTTTTCCCAGAAGGGGTGAATACGATGAAACGAATTATCTTGGCTATAGTCCTAGTGCTTGTACTGAGCATCGGGGCCGTAGCTGCACCACTGGTGTATTCTTTACCCATTAGTGGCGAAATTGAACCGGGATTAGCAGCATTTGTGGCCCGGGGGATTCAACTTGCTGAACGCAATAACGGGACGGTGTTACTGACGATCAATACCTTTGGCGGCAGGGTTGATGCTGCTACGGAGATCAAGGATCTGATCTTGAAAGCCGAGGTACCCGTCGTTGCCTATGTGAGTGAACGGGCCTGGTCCGCTGGTGCACTCATTGCCCTAGCGGCCCCGCATCTTGCCATGGCGCCGGGAAGTAGCATTGGGGCTGCAGAGCCGCGGCCTATGGACGAGAAAACAGTGTCTGCGCTTCGAGCCGAATTTGAGGCCACGGCGCAACGATGGGGGCGAAATCGCCTGCTAGCAGGTGCCATGGTTGACGCTGACGTTGTCATCGAGGATCTAGTGGAAAAAGGGAAGATTCTCACCCTATCGGCCCAGGATGCCTTAGAGTGGGGCATGGCCGATCAGATTGCCCCGAGCACCGCTTCGCTCCTGACCGCTCTTGGCCATGAAGGTTACGAGATCGTAGAGCTTACGCCCCACTGGGCTGAGCAGATTGCCCGTTTTCTTACGAACTCCACAGTCAGTTCCCTCTTACTGACGCTGGGTTTCTTAGGTTTGGTCTTTGAGATCACCTCTCCAGGTTGGGGAGTGCCTGGCACAGGCGGAATGCTCGCTTTGATCCTATTCTTTGGAGGCCGTTATGCTACTGGCCTAGCAGGGCTCGAAGCGATCTTGCTCTTTGTCCTAGGCCTTGTCTTTCTTGTCTTGGAAGTTGCCTTGATTCCTGGTTTTGGCCTGGCAGGAGTGTTAGGTATCGCTTCGGTGATCGCGAGTATCATTCTTGCCTTTGGAGATGTTCAAACAGCTTTATTTAGCTTATCGTTGGCCATTTCGGTCAGTGTTGTTGCTGTGATTTTGCTTTGGAGTCGGATCCAACGGTCACGTTTTTGGAAGAGGCTAGTGTTGTCCCACGAAGAGTCGCCGCAGGCAGGGTATCGTGCACCTGCAGACTTCAGTCATCTTGTGGGGAGGAAAGGGGTCAGCGTCACTCCATTGCGACCTGCAGGTACCGTGATGATTGAGGAGCATCGTTATGATGTGGTTTCCGACGGCGGATTTATTTCGTCAGATTCTTCCGTGGAAGTTGTGGAAACGGAAGGAACTAGGGTGGTTGTTAGGGAAATAGGGAAAGAATAACAATAAGGAGGTCGAGATATGTCGTTGGTTTTCGCAGGGATCATTCCCATTTTACTTGTGATTTTTCTAATTATCCTGTTTAGTTTTGTTCCAATTGGTTTGTGGATTTCAGCCATTGCTGCTGGCGTGAAGGTTACTCTGATGAGCTTGATAGGAATGCGGCTTCGCCGTGTTTCTCCAAACCGTATTGTCTTGCCATTTATTAAGGCGCAAAAGGGTGGAGTAGAAACGTCCATTGACAAGCTAGAAGCCCACTTCTTAGCCGGTGGTAATGTTGACAATGTGGTTGATGCGTTGATTGCCGCCAATAGGGCAGATATACCCCTACCCTTCGAGCGCGCTGCCGCCATTGACTTGGCTGGTCGTAATGTGTTAGAAGCGGTGCAGATGAGTGTTAATCCTAAAGTCATCGCAACGCCCTTGGTTTCGGCCGTGGCTAAGAATGGTATTGAACTGAAGGTTAAGTGTCAAGTTACGGTGCGGGCCAATATCGATCGCTTAGTTGGTGGCGCGGGTGAGGCGACAATTATTGCTAGGGTCGGTGAGGGTATTGTAACGACCGTTGGTTCCAGCGCAAGCCATGAAGGAGTGCTGGAAAATCCTGACTTGATGTCTAAGACTGTCCTGGAGAAGGGGCTCGACTCAGGAACCGCCTTTGAGATTCTTTCCATCGACATCGCCGACGTTGATGTTGGCCGCAATATCGGTGCTCGTTTGCAGATGGATCAGGCGGAAGCGGACAAGAATATTGCCCAGGCTAAGGCCGCTGAAAGGCGCTTTGCAGCCCAGGCCCGCGAGCAAGAGATGAGAGCCGAAACCCAGGAAATGAGAGCCCAAGTTGTGCAGGCTGAAGCTGAAGTTCCACGCGCTATTGCCGATGCCCTGCGGGAAGGAAAGTTGGGTGTCATGGATTATTACAACATGCAGAACATTATGGCTGATACCAACATGAGAGAGGGCATTGGTGGTCGTCGCCCAGATCGAGATCCCAAGACCAACGATGACGAAACTAAGCGGTAGGTGAGTGCGATGCGTGGAACAGTAGGACTACTACTTTATGTGGCTGTGATGGTCCTTGGTAGTATCTTGAAGAAGATGGCAGAGAATAAGGCCAAGCAGGCTCCGATGCCCACGTTCGATGATGACGAGGTTTATACCGTTACCCTAGATGATATGTTAGCTACGGACTCAACCGTGGAAGAGAGGCTGGAAGCGTCGGAGACGGTGACGGGCTTAGGCCTAACACTCGACGAGCGCGTTGATAAGTCTCACAGTCAGGACACCAGAGATGCGCAAGACTGGGATGACGTTGAGGATATCGAATGGGCTGAATCCGCTGATGACAGTGAATCTAGTTCGGATGACGTGAAGGTGCCTTTGGGGTCCGCATGGGCCCAGGCCATTGTTTTATCGGAGATCATTCGTGAACCCCGGGCCAAGAGAGCTTGGCCCAGTCGATAAGGGTAGATCAGGAGGACGCTATCTGTGGAACTGAAACTGAGAATTGGAATTATTGGCTGTGGAGGTATCGCTAATGGCAAGCATATGCCGAGTCTAGCGAAACTCGATAATGTAGAGATGGTTGCCTTTTGCGATATTATCGCCACAAGGGCCGAAGAAGCTGCCCGGGATTATGGCGTGCAAGCCGCAAGGGTGTATCAAGACTATAGGGAGCTCTTAGAAAAGGAGTCTCTGGACCTTGTCCACATTTGTACTCCCAACAACTCCCATGCGGAGATCACGGTTGCCTCCCTAGAAGCTGGTGTTCATGTGATGTGCGAAAAGCCTATGGCCAAGACGGCAGCAGAGGCTCGCGAGATGGTGGCGGCAGCTCAGCGCACCGGTAAGAAGCTTACCATTGGCTATCAAAGTCGTTACCGGGCCGATAGCGAGTACTTGAAAAAGGCGTGTGAGCGCGGGGATCTTGGCGAGATTTACTTGGCCAAGGCCAGAGCCGTCCGGCGCAGGGCGGTACCTACCTGGGGAGTATTTCTTGATGAAGAGAAACAAGGTGGAGGACCCCTCATCGACATTGGCACCCATGCCCTAGACTTGACGCTCTGGATGATGGATAACTACCGGCCTAAGTATGTTGTGGGTACTACCTATCATAAGCTGAACAAGCGTGAAAATGCAGCGAACGCTTGGGGCCCCTGGGATCCACAGAAGTTTCAGGTGGAAGACTCTGCCTTCGGCTTTATTGTCATGGAGAATGGGGCAACCATTATTCTAGAATCGAGTTGGGCGCTGAACACTCTCTTCCCGGGTGAGTCAAAAACGATTCTCCATGGAACCGAAGGCGGAGCAGATATGGAAGATGGTCTCCGGATCAATGGCGAAGAGTTTGGGAAACTCTATACCAAGAAACCTGCCCTAGATGTAGGTGGGGTGGACTTCTATGATGGGAAGAAGGAAACAGAGGCAGACCGCGAAGCGAGGCTCTGGATTGAGAGCATTGTCAATGATACGACACCTCGAGTCTTGCCAGAACAGGCAGTGATCGTAACGGAGGTTCTAGAGGCGATTTATCGTTCGGCGGGTTCGGGAGAGCCAGTATACTTTAAGGACGGACGTATGATCGAATAAAGCGGCATGGATGTAGAAGGTTAGATCCAAAGGGTCTAACCTTTTTTTTGTTGCATAATTTTAGGAGAGAGGAGGTAGACAATGGGGCCAGCTCTGAATCGAAATCTAAAACGAAAACTCGCCCACACCCTGGATTTGCCTTCGGAAACTCTGCTTGACCAGGCTACCATTCATCTAATGGGGGATGGAGAGGTGAAGATTTCCAATCACAAAGGACTCGTCCAGTACACGAACGATTGTATCAAAACCAGGTCGGTCCAGGGAATGATTGAAGTTGTGGGTAGCAACTTAGAAATCGTATCCTTTTCTTCGAGTGATATCAAAATCTTAGGCAAGATCCGACAGGTGATGTTAACATGAACTCTTTGTGGATGTGGTGGCAAGGGTATGTGACGGTTCGCCTGCGTGGGCAGGGCTTAGAACGCCTACTTAACAGGATTGCGGACCTAGGCATTGTCGTACACAAGGTCGAGCGCCTCACATTGGATGTGATGATCGTTCGCTTGAATATCCAGGACTTTAGGCGCTTAAGGCCACTACTCTGGGATACGCAGATCAGTGTGTCTATTCTAGACAAGCATGGAGCCCCGTTTTACTTGGGGAAGCTTCGGTCACGAACCTTCTTGGCCATAGGTCTCTCGCTTGCCCTCTTGTCTGTCATCTACTTGTCTAATTTCATCTGGTTTGTTGAGGTTGTGGGGGGAACAACTCTTTCCATAGAAACCTTGAAAGGTGTGGTAGAGGATTTCGGTTTGCAGGCCGGCGTGCCCAGAAATGCGGTTGAACCCCGCATCATTGAAGCGGAACTCTTAAAACGGTTTCCCAACCTCGCCTGGGCCCAGGTAAGCATTAAGGGAGCCCGGGCAGAAATCCTCTTGACGGAGCGGGATGGCTTACAGAGTGAACATACTCTTCCTGGCCATGTTTATGCTGCTCATGATGGAGTGGTAACGGAAATCTTTGTGCTACGGGGTACAGCTAAGGTGCGTGATGGAGATACGGTCCGTGAGGGCGAACTGCTTGTTTCGGGTGAATACTATGATGCTTGGGGTCATAAGCAGTCTGGGGCTGCCCAGGGCGTTGTCAAGGCGAGAGTCTGGTATGAGGCGGTAGGGGAGGCGGCCCTAACAAGGTGGGAACCTGTCTACACAGGACGCAATCACCGGCAGTATACCATCACCCTTGGTTCTATCACAATTCCCCTAGGCCGAAGCTATCCAAGGGAAACCTACCAGAAAAATACCGAGGAATGGCAGCTATCTCTAGGCAGAGCGATGGTTCCCCTCCGCCTGGCGCAGATCGACTACCAGGGAGTGGAGTACAACAAAGTGTCTGTTTCCAGACAGGAGGCTGAAACGAGTGCCTACAACCTAGCCTGGGAAAGCCTGGTCAACCAGGGGGTTGAGCAGGAACGGGTGCAAAAAGAAGGGCAAAGAGTTGACGTAATGACAGATGGGGATGGTATACGCGTCACAGTGCAGGTAGAGGTGCTTGAGGACATTGCGCTTTTTCGGGCGCATTGATTTGCACTTCAGTCCCATTTTGCTTATAATAGGGGCATACGATGACACCAAAGGATGGTTGATGCATTGAGCCAGATATTACGCCTTCGAGATAATGAACAGGCGCAAGCAGTAAGCGGTAAGCGAGATGAGAATCTGCGCTTGGTAGAGTCTGCTTTCGGCGTGAAGATTGTCCCGCGTGGTCTAGAACTCTTAATCAGCGGTTCAGACGAGGCGGTGACCAAGACAATAAAGGCTCTGACCAATATATCGAGTCTGGGAACGGATTTGACGAGCCATGATGTATATTACGCAATTCGGCTGAGTGAAAACGGGGAATCTACTGATCTAAACGAACTCAGCACCGATGTGGTTGTAGCTACCCATAGGGGCAAGATCATTAGGCCTAAGACCGCGGGACAACGGCGCTACATTCGAGCCATTTCTCGAAATGGCATTGTCTTCGGTATTGGGCCTGCCGGAACAGGAAAGACGTATCTAGCCATGGCTGTAGCCATTGCTAGTCTGAAGAAGAAAGAAGTGGAGCGGCTGATACTAACGCGACCGGCGGTAGAAGCAGGGGAGCACCTCGGTTTTTTGCCCGGTGATTTACAGGACAAGGTTGATCCTTACTTGCGCCCGCTTTACGACGCACTCTACGATATCCTCGGTCAAGAAACCTACTTGAAGTATCGCGAGAAGGGTATCATCGAGATAGCGCCTCTGGCCTATATGCGAGGACGGACACTAGACGAGAGCTTTATCATTCTGGATGAGGCTCAGAATTGCACGCCTGAACAGATGAAGATGTTCTTGACTCGCCTTGGCTTTGGTTCCAAAGCGGTGGTCACAGGTGACATTACCCAAGTGGACTTGCCCCGTGGAAAAACCTCAGGGCTTATTCAAATCCAGAAGGTTCTGAAAAACGTTGAGGGGATAGGTTTTTGTTACCTCCACGAGAGTGACGTTGTTCGTCATCCTTTAGTGCAACGCATTATTAAAGCTTATGACGTATATGATAAGTCGCAATCCTAGGAGGCACATCGTGAAAAGTAAGAAGAAGAGTTCCAAACCAAAGCAATTTTGGCCGGGACTACTGAAGGAAACTACCTTCCGGCAGTGGCTCTTCGGTGGGATTATTGCCGTCTTTCTGCTAGGTATTTTACTCCTTAATGCCCTACCTCAGGGAGTAGACGTTGAAGTGGGGCAAGTGGCAAGGAAGGACCTCGCCGCACCGAGCACCGCAGTGAACACAGCAGAAACCGAGCGCCTGAAAGAAGAAGCCGCAAGGCAACAGGTCTTACAGGCCAATGAGGATCCTGATTATTATCTGCAGAATCCAGCCATTGTGCTACGAGTTGAAGAAAATATCACAGGCGTCCTCAATCTTCTTCGCACCGGAATTGCGCCAGAGCCAGTGGAGGAACCAGGCTTTGAATCAGTTCCAGAGGCACTCTCTGTTTCGGAAATTGATCGACGTCTGATCCGAGACTGGAAGATGGAGATTCCCAAGATTTCCTTAGAAGCAATAGCTGCTCTATCGTTTGCAGAGTTCGATCAGTTTGCCCAGACCACCACGGATCTCGTGCTAGCTACCATGCTAGAGAGAATTAGTGAGGATGGTCTGCGCGACGCGCGTGATGCTTTTGAAGCAAAGATAGAGGCGAGCGTCCTTCGGGGTGAACCGGCACATGCTGCGATCCTCATTGGTAGACAACTTATTCAGCCCAATCTAGTACTTGATACAGAAAAGGTCAACCTTGCTCGCCAAGAAGCGTATGACTCGGTGGAACCTGTCCGGATCATGCAAGGCGAGATCATTGTTCGAAAAGGTGATGTGGTCCGGCCTGAGCATGTCAAGCTCCTCACAGATGTTGGCATGATCAAGACTGGGCGTGACTATGGTGTCTTAGCAGGTATGACCTTAGCGGTCCTTGCGATGCTGGCATTTATGGGGTTCTTCGTGTATCAAGAACGACCGAGTGTACTTCAAAATGGCACGCAACTGGCCCTTGTTGGTTCTGTCTTAGTTGCCATGCTGGCCATAGGCAAGTTGTTTTCTATGATCAACTGGCCAGAAATAGCCTATCTAAATCCCTCTGCTTTATTGGGACTGCTTTTGACTCTGCTTATTGACGCTCGCGTGGCAAGTGTTGCCACCATTGTCATGGCGGTTTTCCTTGGATTGGTCTGGGAGATGAACTGGGTCGTCACAGTCCTTGCCTTGGTTGGCGGTTTAGTGGCGGTGCTCAGCGTATCGAAGGTAAGCCAACGGGGAGACGTGATGAGGGCTGGTTTCATCGTTGGAGGGGTCAATGTGTTTCTGTTGATTGCCCTGGGGTTGGCAGGGCAGAATATAGAGTTGGTCATTCACAGTTATGTAGGGCTTTTAGCTGGTGTTTTGGCTTCAGTTGTGACAATTGGTGTGTTACCCTATTTGGAGAGTCTGTTCAAGATTACCTCGCCCATTCGCCTGCTAGAGCTGTCGAACCCGAATCATCCACTTTTGCGGCGGTTGATGCTTGAGGCGCCGGGTACGTACCATCACAGCATTTTGGTGGGAAATCTGGCGGAAGCGGCTGCCGAGTCTATTGGTGGCGACGGGCTTTTGGCACGGGTTGGGTCGCATTATCATGACATAGGCAAATTAAGGCGCCCCTATTTCTTTGTAGAAAACCAGGTAGGGAAGGATAATCCTCACGACAAAATGGCCCCGTCTCTTTCGACATTGATTATCACATCCCATGTCAAGGACGGGGTGGAGTTAGCGAGTGAGTTCAAACTTCCGCCTGTGGTAACTCAGTTCATTGCCCAGCATCATGGCACCGATTTAGTTCGTTTCTTCTATCACCGGGCCTGTGAAGCCAGCGAAGATGACTCAATCGAAGAAAGGGATTTTCGCTATCTCGGGCCGAAACCGCAGGGAAAAGAGGTTGCGATTGTCTCCCTCGCTGACGCTACCGAGGCAGCGGTACGTTCCATTTCCAAGCCTAACCCAGGCAAGATCGAAGGATTGGTGAGGAAGATCATTAAAGATCGCTTGAATTCTGGAGAACTTGACGAAAGCGATCTGACCTTCCAGGATATGGACCGAATCGCCAACGCCTTTACGAAGGTTATCATGGGTATGTTTCACTCGCGGGTGGAGTATCCCGAGCAGATTACGAAGGAAGAGATCGAGGGGAAGAAGGCACGAAATGGAAGTTCTGATAAACAGTGAGCTCGAGTCGGAGGATGTCAGCTGTTACGAAGACCTGATTGCGAGAGGGTTTGAAATAGCTGCGCGGCATGAGGGCTTGCAGGACCTGATAGAGGTCAGTGTGACCTTTGTTGATGACAACTCAATCCACGAGCTGAACCGAGATTATCGTGGTGTCGATAGGCCAACGGATGTGCTATCCTTTCCCCAGGATGATGATGAGGGATTTACAGTTCTCCATGGGATGCCGCACGTTCTTGGCGATATTATTATCTCTCTAGAGCGGGCTCGAGAGCAAGCTCATGATTATGGTCACAGTCTTACTCGTGAGGTCTTGTACTTGGCAGTCCATGGGTTTTTCCATCTGCTTGGTTATGATCACCACAGCCCAGATGAACAGAGTCAGATGCGAGAAAAGGAAGAGAAGGTGTTAGGAGAGCTTGATTTGGGGAGAGAGTAAAGATGAAGCATCGATATCTCCATGACAGTGTCAAAGATGCTATGCGAGGTATTCTGCATGTGTTGCGGCATGAGAGAAATATGCGAATTCACATGGTCAGTGCTCTCGTGGTACTAGCTCTAGCAACCGTGCTCGGCGTTCCCCGCCTTGAGTTCCTGATTCTGATACTCACCATCGGCATGATGTTTGTGGCCGAACTTATCAACACCGCTTTTGAGGAAGTGGTGAATCTGATCACCAGGGAGTATCATCCCTTGGCAGGGATCATCAAGAATATTGCCGCTGGTGCGGTCTTGGTCGCGGCCCTGACGGCGCTGTGGATCGGTTACATCGTGTTTAAAGACTACTTGTTACCCTAAAGGTGGGATGGCCATGACTGGCAAAGAATTGATGAAGCTAGCTCTAGAAGCTCGCGAACTGGCCTATGTGCCTTATTCAGACTACAAGGTTGGCGCAGCGCTACTTACTGCAGAAGGCAAGATTTTCACCGGATGTAATATTGAAAACGCGGCATACAGTCCTTCGAACTGTGCTGAGCGGACTGCGATTTTCAAGGCAGTTTCCGAAGGCTCCACCGAGTTCTTAGGCTTGGCGGTTGTGGCTGACTCGCCCCATCCTGTTTCGCCTTGCGGTGTCTGCCGTCAAGTTATGGCAGAGTTTTTTGAGCCTCAAACTCCTGTCTATTTGGGTAATCTCAAGGGAGATATGGTGGAGACCACCTTCGGGGAACTCTTGCCCCGCGCCTTCACCTCTAAAGCCCTAATGCAGGAGGGACGGCACTGATGCCTCAAGACAACCAAGTTTCGAGTGGGTATCGCTCCGGCTTTGTTGCGGTAGTAGGTCGCCCTAATGTAGGCAAATCTACGCTGCTCAATGCCCTCATAGGTCACAAGATAGCTATTGTTTCTAACAAGCCCCAAACAACTCGCAATACGATTCAATGCGTACTGAGTTTGGAGGGGGCGCAAATTATCTTTCTTGATACCCCAGGGTTGCACAAACCCCTGCACAAACTGGGTGAGTACATGGTGAAAAGCACGTTTCATGCTTTGCAGGATGTGGATCTCGTGCTGTGGCTGGTAGAGATGGGCCACTGGACCCCCGTGGAAGAACACATACTGGGTGAGTTAGCAGGTGTCGACCAACCGGTGCTTCTTGTGGCCAACAAGGCGGATCAAGTGACACCAGATCTGCAGCAGGCATTCCTGGCAAAAGTAGCCAGCAAGCGTGAGTTCGCTGCTATCCTAGGTGTCTCAGCCTTAGAGGAGACAGGCCTTGATGCCCTAGTCGCAGCAATTGTCCTTCGCCTTGAGGAAGGTCCGATGTACTACCCAGAGGATTGGATTACCGATCATCCTGAGCGATTTGTCATTGCGGAGTTTATCCGGGAGGAACTTCTGACGCGAACTGAAGAGGAGATTCCCCATTCGATTGCAGTGGATGTGGATGAGATAAAAGAGGATCCCGAGAAGAATATGATGCGAATTCGGGCCACGGTCTATGTGGAGCGGGAGAGTCAAAAGGGAATTGTCATTGGCAAGCAAGGCAAGATGCTCAAAGAAGTTGGCACAGGAGCTCGTCTGCAGATTGAAAGGCTTCTGGGGGTAAGGGTTTACTTGGATCTATGGGTAAAGGTGAAAAAGGATTGGCGTAATAAGCCAGGAGCGCTCAGAGAATTCGGTTATGAGTGATTCAGAACTTACATGTGAGGGCCACCCTCATATCAGTTCTGTTCCTGGCGAAACTTGTCAAGGGAGGTTCAGCGATGACTATCACACATGCCTATCAACCAGATGAACGCAGCCAATTAACGGAACTTGTCGTCAAGGCGAAAGAAGGCGATGCCAGCGTCCGCGAACAGATCCTACAAGACTATCGCCCTTTCTACTTAAGGGTAGCGTCTGCTTCCTGCAGAAAGTATCTAGTCCTAGGACGCGATGACGAGGCGAGTATCGCCATGATTGCTTTCAACGAAGCCATCGATTCCTATAATGTTGATGGTGGAGCATCCTTCCTCAGCTTCTCGGAAATTGTGATCAAACGTCGGATGGTTGACTATTTTCGGCGACAAGCAAGAAGAACCGACGAGATTCCTCTTTCAAGCTTTGAACGTGAGGATCAGGAGGAAAGTGTCATCCAGCGGATTGAGTCCAAAGAGGCACAAACCGTTCTGCAAATTCAAGAAGAAACAGAGGAGCGCCGAGAAGAGATCTTTCGTCTAGACCAACTCCTTAGTCACTATGGGATCCGCTTTGCCGACCTCGTGAAGATCTCGCCGAAGCATCAAGATGCACGCAATAGAGCGTTGCAGGTGGCGAGAACTCTCGCCGGTGAGCCGGAGTTCTTGGCCTACTTAACGACGAAGAAGTCGCTGCCCCTAAAAGAGTTAGAAGAACGGGTGTCGGTGAGCCGCAAGACTCTCGAGCGCCAGCGGAAGTACATAATTTGTCTTACTCTAGTCTTAATTGGTGATTTCCATCATTTGCGAGAGTATCTGAATCGACCAGTGTGAAAAGGAGGGGACCCAAATGAGATGTAGTGGGGTTGTTGTAGAAATAGGAGCGAAGAATCAAGTAATTATCCTGACTGCTCAGGGGGAGTTTGTCAAGGTCCCTTTTAAGAAGCACGTTCAGGTTGGCCAAGAGATTCGTTATACTCCCAAGAGAGAGCGCTTGAATGTGTGGCAATTGGGTCTAGCAGCTACACTGTTTTTGGCATTAGTGGGGAGTTGGCCTATGGTTTCCCAGAACTTTGTTCCTACGTCGGTCACACCTGCTTTCATCATTACCCTGGATATAAACCCCAGTCTTGAGTTGCAGATTACCGATGCCCAGGAGGTATTGTCTGTCGAAGGCTTGAACCGTGATGGGCAGGACTTAGCCGCCAAGGTAAATGTTGTGGGCGACACATTACGTTCTGCCTTAAGCAAAATCACGAACCAGGCAAGGAGCATGGGCTATCTCAAACAGGGGCAAAGCGAGGTAGTTGTAACTATTGCGTCGCAGAAGAGTCAAAATGCCAGATTGATGGAATCCAAGAGCCCAGGAAGTGGCGCTGGTGAACATGTGGCAATTGAAAAGGTCATTACTGATGCCTTTAGCGATACGCAACTTGCTCATGTGCAAGTTTGGCAAGTACCTCGTTCGTTGCAGGCGGAGGCCAAGTTAGCGGGAATTATTCCGTCTAGATACATTGCGATTCAGATGCCGGCGAACCCAGTACCTGCCAGCCCAATTATTCCGCCAAGGTTGGAGACCAAGTTAACGATGAAGGACGAGCCTGTTGAGGAACAAGCTGTGAGCTCTTTAGGACGAACACCAAGTCTGCAAGCTAATGTTGAGGCTGTTAGACCTGCCTTGACTCCAGCCCGCTGGACAAAGGAGAACACCGACGCGACCACGAGAACCGGGCTTTATCATATGGACTTTTCTATTGCGGGTGTAAAAGGAGACCTCTGATCTAGATTATGCGAGTCGATGAATTTGATTTTGTGCTTCCGGATGAACTCATTGCCCAGACGCCCCTCAATGAGCGCGACCACTCTAGGCTCCTTGTGGTTCACAAAGATACAGGTCTGCTTGAAGACCGCAGTTTTGCATCAATTACCGAGTACCTAAGGCCAATGGATGTCTTGGTGCTGAACGATACAAGGGTGATCCCTGCCCGACTTCATGGTCGTAACCCAGCAAGGTCGGGCCTGGTTGAAGTTCTACTCTTGCGCCCCTATGAACAAGGAAAATGGGAAGTCTTGGTGAAGCCAGGCAAAAAGGCGGGCGTTGGAGCTGAGATTGTGTTTTCGCCTCTCCTTGCCTGTAAGGTGGTAGATGTGACTGCAAGCGGCGGCCGCCTTGTGGAGTTTGCTTACGAGGGTGATTTTGACCAGATTCTGCAGACCCTGGGCGAAACGCCTTTGCCCCCATATATCCATGAGAGAATTGCAGATCCCGAACGTTACCAGACAGTGTACTCCAAGCACTCTGGCTCTGTGGCTGCTCCCACAGCGGGGCTTCACTTCACGCCGGGGTTATTGACCGCCGTTCAGGCCCTTGGGGTAGCGATTTGCCCCCTCACCTTACATGTTGGTTTAGGGACTTTTCGCCCCGTTAAAGCAGAGCTTGTCCAAGATCATATTATGCACGAGGAGTACTATGAGCTTACAGAGGCAAGCGCCAGAGTTATCAATGACCGCCTGCGATGTGGAGGGCGGATTTTTGCTGTAGGGACGACCTCGGTGCGGGTTTTGGAGACACTGGCCGATGAATCAGGCCTCATACAGGCGGGTTCTGGCTGGACTGATATTTTCATCTACCCTGGCTACTCCTTTAAACTCGTTGACGGGCTGCTCACGAATTTTCACTTGCCAAAGTCCAGTCTATTAATGTTGGTATCGGCCTTCGCCGGTGCCAAAACAATTCGGGACGCCTATGAACATGCTATCATGGAGCGGTATCGATTTTTCAGCTTTGGAGATTGCATGTTACTTGTGTGAAAGGAGAAACCTAGTGCCCTTTAACTTTCGAGTCACTCACGAATCCAGTACCACTAGAGCGCGCCTGGGTCGCATTCAGACAACCCACGGAGTGATTGAGACGCCGGTTTTTATGCCCGTAGGCACCCAGGCTACCGTTAAGACCGTAGCACCCCACGAACTTGAACAACTAGGGGTGGAGATCATCTTGAGCAATACCTACCATCTCTACCTGCGGCCGGGTAATGATATAGTGGATGAAGCCGGCGGGTTACACAAATTCATGGGCTGGGGCCATCCGATCCTTACTGATAGCGGTGGTTTTCAAGTTTTTAGTCTCGGCCCCTTACGCACCATTTCTGAAGAAGGAGTGCAGTTTCGATCGCACCTCGATGGGTCGAAGCACTTTATCAGTCCGGAAAAGTCCATGGAAATCCAGATGGACCTAGGGGCGGATATCATTATGGCCTTTGACGAATGTGCACCGTACCCCGCGGAGCGGGACTATGTGCAGAAATCGAAGGATCTCACAACGAGATGGGCAAAAAGGTGCCACGAGGCCCATACCAGGACCGCGGATCAAGCCCTCTTCGGTATCGTTCAGGGCGGCATGTACAAGGACTTACGGCGCCAAAGCGCCTTAGAGCTGATGGAACTTGATTTTCCGGGCTATGGCATCGGAGGATTGAGCGTAGGGGAACCTAAGGACATTATGTACGAGGTTCTT
Organism: uncultured Clostridiaceae bacterium; assembly: GCA_964485345.1. Classification (GTDB taxonomy): domain Bacteria; phylum Bacillota; class Limnochordia; order Darwinibacteriales; family Darwinibacteriaceae; genus UBA5420. The sequence goes on from CAZAJB010000010.1 coordinate 22,604, forward strand.
GACGATCTGATACCAATTATGCCCAAGGATAAACCACGCTACCTTATGGGTGTTGGTTCTCCAGATTGCTTAGTAGAAGGTGTGCTCAGAGGCGTCGATATGTTTGACTGTGTTTGGCCTACGCGCCTGGCCCGTCACGGCATGGTCTTGACGCGCCAAGGTAATATGGCGATTCGCAACCTACCCTTTGCTAGGGACTTTACCCCTATCGAGGAAGATTGCAGCTGCTATGCGTGCCAGAATTTCTCTAGAGGGTATATTCGTCATTTATTGAAGGCTAATGAGGTCTTGGGTATTCGTCTCACCACTCTTCACAACATCGCTTTTCTAACCCGTCTTATGAAGGAAATCCGTGAGGCCATTTCAGACGACCGACTTGTCGAGTATAGCAGGGATTTTTTAGGGATTTTTGCCAGAGAAAAATAGAGGAACCTTTGCGAGCGAGTAGAAATCTAAACAAGTATAGTTGAAGGAGGTGAAGTGTGTGTTCTTTTTACAAACGGAGGTAGCTGGTGATGTTGCCACTGGGGGGCTGGTTGGTTTGCTTCTGCCCTTTCTTATTGTTGGTGTGTTGTTCTACTTCATGATCATCCGTCCCCAGCAAAAGCAGCAAAAAGAGAGAAGAGCCATGATTGATGCGCTGAAAAAGGGCGATCGAATCGTAACCGTAGGTGGAATCCATGGTGAACTCGTAGCTCTCAAGGAAGACTATGTAACGTTGAAGGTTGCTGACAAGGTAGAAATCAAGGTCTCTCGTAGTGGGATTGGAAGTGTAGTCAAAGACTGATGCAGCAGCTCGTAGGCGGATTATAGGAAGATTCGTCTCCGCAGGAGGCAACCCACCACCAGGGTGGGTGACCCACCATCGGGTGGGCTCCACCATCAGGTGGTAAAACCACCATTAAGGTGGTTTTCTTCTAATAGAAAGGGAAAGGGGATTATCATGGGCAGGCTTTTTGGTTTTGGTGTCCTTATTCTATGCTTATTCCTCGGAGTCCAGGCTGTGCAGGCCGGCAGTGGCAGTTTCTACCTGCATGAGCACCCCAGCTATTGGTGGTATGTAGTGGAAGACCCGGCCTTCAGTGCCATCATACCTTCAGGGGCCGACAATTACATTGAACGCTCTCTCTTTGGCATGAAGAATCTACTCATGACATTCAACGATGGAACGATCACCATGGAGGTAAACTGGCAACCAGGCACCGACGTTGAATCCGTGAGAAATAGTCTAGACGTTCGCTACAAACCTTTGGTAAAAAATGTCACAGTGCTGAATAATGGTGAGATCACAACATCCAATGATCTCCAGACTTACTTTTATGCCTATGAAGCCACGGGGGCCGATGGGGAAAAAATCATGTTTAGGACGGTTATCTTCCAAAGGCGTCATCACGTTGTATATTTTACCCTGTTCTTGGAAGCTTCCCAGTACGAAGGGAATATGCGGGAGTACTGGATCAGGGCGGTGAATGGTTTTCAGTGGGATTAGAGAGATGATAAGGAGGTAGGCATGATAGTCAAACTATCCGATGTTCAAAAACATCCGAGTATCAGAGCGTACATTAAGCAGGCTGACGCAAATCTTGGAGAGATGGGATTTACCGAGCACGGACGTCGCCATATCAGTCTAGTGTCGTCCATTGCGCATAATATTCTAGAACGCCTAGGGTATGACGAGCGTATGGCAGAGCTGGCGTCTATCGCAGGCTATGTTCACGATCTTGGCAACTGTGTAGGGCGAGTGAATCATGGTGCTGCGAGTGCCCTATTAGTAGAACCCTTCTTGCGTGAGCTTGGTATGCCTCCAGAAGAGGTTGCGCTGATTCTCAGCGCGGTAGGCAATCACGAAGAAGAAGTAGGTGAACCGGTCAACGAAGTGGCTGCCGCCCTAATCTTGGCAGACAAGTCTGACGTTCATCGTACGCGTGTTCGTAATCCTGAAATGCCGGGCTTTGATATTCATGACAGGGTGAACTATGCTGTGATCAAGTCTTTCCTGGATGTAGATGAAGAAGATCGAATGATTACACTGCGTATCACGATTGAGACAGCGAATACGTCAATCATTGAGTACTTTGAGATCTTCTTAGAACGCATGCTAATGTGCCGCCGGGCCGCAACGTATCTGGGCTGTGAGTTTAAACTCCGCATCAATGAGGCAGTTTTGCTCTAGACACTGATTTGGTACGGTAGTATAATTGTTGTTGGTGTTTAGAACATTCCACAAAGGAGGAGTCGCACTTGAGACGCAGGGACGCCTGGAGAATCGGCATTATTGTGGCAATACTCATCGTAGCCGCAGCATCTTTGTACATTTCCCCATTTAACCTTGGTTTAGATCTACGGGGTGGGGTGAATGTAGTACTCGAAGCTGATGAGTCGGCGGCGGATGTAAGTAACGAGAATATGGCTGGGGTTGTTTCCATTATTGAAAGGCGCATCAATGCTCTAGGAGTTTCAGAGCCGTTGATTCAAAGGCAAGGCGCACGAAGAGTGATCGTGGAACTACCTGGTGTTCAAGACCAGCAGCAGGCTATTGATACGGTGGGTAAGACAGCTTTACTAGAGTTTCGGGACCCCCAGGGTAATACCGCCTTGGATGGCTCCTATTTGGCGAATGTGCAGCTTGGCACAGACCGCTATGGACAGCCTTCCGTCGATTTGGAATTCGATCGGGAAGGGGTGCAGCTCTTTGGACAGCTGACAACGCGTTTCCAAGGGCAGACGACAACTATTGTCCTCGACGGTGAGGTTTTGCAGACCGTCATGATCCGCGAACCCATTCTGGAAGGAAAGGCACAGATTACGGGTGGAATGACCATCGAAGAGGCACGGCACATGGTCGTCTTGTTGCAGGAAGGAGCCCTTCCGGTCCCAATGAATATCATGGAAATTCGTAATGTTGGCCCGACTTTGGGTCAGGACTCCATTGATCGAAGCTTTAAGGCAGGGCTTATCGGTATTATCTTGGTTCTTGTCTTCATGGGGCTCTTCTATAGGCTACCAGGCTTGGTGGCGAACCTTGCTTTGCTCATCTATATTGTGATCGTCCTTGGTGTCTTGTCCGCTATTGGCGCCGTTCTCACATTACCTGGTATTGCTGGTATCATTCTTTCGGTGGGTATGGCAGTAGACGCTAATGTTTTGATCTTTGAACGGATCAAGGAAGAAATGGCTGACGGAAAACGCTTGCGTTCGGCTATTGAAGCAGGCTTCAGCCGCGCCTTTGCAACGATCCTAGACTCCAATATTACCACCTTGATTACGGCCGCCGTCTTGTTCTTCGTTGGAACGGGGGGAGTAAGGGGATTTGCCGTAACCCTGGGTATTGGCATTCTTGCTAGTATGTTTACAGCCATTGTTGTAACTCGCTTGTTCCTGGACCTCGTGGTGGCTTTTCGTCCCGATATGATGGCCAAGCAATTTAGTACGAGGGGGTTGAAACGATGATCAATTTTGTTAGTTATAGGAAACCGGTATTTATCTTCTCGGGTGTTCTGATTGCTCTCTCGCTGATCTTCCTCTTGGTGCCAGGCTTGAACTTGGGTGTGGATTTCACCGGGGGTACTATTTTAGAGCGCCAAACTGCTCAGAACGTGACCACGGATCAAGTGCGTCGAGTGCTTGACGAGGCCACTCCAGGTATGGATCTTTCGGGTGCAGTAGTGCAAATCCTAGATGAGCCCAATCAGTTCGTTGTTCGCACCAGAGAGTTAACGAACGCGGACATTATGAAGATTGATCAGGCCTTCGTCTCTGAGTTTGGCTCATTAGTTGAGCTGAGAACGGACGTTGTGGGACCAGTGATCGGGCAGGAATTGGTTCGCAATGCTATTATTGCCATCGTGATCTCAGCCTTGGGAATTCTGGCCTATGTTTCTTGGCGGTTTGAGTATCGCTTTGCAACCGTGGCTGTGGTCTGCCTCTTGCATGATGTCTTGATCGTTCTTGGTTTCTTTGCCATCACAGGACGAGAAGTGAATAGTCCCTTCGTGGCCTCTGTCCTCGCTGTTCTAGGATATTCGATCAATAATACCATCGTTATTTTTGACCGCATCCGTGAAAACGTGCGGATGAAGAAAAAGCAAAGCCGCGAGCTACTTGTCAACACTAGTCTGAACCAGACCCTGACTCGTTCGATCAATACGAGCCTTACCACTTTGGCTGTAATCATGATGTTGGTTCTTTTTGGGGGAAGCGCCATTGGTGACTTTGCCATGGCTTTATTGATCGGAATCCTCGCTGGAACCTACTCCTCACTCTTCCTTGCTGGTCCCTTGTGGATGACCTGGATGGAGTGGAAGAAGTAAGCAAGAAAGCAGAAGGCGCGGGGCATCTTGATCTGCCTCGCGTCTTTCTTATTTACCATTAGTCTTGATAGTATTCTGGTTTTGGAGTGAACACATAGGGGATGTTTCGGTAAAGTTGTTTAAAGTCTAGTCCATAGCCGACTAAGAATGCATTGGGAACCTCAAAACCTACGTAATCAACTGCAATCTCTACCTTACGATTAACCGGCTTATTTAGGAGTGTACAGATGCCTATGGATGCAGGGTTTCTACTATGTAGGTTGTTCAGGAGATAACTGAGTGTTAGGCCAGTATCAATAATATCTTCCACAATGATAACATGCTTACCCTCAATGCTCTCTTCGAGGTCTTTCGTTATGCGAACCACGCCTGACGATTGTGTGGCATCACCATAGCTTGACACAGACATGAAATCATAGGTTACGGGGGAGGTAATGTGCTTAGCAAGGTCGCATAGAAACATCAATCCGCCCTTAAGAATGCAGACCAGAGTAATCGCTTCGGCCCCGTAGTCCTTGGAAATGGCTTGTCCAAGTTCTTTGACCCTGCTTTGGATTTCCTCCTCGGTTAGTATAATGCGCTCAACAATTTCCACACCTTCACCGCCGCTCATTTTCCTAAATAGTACTACTTCTGCAAAAAAAGATCAAGTGGCATGCTACTTGCATGCCTGCCAGTGGGCAGGAGGTTCCCTAGGTGTTGTAGAATCATCATCGAATGGGGGCTAGATTATGGGTCGCAAACGGAAAAAATGGATTCTTAGGGGGCAAGATACCGTTCTCGCCACAGAGCTGGCAGATGGTTTAGGCATCAGGCCCGTTGTAGCACAAGTTCTCTTGAACCGTGGTATCACAAGCATCGAGGCAGGACGGCAGTTCTTCGCTTGTGATTTGCGGGAGATTCCCGACCCCTTTTTAATGCTCGGGATGGACATGGCTGTGGCCAGGGTCCGGGTAGCACTAGAGCGGGAAGAGCCTATTGTTGTCTATGGCGATTATGATGCTGATGGACAGACGGCTACCGCCCTTTTGGTGACTTCCCTCAGAGAACTGGCGACGCTTCCCGCGGCGATAACCTACTATCTTCCCGACAGATTTGCTGAAGGCTATGGGTTGAACCGTGATGCCCTAACGATATTGGCAGGCAGGGCGTCGCTTCTCATTACGGTAGACTGCGGGATTTCTTCGGTAGAGGATATTGAGTATGCTCAAGGATTAGGCTTGGATGTGATTGTTACCGATCATCACGAACCTGGGCCCATTCTCCCTGCTGCCGTTGCTGTTTTGAATCCCAAACAAAAGGGCTGCAGCTATCCGTTCCGACACCTCGCTGGCGTTGGTGTAGCCTGCAAGCTGGTTCAGGCACTAGGAGCTCCGAACTGGCAAGAACATTTAGACTTTGTTGCCCTGGGAACAGTCGCTGACTTGGTCCCTTTAGAGGGAGAAAACCGCACGCTGGTAAGCCATGGCTTGCAGGCTCTAGCGCAGACCAAGAAACCGGGTTTGCTGGCCCTGCAGAGGGTCGCAGACGTCACAGAACCCGCAGCGTCAGACCTCGGATTTCGCCTTGCCCCACGCCTTAATGCAGCAGGGCGCTTGGGTGATCCGTCTCGTGGGGTTTGTCTTCTGTTAACACAGGACGAAAGGGAGGCAAGCCAACTTGCGGCTGAGTTACATCAAGAGAATGCCCTTCGCCAGGATGTGGAAGCGGCGGTTCTAGATGAAGCGATCAGTGTGGTAGAAAGGTATCGTCTACAGGAACGCAGTGCTTTAGTGGTGTGGGGAGATAATTGGCATCAGGGTGTTGTGGGCATTGTGGCCTCTCGCTTGGTGGAACGCTACTATTTGCCAACCGTTGTTGTGAGCATTAGCGGCGAAGAGGCTACTGCCTCGGCTCGCAGTATCGCTGGACTCGACCTGTACCAAGCACTAAGCGACTGTGCGGGGCTTTTGAGTAAGTTTGGCGGTCATACCATGGCTGCCGGTCTTAGCCTCCCACGGGAAAACTTGCTTAGCTTTCAGCAGCTCTTTGAGGAGATTTGCCGCGGGAGAATCAGTCCAGACGACTATATTCCGAAATTATACGTTGATGATACAATAGAACTTGCTCATGTTTCTACCCAGTTGATTAAGGAACTAGGTGATCTAGAGCCCCATGGACATGGGAATCCCGGGCCTTTGCTCCAGGCTGAAGTATCTGTCTTGCAGACACGGACGGTGGGGGCGCAAAGCAACCATCTGCAGTTGACGGTACGGGATGAGACGCTTGAGCAAATGGCAGCCATCGCCTTTGGTCATGGGGATCAGCAAGAGCAAATCGAAAGAAACGCGGAAAGATTGGCCTTGGCCTTTGTTCCAGGACTCAATGAGTGGCGCAACAAGAAAACACTGCAGCTCACTGTTAAGGAATGGGAGCCTAGGGCCTGCAGCGATAGTTATATCCAGAAGTGGATGATTGATCGTTATCCTTGGCGACTGGGAGCTTCATATTATCAAAGTAGGGCACTGCACGTAGAAGGGGCCAAATCAGAGGCTCGGGCCAAGCGCCTGGTTGATCTCAGAGGTACCTGGCATAAGGCAGAAGCACTTGAGGCTCGTCCAACAGGTGTAGTGCTTGTGAACACGCCTGCGAAAGTTCTTAGTGTCTGTCGAGAACTCCGTATCCAGCTGGCCAGGGGCCATGAGCTCGTGGGCTTTGAGCATGAGTGGCTGGGGGAGAGTGAGCGCGAGGAGCTCAATGCCAGCCAGCCTGCCTGGCTCGTCTCTACCGGATTTGGACTGCAAGGGTCAACCTGGCCCTCTGTGGTGTTTTGGGAGCCGCCTCTGACAGAGGATACAGCCCTTGTCTGGTCAAACCTCTGCCAGGATGGGGGAGAACTCCTTACTGTCTATGGTCCCAAGGACGTCCAGGCTCTTCAGGGCGACTTGGTACAGAACTACCCCGACAGGCAGGGACTTGCTCACATCTATACTGCTCTGAGGACAGGCGGCGAAGTATCGGTAGCAGATGCGCATCGACTCCTGGAGGACATGGGGATGCTCGGGGCGTTACCCGTGGCTATGGGGGTGTTTTCCGAGCTTGGGCTCTGGGAGGTTGACGAGGATCGCATCGTGTACGCAGAGGCACCGGCACAGAAACTAGACTTGCAGCAGACTGTTTTGTATAATAAGGTTACGAAAATGCGCCAACAATCGGCCCAGTACTTAAAGCGTTGTTTGGAAAGGGGATTTTTCCAGGATGGACTTAAAAGCGAAGATTAGGGAGATACCAGATTTCCCAAAGCCTGGTATTAGTTTTAAGGATATCACTACACTCCTTAAGGATGCGGATGCCTTGAGGGAGACCGTCAAGCGTATGGCAAGACACTTCTCCGATCATGGAATTGAGATGATTGTGGGGGTTGAGTCTAGGGGATTTATTCTAGGTGCGCCCCTGGCCTGTGAGATGGGTTTAGGTTTTACTTTGATTCGCAAGCCCAAGAAACTCCCGGGAGAAGTCCTGGCTGTGGAGTATGATCTAGAGTATGGTACCGATAGCTTAGAGATTCACACCGACTCTTTTCCTCCTGGCACGAAAGTTTTGGTAGTCGATGACTTATTGGCCACGGGCGGAACCATCGAAGCGGCCATAGAGCTGATTCATAAACTCGGCGGTGAAGTGGCAGGTTTAACGTTCTTAATCGAGCTAGGCTATCTCGCAGGTCGCCAAAGACTGATGGACTATGAAGTTTTCTCTTTAGTGCAGTATGACGAGTAAATAGGGGAAAGGGGGCGCAGCTTTGGATCTCCAATATCTACTTGATCGCATTCTTAGTTACTATTCCGCCGCGGACGTGGGAATCATTGAAAAAGCATACCACTTTTCTGAGCGCGCCCACCAAGGGCAGACCCGCGAATCCGGCGCCCCTTATTTTGAGCACCCCTATGCGGTGGCTTTGATTTTAGCTGATCTAGAGTTGGACATGGAGACCATTGTTGCAGGGCTGCTACATGATGTACTAGAGGATACCGAAGTCACCCGTGAGGAACTGACCAAGAACTTCGGCCCAAACGTCCTGATGTTGGTGGACGGAGTAACAAAACTCGACAAGCTTCCTTTCCGCGATCGCTTTGAGCACCAGGCCGAGAATATGCGTAAGATGATTTTTGCTATGGCTGAGGATGTCAGGGTGATCCTGATCAAACTGGCCGACCGTTTGCATAACATGCGGACATTGCGTCATGTGTCACCTGCCAAGCAAGTCCTGATTTCCCAGGAAACGCTGGATATTTTTGCGCCCTTAGCTCATCGCTTAGGCATTTGGAGTATCAAGTTTGAAATGGAAGACCTGGCTTTTCGGCACATTAATTCTGACGAATATTATCGACTGGTAACTGAGATCGATCGCAAGCGCCAGGAACGGGAAGGCGACCTAAGAGAGGTCATGAATATCATCATGGAACGCCTGGCGGATGTGGAGATGTCCTGTGATATTCAAGGCAGACCGAAGCATTTGTATAGCATCTATCAGAAGATGCAGAAGCAGCACAAGGAACTCGATGAGATCTATGATCTTATGGCTATCCGGGTCATCGTCGACAGCTTGCGGGATTGTTATGCAGTATTAGGCATTATTCATGCAATTTGGAAGCCTATTCCGGGGCGCTTTAAGGATTATATCGCGGTGCCGAAGTCCAATTTGTACCAATCATTGCATACCACCGTTGTTGGCCCCCACGGAGATCCTTATGAGATCCAGATTCGTACCTGGGAGATGCACCACGTGGCCGAACGTGGTGTGGCAGCCCATTGGCGCTACAAGGAGGGCTCCAACCGCAAGAATGGCGATGAAGCTAGAGTTGTTTGGCTACGGGAAGCTGTGGAATGGTTGCAGGAGATGAAGGATCCTCAGGAGTTCATGGACACGTTGAAGGTCGATCTCTTCGCGGATGAAGTCTTTGTCTTCACTCCTAAGGGTGACGTAAAATCGCTACCAAATGGAGCTACCCCAGTGGACTTCGCCTTTGAAATTCACACCGATGTTGGTCTGAAGTGCTTTGGTGCCAAGGTTAATGGTCGCATCGTCCCTCTCAATTACAAGCTGAAGAACGGTGATTTCGTTGAGATTTTAACAAGCAAGACCGCGAATCCTACCCAAGACTGGTTGAATTATGTAAAGACGTCGAAAGCCCGCAGCAAGATTCGCTCTTGGTTGAAAGAGGAACAGAAGGAAGAGAATCTCTACCGTGGTCGAGAATTGTTAGAGCGGGAGCTAAAAAAGAACTCCTTTGACTTGAAAACGGTGATGACCGAAGCGAATCTGCAGAAGACTGCTCGGAAATATGGTGTTGGCACACCTGACGAACTGTTCTCTAGCGTTGGGTCAGGCCGGGTTAACGCCAGCCAGGTTGTGCAAAAGCTAACCGGTCAAGAACCAACCGAACGGAGAAAGCTACCAGAGGTAGATCAGAGGAAGCGACGTGAAGCAACCCGGGGTATTGAGGTCAAGGGTGTTGATAACCTCTTGGTGCGGTTTTCAAAGTGCTGCAACCCAGTTCCCGGAGATGACATTATTGGCTACATCACCAGGGGACGCGGAATCTCAGTGCACCGAGCGGATTGCCCTAATGTGACCAGCCTAAGCATTGAGGCAGGACGGCAGATTGAAGTGTTCTGGAATGCTGCGGAGACCGATTCCTATCAGGTTGAAATCGAGATTGAGGGCTTCGATTGTCCGAACTTCCTTTCCAACATTATGAACACACTTTCCGAGCGTAAGACCAATGTTGAGGCTGTCACTGCTAGGACGATTCGACATGGTTCCGTAAATGTACAGCTTGTCTTGGATATCCATGACGTGGGTCACCTAAACGACGTAATGAGAGCATTGCGTCAAGTAAACGGAGTGCTAAAGGTGCACCGAGCTAGCCCCAGCTAGACGGTGAGTGTAAGCTTTAGGAGATGATGCCTTGTGCGTGCTGTTGTACAGAGGGTCAAAGAAGCCCAGGTTACTGTAGATGGAAGAGTTGTGGGTAGAGTTTCCCACGGGCTTCTCGTATTCTTAGGTGTTGGTGAAGGTGACACAGAGCGTGACGGACAATACCTAGCAGAGAAAATAGCGAATTTGCGAGTGTTCCCTGATGATCAAGGGAAAATGAACCGAAGCGTTAGCGACATAGGCGGCGAGGTGTTGGCCGTCTCTCAGTTTACCCTCTATGGTGATTGCCGTAGGGGGCGTAGACCAAGCTTCAGTGCAGCTGCGAGGCCGGACCTGGCCAATGAGCTCTACCTGCGTTTTGTGGAAGTACTGAAAGGGCAGGGCCTCCAGGTAGAAACGGGGGTTTTTCAAGCCGATATGGAGGTTGGACTAGTTAATGACGGTCCAGTAACATTGATTGTCAGCAGTGGAGGGGAGTTTTAGGATGCAGGTTAAGCTTTTTCCCGTCAATACCTTTGGCGTGAATTGTTATGTGGTGTATCATCAAGGAGAAGCTGTTATCGTCGATCCAGGAGGTCCTTCCCAGGCTGTCCTGGCTTTTCTAGAAAAGGAGGGCCTGAAGGTGCTGGCCATACTTAACACACATGGTCATGCTGATCACATCGCCGGGAATTCTTGGTTCGTGGAAAAAACGAGGGCTCCCCTCTTCATTCATGAGGCCGATGCAGAGTACCTTAGGGATCCCGCCCTGCACCTAGGTCCCCAGATCCGTCTCGAGGTAGTAGAGACCAAGGCCGACCGCTTATTAGAAGATGGTGATGTGATTCCAATCGGTGACAAGAGTCTAGCGGTATTGCATACACCTGGACATTCCGGCGGAGGGATTTCTCTACTCGGTCCTGGCTTTGTACTCAGCGGCGACACCCTTTTCAAGGAATCGGTGGGGCGCTGGGATTTCCCGACCTCAGATGAACGTGACCTGCAGCAGAGTCTGCTGCGTCTGGCCGCGCTTCCCACGGAAACAGTTGTCTACCCAGGTCATGGTCCTAGTAGTACCATTGCACACGAGCTCAACCACAACCCCTTCTTAACCTCGATAAAGGACGTGGAGTAAATCAGCATTCCCTTTTATTTCGGTCAGGACAGTTTTCGGATTATTGCCCCCAAACACCTAGTTGCCACAACTGAGGCTGCTATTAAATCTGTTGTTCCTCATGCTCGTTTTGGTGAGGGCAGAGCCGTGACGGTTAGCGTCTCGGTGCAGGGTGAGTTGCAGGTCTGCGTCTCCTTGGAGGGAGAGGATGTATGGAGTGCCTCTGGAGCAGATATAGACGATATGGAAGCGCGAACAAAGGAGTGGGTTCGCCTAGGTATTCAGCGTGTGTTTCAGAGGAGCTATAAGTTAGCCCCGAGTCCTTGGGGTACCCTCACTGGAGTTAGGCCCACCAAGCTCGTGCATTCGCTCTATGATAGCGGAAGCTCTTGGCTACAGATCGATCAGGCCTTGCGGGAAATCTACGGGTTACATCCAAAGAAGGCCCAGCTCTTAGTGGACGTTGCCAAGGGGCAGCGAGCTTTCTTCCCTCCAATTCCCAACGATCCGATTGGCATTTATGTAGGGATTCCCTTTTGCCCCACGCGCTGTAGTTACTGCTCCTTTGCTGCTTACCCCTTAGGGACGCATGGACACCTATTGAAGGGATTTCTGGCGGCTCTCAGACGAGAAATTCAGGCCGTTGGAACTCTAATTCGAGAGCTCGGTTTACGGGTTGAAAGCGTCTATCTTGGTGGCGGCACTCCGACCACGCTCACTGGTTCAACCTTGAGCGAACTACTCGCTCTGATCAGATGCGAGATCTTTACCGCAGAGACGCGGGAGTATACGGTGGAAGCCGGCCGGCCGGAGACTCTATCCCTAGAAACCCTGGGCATCTTGAAGGACGCAGGGGTACAGCGCATCAGCATTAATCCCCAAACCATGCACGATCAGACGCTGCAAACCGTGGGGCGCGGGCACACGGTAGCCGACGTATACAGAGCGTTTGCCGGTGCGCGGCACGTGGGTATTCCCCTGATCAATATGGACATTATCCTGGGTTTGCCTGGCGAAGAATTGCGACATGTAGAGTATACCCTGCAGGAGATCGCCCGGCTGCGACCAGATAATCTCACCGTGCATAGCTTGAGCTTGAAAAGGGCTTCTCGGCTCAAGACGTCCCTGCACGAGGTACAGATAGCTCATGACCAAGGTGAGGCGATGGCTAGTTTGGCCCGAGATGTAGCTTCGAGCCTTGACATGGCTCCCTACTATCTATATCGGCAACGGGACATTTTGGGCGGTTTAGAGAACATTGGTTATGCCAGACCAGGTTGCAGTTCCATATATAATATACAGATGATGGAGGAAAGGCAGAGCATCATTGCCTTAGGTGGCGGCGGTATGACGAAACTGGTCTCACCCGATCGTAGCCTGGTGCGGCAAGCTAATCCCAAATGCCCAGCGGGATATGCGCAGCAGATCGAGGCCGGTCTCGGCGAAAAAATGGAGCAGATTCGCAGGCACTTCCTGGAGTAAAAACAGGGGCTCAGCTGGGATCTATTTGCTGGACAAGCAAAACTTGTTGGTTTGACAGGCGGACAGGTTTCAAGTACAATTAGCATGTTGGTCTTTCTTATAATGGAAAGGGTTGGTACACGATGTTTCATAAAATGCGTGCGAAGATGAAAGCCGTGGTCATCATCGTCATCGTAGCGATGGCCGGTGGTGGACTTTGGGCAGCAGCGAGCTATTTCTTTGGCGACAGACAACAGGTCCCGGCAGAAGCTGCAGCTGTAGTCGCGACAGTCAACGGTCAGGCTATCAGTGCTTGGGATTTGTATCAGGTGTTCATGAATCAATTACAGCAAGTCGAAGCCCAGCAAGGTACTTTACCTGGCAGGGCCTACGAAGCGGTGCGCTACCAAGCTCTAGATTTACTCGTTGGCAGCCTAGTTTTGAACCAGGAGATAGCAAAACGCAACTTTACAGCTTCCAAAGCTGAAGTTGACGCAGAACTGCAACGCATTATTGACATGTTCCCGAGCGAAGAGGAGTATAAGGCGCAGTTGCAGTATTCAGGGATGACGGAAGACGTGCTCAGAAGTCAACTGGGTGAGGAACTCAAGTATGATAAACTTACCAAGGAAATCATTGGTGATCTTCCCGTTAGCGAAGACGAGATTCGCCAAGCCTTTGAAGAGGTGCGAACCAGCCACATTCTGATCCGTCCCGACGGACAGAGCGAAGAAGACTGGGGCGAAGCTGAGAAACAAGCCAGAGAGATCTTCTCCCAGGTCACGGTAGACAATTTTGCAGAACTAGCGGAGACTCTGTCGGCTGATGGTAGCGCTGTGCAGGGTGGAGACATTGGTTTTGTTCCCCGGGGAGCAACCGTCGCAGAGTACGAAGCAGTTGCCTTTTCTTTGGCAGTGGGCGAAATCAGTGAACCCGTACGTTCTACCTATGGTTATCATATCATAACCGTAACGGAGCGTAAGGAGGCCGAAGGCGAAGAGTTTGAGGCGGCTCGCGGCGGGATTGAGGATCGAATCCGCAACGAAAAAGGTGAAAGTGATCTTCACGCCTGGTTTGAAGAAGCACGTGGCTTGGCAGAGGTTGTCATTATGGACTACCAAATGAAGGGCTATGAGCACATGCAGGCGGGCGAGTACGAAGACGCAGTGCATTACTACAAACTGGCGATTGAACAAGCACCAGCGGACGGATATCTCCATGCATCGCTGGGCGATGTCTACTATGAAATGGATCAGATCGATGAAGCACTTATCGAATACAAGCTAGCCACAGAGGCAGTCAATGACTACGCTCTCCTTGCCGGTCTTGGGGATATCTATAGAGAGAGTGAGCGTTTCGAAGAGGCGGCTGAGGCTTATCTCAAAGCATCTGAACTGGTTCCTAATGACATCTGGACCCAGCTGGCACTCTATCAATATCTAACGGATATGGAGCGCACTGATGACGCCCTAATCGTTGAAGGCCGAATCGAAGCTTTCCAGGAGATGCAGGCTGAGTACCTAAAGCAACAGCAAGAGGAACAAGGGGCAGCCGAGGGGACGAACGAGGACGTGAATGAGGAAGCGGTGGAAGAGGAGATTGAACCAGCTGAAGAACTGGATGGAGACTCTGACCCGGAAAACTAGAGGATCAGGCGAGTGGTGGCCATCATCACTCGCTTTTTTAACATTAGAGGGGGGAGCCGGATGGCGTTAACATCAAGACCAAGGGGTACGAATGACATTATCCCCGGAGAAATAGAACTATGGCTACAATTGGAAGAAAAGATCAGGACAGTCTGTCATGCCTATGGTTACAAAGAACTACGTACACCAGCGTTCGAGCACACGGAGCTTTTTCAGCGTGGAATAGGCGATGCTACAGACATTGTGGAAAAAGAAATGTATACCTTCGTGGATCGCGGTCAGCGTAGTATCACTCTCCGGCCTGAAGGAACAGCGCCATTGGTGCGAGCTTACATAGAAAACAACCTGGGTAGTGGGTCACTGCCTGTGAAACTCTTTTATTATGGTCCCATGTTTCGTTATGAACGTCCCCAAGCTGGCAGGTACAGGCAGTTTACTCAATTTGGCTGCGAGGCCTTGGGTTCAGCAGATCCACTGCTCGATGTGGAGACCATTGCTCTACCCTTGGCGCTCTACGAGTCCTGTGGTCTCAGTGGGTTTCAGGTAGAGCTCAATAGCATTGGTTGTCCAAGTTGCCGTAGCGCCTATAGGGAGAAACTAGTTGAGTATTTTACGCCTCAGACGGACGAGCTATGCCAGAGTTGTCAGGGACGTTTGCATCGTAACCCATTGCGCTTACTTGACTGCAAGGTGGAAGGATGCCAAGCTATCATGAAAGACGCTCCAGTCATCACAGAGTACTTATGCAGCGAATGCGCTGAGCACTTTTTGGGCGTGCGGACCTATCTTGATGCGCTACAGATTCGCTATACACTGAATCCTCGCCTCGTGAGAGGTTTTGACTACTATACCCGAACCGTGTTCGAGGTCATTAGCTCAGAACTGGGTTCCCAGAATGCGATTGGAGCCGGCGGGCGCTATGATGGGCTCGTTCAAGAGGTGGGTGGAAAACCTACGCCAGCTGTGGGCTATGCCGTAGGTGTAGATCGCCTCTTATTGGCCTTGAAGAGCCAAAATAAGCTCCAAGTGGATTTGCCAGGTCCCAGCTGCTATGTGGCACATTTTGGTGGTGACACCAAGATCAAGGCTGCCCAAATTGCCCAAGCCTTACGGGGCCAAGGAATGTGGATTGAGCTTGATTATGCGGACCGTAGCATGAAAGCGCAGATGAAGACGGCTAACAAGTTTGACAGCCAATTCGTACTGGTGATTGGTGAGGAAGAACTCGCCAATAACAGGGCTGCAATTCGAAATATGCATGACGGACAGGAGCAGCCAGTGTCCCTGAACGATCTAGAACAGATTAGCAAGATCCTAGGAGCGTGTGCAAAATGACCGATTGGAAACGTACGCATCACTGTGGTGATATGAAGAGAGCTTATGTTGGCCAGACCATAACCCTCAATGGCTGGGTAAATCGCAGACGCGATCTTGGACGAGTCATTTTCCTGGATCTTCGGGATCGTTCTGGTTTGGTCCAAATAGTCCTGGATCCTGAGGTGCTAGGTTCCGAGCAGTTTTCCCTTGCCGAGGGATTACGCAGTGAATTTGTCATATCCGTACAGGGAACTGTGATGGAACGTCCAGAGGGACAAGTAAATGCCAATATGGCAACGGGCGAAGTTGAGGTTCATGTGTCCAGGCTTTCCATCCTATCAGAAGCCAAGACACCCCCTTTCCATATTCACCAAGCGGCTGATGTTGACGAAGCATTGCGCCTCAAGTATCGCTATCTTCACCTGCGGAGTAAGGAGTTGCAGGACACCATTATGCTCCGTCACCGTACTGTAGCTGCAGTGCGATCATACCTAGATGACCAGGGCTTCTTGGAGATCGAAACGCCACTTTTGATTCGTTCCACCCCAGAGGGAGCCAGAGACTATATTGTACCGAGTCGGGTTCACCCCGGCGAGTTTTATGCCCTGCCCCAATCGCCCCAGCTGTTCAAACAGCTCTTGATGATTGGTGGGTTTGAGCGCTACTACCAGATGGCACGTTGTTTTCGCGATGAAGATCTCAGGGCCGACAGGCAGCCTGAGTTTACCCAGATTGACGTGGAAATGTCTTTTGTAGACCGCGACGAAGTGATGAAGACCATGGAAGCCATGATTGTTCATGTCTTGTCTGAAGTGAAAGGGGTCAAGGTTGACTCGCCCCTTCCCAGGCTATCGTATCAAGAGGCTATGGATCGCTATGGCTCCGATAAGCCAGATACCCGTTTTGCCATGGAAATCGCCGATGTTACGAACCATTTGGGCAGTAGTGAATTTCGCGTTTTTGCCGATACCGTGGCCAGCAAAGGTGTGATCAGGGGCCTCAACGTGAAGGGTGGAGCGAGTTTTACACGCAGGCAGATTGATCAACTGAGTGAACGAGCTGTGAGTATGGGTGCCAAGGGACTGATGTGGCTTGCTTTAGAAGAGAACCAGGTCCGTTCACCCATCGCTAAGTTTCTAAAGGATCAGGAACTCGACGCAATCCGGCAGGAGTTAGCAGGCGAGGCAGGAGACCTATTGCTGCTGGTTGCGGGTAGCTATGACCTAGTGAGCGAGGTGCTCGGACGTCTTCGCCTTTACTTGGGCAAGGAACTTGACCTGATCGATGAAAACCTCTATAACCTGCTTTGGGTGATTGATTGGCCGCTTCTAGTCTATGACGAAGAAGCAGATCGCTACATGGCTGCACACCATCCATTTACGGCACCCCTCGATGAAGACCTAGATCTCTTGGAAAGCGATCCAGGCCTGGCCCGCGCCAAGGCCTACGATTTGGTTCTAAATGGGGTAGAACTAGGCGGGGGAAGCGTCCGCATTACCAATCGCAGCTTGCAGGAGAGAATGTTTGCCGCCCTAGGTTTTTCGCTGGAAGAAGCCCATGCCCAGTTTGGCTATTTCCTGGAGGCCTTTGAGTACGGTGCGCCTCCCCATGGAGGAATCGCTTTCGGTTTAGATCGCCTAGTCATGCTCTTGGCAAAACGGCAGTCTATTCGTGACGTCATTGCCTTCCCGAAAACCATTAGCGCTTCGGACCTAATGATCCAAGCGCCAGCTGGGGTAAGCCAAGAGCAACTTGATGAGCTGAGGATTAGCTTGAAAGACTGAGCGTTTTGGCTAGGTCGTGGACAATGTTCGCACCTCTAGAGACAACCACACCTGTCACTAGATAATCTAGGACTAGGTGGCGCACAGGTATCTCGAGGGTGCTCAGAAGTCCAATACCGGTGGCCCAGGCTAGGGCTACCCCTAAGACACCCGACACAAAGGGTAGATAGCGGGTGTCAAGATTGGGAAGAACTGTTTTTATAGTGTTCGTCAAGACTTCCACCACAAAGGCAATCGCCAGCACCTTGCCGAGAAGTTGATCCATCTTCAAGACCTCCTTTTTCTAGATGTATGTACACCCATTTCCCTGTAGAACCGGGAAAAATCGGTACGGGGAGAAGACTTGAATCTGCCGATGTGGTGTGATATCATCAATTTAGACGTTGATCCCCTGCTGTGCTCGCGATCAATCTGGCCTTGTTATGAACCAACACCATAACACAGGGAACTTTATCTCGCATGAGCTAGAGCGAGCCCCTTTGAGGGGAGGCTCGAACTGGTGCGGTGAGTACCCACCTGCAAACGCAGGTTCATTCAGGTCAGCACTAGCGGTACGGTGGGGGTGTTTACCACCCCGCTTGGGGTATTTTTTTTTGGAGGAAGATCATGGAACATCGATTTACTCGCGCAGAGTTGGTTCTGGGAACGGAGAGCCTGAGGCACTTAGCAGAGACAAAAGTGGTGGTAGTAGGCGTGGGCGGCGTAGGAGGCTATGTCGCCGAAGCGTTAGCTCGTTCTGGAATTGGGTCCTTGGTGCTCGTAGATCATGATATAATCAGCATTACGAACCTCAACCGCCAGATTATTGCCCTAGAATCTACATTAGGCAGGCCCAAAGTCGAAGTAATGGCGGAAAGGATCAAGCAGATTAACCCAGACTGCCAAGTGGTGATTCACCAGGCGTACTATACGAAAGATATACATAATGAGCTGATTTCCAGTGATGTAGATTTTGTTGCCGATGCCATTGATAGTGTCCAGGCAAAAGCAGACTTGATTGAACAAACATTGTCGAGTGGAGTCGCGATCATCTCGTCTTTAGGGACAGGTAATAAGCTCGATTTAACCCGTTTAACGATTACGGATATTTCCCAGACTCACACCTGTCCCCTGGCCCGTGCAGTACGTCTAGCTCTGCGCAAGCGCGGCGTGAACGAACGGGTTACCGTGGTATTTTCGCCAGAGCAACCAGTGGGGAAGAGAGAAGGTTCGCTGCCGGGAAGCACATCATTTGTCCCGCCGGCAGCAGGTCTGTTAATGGCAAGTTGGATCGTGAGGCAAGTTTCGTCGCCTGAGGAGACAAGGAGGTTGGAACATGGACCTATTTGACCACAGTTCGCTGAGGCATGAGAATGCTCCGTTAGCGGTGCGTATGCGCCCAGAATCTCTTGAGGAGTATGTTGGACAAGAACACATCTTGGGCGATGGAAAACTCCTGCGTCGCGCGATTTCCCAAGATATTCTGCGTTCCATCGTTCTCTATGGGCCACCCGGGGTGGGGAAGACCACGCTAGGGTATGTCATCTCCAAGACGACGAAGGGCGTCTTTATCAATGTCAGTGCTACCACGACGGGAGCAGCGGAGCTAAAAAAACTAGCGGCTGAAGCTCGCGATCGAAGAGCCTTTCATGGCCAAAGAACGATTCTATTCGTAGATGAGATCCAAAGGCTGAATAAGGGGCAGCAGGACGTGCTCTTGCCCGCGGTCGAACAGGCAGACTTGGTCCTAATCGGTGCTACCACGGAAAACCCCTATTTTGAAGTGAATGCGGCCTTGCTGAGCCGTTCTCAAATCTACCAACTGAAGCCCTTGACAGCCAGTGATCTAGCTACCCTTGCTAAGACCGCACTGCAGAGTCCCAGGGGACTAGGGGAGATTCGCTGCTTGGTTACAGAAGAAGCTATAGATCATTTCGTTCGCATCGCTGGTGGCGATGCTCGGGTGCTCTTGAATAATCTGGAATTTGCCGTCTTAACTGCCTTGCCAGGTGACGATGGGCTAAAGACGGTTGATCTGGCTGTAGCCGAGGAGGCTGCTCAAGCCCAAAGGGTTCGTTATGACAAGAGCGGGGACAATCACTATGACGTGATCTCCGCTTTTATCAAATCGCTACGGGGTAGCGATCCTGATGCGGCGCTTTACTGGTATGCACGCATGGTTTATGCTGGCGAAGACCCTCGCTTTGTTGTGCGGCGCCTCCTAGTCCATGCAGCAGAGGATGTGGGTATGGCAGATCCTAACGCCCTCCTTATGGCCCAAGCAGCAGGATTTGCCCTGGAGTGGCTTGGCATGCCTGAAGCCCGCATACCCATAGCACAAGCCATCATCTACATCGCTACTGCACCGAAGAGTAACTCTGTGGTCACTGCGGTGGATGCTGCCTTGGCTACTGTTGAGAAACGAGGGGCCGAACCCGTACCCACTCACTTGAGAGATAGCCACTATGCAGGCGCAGCCAAACTTGGTCATGGAAAAGGATATAAGTACCCCCACGATTATCCCCATCATTATGTTGCTCAAGACTACTTGCCCGAGAACGTGAAGGACTTCAGGGTATACGCACCTTCCGATCAAGGGAGAGAGAAAATCATCAAAGAACGCCTAGAATACTTTCGCAAGCGTTGAAATCGCCCGATGCTGTGCGTTTCTGGGTTATTCAGGCTATTCTTTTTTTCGTCATAAGAGCGTTGACAGCGATGCTAGCCTTGTGCTATCATGAACTCAGCTTCAATTCCTACGTATTTAGTCGGGAATGAATTGGAGGCGAGCACATGAGGGTTTCTACGAGGGGTGAATATGGGGTCCGGGCCATGTTTGATCTGGCTCTCCACTATGGTGAGGGACCTATTTCCCTGAAAACCATTGCAGAACGTCAGATGATTTCGGAGCACTATCTTGAGCAGCTCATGGCTGCCCTTAGAAGAGCTGGCTTGGTGCAAAGCAAGCGGGGGGCCCAGGGCGGTTACGAGCTAAGTGACATTCCCGCCAATATTCCCATTGGCGCGATTATTCGCGTCTTAGAGGGACCCATCACGCCTTTAGATTGCCTAGATGAAGAGACAACTACGGGACCCTATTGCCGGGCTCCAGATCGCTGTGTGCTACGCAATCTCTGGAAGAATCTGCAAGATAGCATGACAACCGTATTAGATAATACTACATTAGAAGACTTGAGGCAGGATGCCTATAGACTCGAGGTGGCAGAATAACAATGACTGAAATCTATATGGATCACGCAGCGACGACTTCTGTAAGGCCTGAAGTTGTAGAAGCAATGTTACCCTATTTTAGCTTGCAGTTCGGAAATGCATCTAGTGTGTATGGCTGGGGACGAAGTGCTCACCAAGCCTTAGATACGGCTCGTGACACCATTAGCAGCATGCTTGGTGCAGCATCCAACGAAATTATCTTTACCTCAGGTGGTTCCGAGGGGGCGAACCTGGCCATCAAGGGGGTAGCTTGGGCGTACCAAACGAAGGGTAAGCACATTATCACAAGTGCAATCGAGCACCATGCAGTACTTGATTCCGTTCTATGGCTGAAAAAACAGGGGTTTGATGTAACAATCTTACCTGTTGACGAAGTAGGACTGGTAAGTGCGGCCGAGGTCGAAAAAGCTCTGCGTCCGGACACCATTCTGGTTTCGATTATGCATGCCAATAATGAAGTCGGCACAATTCAACCGATTCGTGAAATTGGAGCGATTGTGCGCAAGCATGGGGCCTATTTCCACACCGATGCTGTTCAGACTGCAGGGGTTCTCGATCTCAATGTAGAGGATCTCAATGTGGACTTACTCTCTCTCTCGGCCCACAAACTTTACGGACCCAAGGGCGTGGGTGCGCTCTATGTTCGCAAGGGAGTTCGATTGGAGCCCTTGATTCACGGCGGAGCTCAAGAACGGCGCCGCAGGGCTGGCACGGAAAACGTGGCTGGTATTGTCGGTCTTGCCAAGGCCATGGAGCTAGCTCGCCAGGAGCAAGTGAACGAGAATGAACGCCTCATTAAGCTTCGCGATCGCCTAATAGCAGGCTTGCAGAAGATCCCTGCCACCAAGGTGAACGGCAGCTTGGAGCATCGTCTTCCTAATAATGTAAATGTGTGCTTTCAATACATTGAGGGGGAGTCCATGTTACTCAATCTTGACCTGAAGGGTATCGCCGCCTCGAGCGGATCAGCATGTACCTCAGGCTCTCTTGATCCTTCCCATGTTCTTTTAGCCATGGGGTTGACCCATGAAATCGCCCACGGCTCTTTGCGTCTTACACTAGGTCGGGATAACACCGAAGCTGAAATAGACTTTGTGCTAGAGGAAGTACCAGTTATCGTAGAGCGACTGCGCGAGATGTCGCCGCTCTATCAAGGATAGGAGGTAGCGAAATGTATTCAGACAAAGTAATGGATCATTTTACTAATCCGCGCAACGTGGGAGAAATTGCAGACGCCGACGGTGTTGGCGAAGTAGGTAACGCTCGCTGCGGGGATATTATGAAGCTGTGGATTAAAGTGGAAAATGATATAATTACAGACGTAAAGTTCAAGACCTTTGGGTGCGGCGCAGCGATTGCTACATCGAGCATTATTACCGAGATGGCTCTGGGCATGACTGTGAATCAGGCGGAGGAGATTACCAATCAGCAGGTTGCCGAAGAACTCCATGGGCTTCCTGCCGTGAAAATGCATTGCTCAAATCTTGCTGCGGAGGCTTTAAGTGCTGCTATTCAGGATTATCGTAAGAATGCGGCCACGGGTTCTGCCTCTTAATACGTTCCATCACCGAGCGCTGACTCGGTGATTTTTTTTGCCCAAATTGGAGAAGCTACTGACTAGAAAACCAAACGAGGTGATAGCATTGGCCAATGGTCGCAACGTAATGATAATGGGTTTAGTCGGGATGGCTTTAGGTATTTATGTGGGCAATACCATGAAAGCTGGCTCCGTCTCTAGGCAGCTTCGATCCACAGGGAGAGTTTTAGCCAGAAAAGCTAGAGGGCAAATGGAGCAACAGCTAAATAACTGGATGGATTGAGGACTGTGTCAAAAAGAATCTGGTGGGGATTGATCCTCCTAAGTATTCTCGCTTTTCTGTATCGGGTCAGGACTGTACTGACCCCTTTCTTATTCGCGATCCTAGTAGCCTATGTTCTTTATCCCTTGGTGGTAGCCGTAGAAAAACGGGGTTCTTCTAGGATTGGGGCCATCTTGATTGTCTATGCCATCTTTGGGGTCTTGCTTGGCGTCACTTTATGGATCGTCATGCCCAGCCTCCTGAAGGATTTGGAGGAAATCGCCCGTCAACTTCCAGAGCAGGCTTCACAACTGGAGGGCTTTGGTCAAGACGCCGTAGGATTTTTCCAGCGCATTCAGCTCCCAGCGACCATACGCGACGGTCTGGCCATTTTGTTAGAACGCATTCAGGTAGCCACAGAGTCCCTAGCAGGTCGGCTTATGCAAATGCTGATGGCTGCTTTTACCCACATGATTTCACTTGTTATCTCCCCGGTCTTGGCCTTCTACCTACTCCGGGATCACCAGGCTATGCGGGAGAGTGCCTTGCGATACATACC
>CAZAJB010000010.1:45799-54131 GCA_964485345.1 uncultured Clostridiaceae bacterium
CTGACTGTACTTTGGGTCTTTGCCCTCTTTGTGGCTGCCAACCAGATTGAAAATGCCATCATCTCACCTAAGCTAATTGGAGATCGTGTGGGGTTACACCCCTTGGTGGTAATCTTCGCGGTCTTCGTGGGTGCGGAGCTGATGGGCATTATCGGGATGCTCTTGGCTATTCCCGTTGCTTCCATGATCCGAGTGATTCTTGCCTTTTTCTTTCTACGTAGGCCTTATGCAGATTAGACGTCCTTGCTAGGCTGAGGCTTGAGCCGTGCCAGGCTGAGGTGCAAGGCCCGTGAGTTGACAAGGTTCTATCACTTCGGTAATATTGAGGTAATCAGGGACATGCTGTGCCCTGCGCAGAAATGGGGGGAGCCGCGCTAGCGGTATGTTATGAAGAACGATACGATAACCGTTGACCAGATTCGCACGATGTTCTTGGATTTCTTTCGAAGCAAGGACCATCGCATTTTGCCCAGTGCGTCATTAGTTCCCCATGGGGATCCCACCTTGCTATTGACGGTGGCCGGGATGGTACCCTTCAAACGGTACTTCTTAGGCCTCGAGAAACCAGTTCATTCAAGGTTGGCGACGAGTCAAAAATGCATCCGAACGGGTGATATTGACAATGTAGGTAAGACGGATCGCCACGGGACCTTCTTTGAAATGCTCGGGAACTTTTCTTTTGGTGACTATTTCAAAGAAGAGATCATTCCCTGGAGCTGGGAGTTTGTTGTAGATCACTTACAACTACCCCCTGATAAGTTGTGGATTTCGGTGTATTTTGATGATGACGAAGCCTTTGAGATCTGGAACAAAGACGTAGGCGTACCCGCCGAGCGGATTGTGCGTCTCGGTAAGGAAGACAACTTCTGGGAGACCGGTTCAGGACCTTGCGGCCCTTGCTCAGAGATTCACATCGACAGGGGTAGAGAGTTTGGTTGCGACGATCCGAACTGTATGCCTGGATGTGATTGTGATCGCTTCTTTGAGTTTTGGAACCTTGTCTTTATCCAGTTTCAACAGGACGGCGATACATATACTCCTCTAGAGAAAAAGAGTATTGATACTGGTATGGGCTTAGAGCGGGTGGCAGCCCTGTTGCAGGGAAAGACTAGTATCTTTGAAGTTGACAATCTTAAGCCCGTCATAGACGGCGTAGGAACGCTTGCGGATGTCGTTTATGGCAGTAATACAGCGGCGGATGTATCGCTCAGGGTGGTCGCGGATCACGTGCGGGCTGTTACATTCCTCATTGCAGATGGTGTACTGCCAAGCAATGAGGGACGAGGATATGTCTTACGTAGATTGCTTCGGAGAGCAGTTCGCCATGGTCGTCTGCTCGGTATCACAGATCCCTTTTTGAACAAGGTCGTGATATGGGTGATCGAGCAGATGAAAGGGGCCTATCCAGAGCTTGTAGAGCGCGAAGAGTATATCTACAAAGTAGTAGGACTCGAGGAACAGAGATTTGGCGAGACCTTAGAGCAAGGCATGCGTCTTTTGCAGGAACTGGTGCGTAAGGCCAAAAAGGCAGGACTCACTGAAATCGTAGGCAAGGATGCTTTTCAGCTTTATGACACCTTTGGATTCCCGATCGATCTGACCCGGGAGATTCTAGCAGAAGATGGCTTGACAGTCGACGAGGCAGGATTTGGCTCGGCCATGGAGGCTCAGCGCGTACGGGCTAGAAAATCGCGTGCAGCCCAAGGTTACCTAGACAGCAATTTGGCAGTTTATAAGGAACTGGCAGGGGCTGTCACAACAGAATTTGTGGGCTATGATGAAAGTGAAGTGACAACCCAAGTCGTGGGAATTATCATGGATGGACATGGGGTGGACAAGGCTGATCAAGGCCACGAGGTTGCTGTGATTCTCGAGAAAACTCCCTTCTATGCCGAAGGCGGTGGGCAGGTTGCCGATGAAGGCGTGATTGAGACAGAAGCAGGCAGAGTGCGCATCACGGATGTTCGCCGTCCCGTTCAGGGCTTAATCAGCCACATTGGTATTGTGGAAGAAGGCTATATTGCCCAAGGAAGCGGCGCTAGGGCCCTCATCGCAGCAGATCATCGCCGGGAAACGGCACGTCATCACACTGCAACCCATCTTTTGCATCGGGCCCTGAAAGATCTCTTAGGAGATCATGTGAATCAAGCTGGGTCCTACGTAGCGCCAGGTCGACTGCGTTTTGACTTCACCCATTTTCAACAGGTGACGGATGGGGAGATCAGGCAGATTGAGGATCAGGTCAATCGAGAGATCTTGAAGAACTCGCCCGTTGTTCCGACGATTACTGATTTAGAAAGCGCCAAAGAACAGGGTGCCATGGCGCTCTTTGGTGAGAAGTACGAACAAGAGGTACGCATGGTAAGGGTAGGCCAGCATTCGTTAGAGCTTTGCGGAGGTACCCATGTGAGTTCAACCGGGGAGATCGGCCTGTTTAAGATACTCTCCGAGGGTAGCGTGGCTGCTGGGGTCCGAAGGATTGAAGCCGTGGTGGGTGCTGAGGCCATGGCACATATTCGCACTCAGGACCTGATCTTATCAGAACTGCAAGCCAAACTTCAAGTGGCCACAGAGGAGCTGCCTGAACAAGTCGAGAAGCTTCTTGAGAGTAATCGTAGGCTTGAGAAGGACATGGCTAATATGAAAAAGGAGAATGTTCTCGGCTCGTTAGACTCTTTGGTGGCTGGAGCTGACAAGGTCGGCGACGCCTTTGTTGTTGTAGCAGAGGTCAACGCTGAGCAGGCAGAAGACTTGCGCTCCTTAGGCGATCGTATCCGGGACCGCCTGAACCCCGTGGCGATTCTGCTTGCTGCTAGAAGTGAGGGCAAAGTACTACTGCTGAGCATGGTTTCGAAGTCCTTGGTCGAGCAGGGCCTTCATGCCGGCAATGCGGTGAAGAATGCGGCTCAGATCTGTGGAGGTGGAGGAGGAGGCAGGCCTGATATGGCTCAAGCCGGAGGCCGTTTGCCTGCTAAACTTCCCGAAGCATTGGAAAAGAGCAGGGAGTGCTTCATCTCTCAGTTGGAGGGAATCAATCTGTAGTTAGCGAATAGAATTTAAGAGGAAGCTGTGACGAGGAGGGATACCATGAGTGATGCGTACGATAAAACGACATTGTTTAATTATCATGCTCTTGAGGACGATCCGGCGGCCGTCAGGGTTGTTCTGCAAAACGTGTACGAAGCATTGCAGGACAAAGGTTACAATCCCTTTGGACAAATCGTTGGATACTTGATTTCTGGCGATCCCACATTCATCACGAGTCATAAAAACGCACGCTCTCTTATCTTGCAGATTGAGAGGGATGTCATTCTTGAAGAACTAGTAACACATTATCTGAACCGAGTAGAATGAGGAGTTTAGGTTGTTATGATACGTATTAGTGCAGATAGCACATGTGATCTCACACCCGAGCTTGTAGAGCGGTTTCAAATTGCCATTGTTTTGTTCAAGCGGCCGTAGAGGGAGTGCAAATTGGAGTATAGAGAATTGGGCCAGACTGGCCTCAGGATCTCACGCTTATGTTTTGGCGCTTTAACCATGGGCCCCCTGCAAAGGGGCCTTTCTCCTCAGGAGGGTAGCGAGATTCTGCGCGCCGCCCTAAGCCTAGGAGTTAATTTTATCGATACGGCAGAGTTATACCAGACTTATGGTCATATCCGACTGGCTCTACAGGACTTTGAGACAGAGCATCCCGTAGTCATAACGACAAAGTGCTATGCGTATACCAGGGAAGGCATGGAGCATAGTCTCGAAATAGCCCTAGAGGAGATGGGTCTAGAGTCTATTCCCATATTCATGCTTCACGAACAAGAGTCCAGTCATACTCTCAGGGGGCATTGGCCAGCCTTAGAGGTGCTTTGGCAAGCGAAGAAAGATGGACTCGTCCAAGCTGTCGGCATCTCAACTCATCATGTAGAGGGCGTTGTGGCAGCTAGTGCTATTCCCGAAATTGACGTTATCTCACCCCTGATCAATAAGACGGGAATTGGGATTCAAGGTGGAACCAGAGAGGACATGCTCCAAGCCATCGCAGAGGCTGCCAAGCGCGGTAAGGGAATTGTAGCCATGAAACCCTTAGGCGGAGGTCATCTTTTAGCTGATTGGTCCTCTGCCCTTGATTACCTGCTCCGTCAACCGACCATTGACTCCATAGCCGTCGGTATGAAGACGATCAACGAGGTAAGGCACAATGTGGCTTTTTTTGAGGGCGAACCTAATCTGCCAAGTCCCAAGCTTACCACAAGACGATTGCATATCGATGCCTGGTGCGTTGGCTGCGGTGTCTGTGTGAATGCTTGTCCTAACGGCGCTTTGCGAATTGAGGATGGAAAGGCTAGGGTGGTTTCTCCTGAAGAGTGCGTCTTTTGCGGATACTGTGGAGCAAGCTGCCCAGAGTTTGCTATCAAGGTAATCTAAAGGGGTCTGAACATGAGGATGCTTGGTCTAGATGTGGGGACAAAGACAATTGGAGTAGCCGTTAGTGATCCTCTGGGTTGGACGGCACAGGGTGTTACCGTGATTCGACGCACATCCAAGGAGAAAGATGTACTAGCTCTCCAGAGTCTTATCGACGAATACAAGGTGGATAAATTTGTCGTCGGCTTGCCCCGTCGAACAGATGGAACCTATGGGCCCGAAACGGACAAAATTTACGAGTTTGGGTCCGAATTGGAGAGGGAATTCGGTTTACCAGTAGAATACTGGGATGAACGGTTTTCTACTGTAGCTGCGGAGCGTATTTTGCTAGAGGGTGACGTAAGTCGGGCTAAGCGCCGCCAGGTCATTGATAAGGTGGCCGCTACAGTTATTTTGCAAGCATATTTGGATCGTAAGCAGTGAAAGCTAGGTTCAAAAGGAGGAGATATGATGGCTCACGACCATGATGGGCATGACCATGACCACGATCACGACTTGGATTTGGACAATACCATTGTTCTAATCGACGAAGATGAGACCGAACACGTTTTTACCATTTTGGAGTATTTAGAGATTGACGAGCAACTCTATGCAGTCTTAATGCCGCAGGATGATCAAGGTGATGGCCAGGCCTACATCTTTAAGGTAGAAGTGGATGAAAATGGTGAGGAAATCCTAATGGATATTGAAGATGACGAGGAGTTCGATCGTGTCGTAGAAGTTCTGGAGTCCGACGAAGTAGAGTAAGCTACAGATCGTCGTTTGGTTTTTCCTTGGGGGTGTACTGCATGCCCGAAAGTATGCAAGCTAACGCGAAACGGACCCTGTCTAGTATGGTCCGTTTTCTATTCTCGCTCGTACTCATAGGTGCGTTTATTCTTCCTTTTTTTCTTCTGACGGTGGGCAATCGAGCTCTAAGCTCCGATCCCGAGGCCATCACGAAGCTTGTGAGCGTGCCTCAAGGGATGCATACCAGGCGGATTATTACTCTCTTGGATGAAGAGGGAATCATTGCTAATCCGACTTTGTTTCATGTCATCGTGAAGATCGAGGGGGCTGAGCAGAATCTGAAGGCTGGGTCCTATTTGTTGAGCCCGCGGATGACGCCCTTGGAAATCATTACAGAACTACAAGTAGGGCGGGTCCAGTCAGAACGGGTGGTGATCCCTGAGGGCTTTGAAATCAGGCAAATTGCAGACGTCCTTTCCAACGAGGGTTTAGTAGATAGAGACCGTTTTATCGAGCTTGCTTCCGATGCTCGGCTTGTGTTTGGGGAGGGTGGCCCCTTTGACGTACCCCTGAGCACGCTAGAAGGGTATTTGTATCCTGACACCTATCTTTTTCATCAAGGCCAGACGGAGGAGGAAGTAATTAGCCAGATGGTTAATCGCTTCATTGCCGTAACGCAGGCAGAAATCGTGCCTCTTTTGGGAGAGAGCGGGTTCTCCCTACACGAAGTGGTCACTCTGGCTTCCATTGTAGAACGGGAGGTCGCCGTTGATCACGAAAGGCCTGTGGTTGCCTCAGTCTACCTAAATCGCCTGGCCATTGACATGCCTCTACAGGCTGACCCAACGGTGCGGTATGTCACTCCCGAAGAACGGCCCCAAGTGCTTTATCGTGACTTGGAAATAGATTCACCTTATAACACGTATCGCTATCGCGGTCTGCCCCCAGGTCCGATTGCCAGCCCAGGATTGGCATCGATGCTTGCGGTGTTGAATCCGGCTAAGACAGATTACTTTTTCTTTGTCAGCAGGCGCGATGGTACCCATGAGTTCACCAGGACGTACAATGATCATCTGCGGGCTCGGAGAACCTTGGGTTTTTAGGAGGTAGGTTACAGTGAAGATTCCAGAGATTCTAGCTCCAGCCGGCAATATGGAGAAAGCCATAGTTGCCATGGAATACGGAGCAGACGCCCTTTATTTAGCAGGCAAGGCTTTTGGCATGCGCGCCAAGGCAGGCAATTTCAGCATGGACGAGCTACAAGAGGTCCTGCAAGTCGCCCACCAGCGTGGGGTTAAGATCTATGTTACAGTGAATGTCTTTGCCCATAATGACGAGATCGATTTGATCCCCGCGTACTTGAGCGAGCTTGAGCAACTCAAAGTGGACGGTCTGATTGTGGCTGATATGGGGGTCATCGCCTTGGCGAAGGAGTTTGCCCCTAGTATTCCTCTGCATTTGAGTACCCAAGCCAATACGGTGAATTATCGTGCGGCGAAGATCTGGGAAGAGCTTGGTATTACTCGATTGGTCATGGCCCGGGAGTTGACTAGAGAAGAGATCGCTAAGGTCAGCCAAGAAACTGGGGCTGAGATCGAGGTGTTCGTCCACGGCGCCATGTGCATGGCCTACTCGGGCCGTTGTTTGCTGAGCAATGTACTTACGGGCCGTGATGCCAACCGAGGAGAGTGTGCTCAGAGTTGCCGCTGGAGATATGCGGTGGTCGAGGAGAAGAGACCCGGCGAGTACATGCCCATCGAAGAAGATGATGGCGGAACGCATATCTTTAACTCCAAGGATCTACGCCTGATTGAGTACATTCCTGATTTAGTCGAGAGTGGTGTTGATAGCCTCAAGATCGAGGGACGCATGAAAAGTTCGTTTTATGTGGCGACTGTGGTTCGGGCCTACCGTCAGGCACTTGATCTGTACGCAACAGATCCAGACAATTATGTATTGCCCCAGGAGCTCTTAGATGAGTTGAATAAAGTCAGCCATCGCCCCTATTATGCAGGGTTCTTTGTTCCTTCCGATGCGGGAATCCATAGGCCTACCGGCACGTATAGCAGAGACTATGATGTTGTAGGTGTGGTTGAGAGTTTTGACGCCTTAGCTGGTGAAGCAGTGGTCAGTGTGCGTAATCGCCTTTGCGTCGGTGAAGTGGTAGAAGTGATGCAACCCCATGGGCCAGTCTTGACCCAGGCCATTGGGAAGATGATCCGCCTAGATCCATGTGAAGAGTTATCCGAGGCGCATGCCAACTATACAGTGCGGATCCCCATGGAAGAAGTAAAGCCCTACTCCATGCTAAGAGTGGAACGAAATTGAACAACGCCCGAGGACTCCGGAGGAACAGACGATTCCAACGCAGTTCTCGGTTTTTTTGAAGGGATGTGGCAAGATGAGTACGTGGCAAGTTGGGCAAGAACATGTGATTGAAATAACGGGACTCTCCCACGAAGCATCAGGGGTGGGACGGGTGGAAGAACGTGTTGTGTTCGTCCCAGAAGCGATACCGGGGGATCGCGTCAGGGTACGTTTGGTGCACCTCAAAGAACGACTAGGCTACGGTGAACTCGTGGAGATCTTGGAAGCATCACCTGACCGCCGGGAGCAAAGCTGCCCCCATGCTGCAAAGTGCGGAGGATGCCAGTTGCAGCACATGGACTATGAAGCCCAGCTCAACTGGAAGAGACAGCAAGTGGCCGATGCAATGGAAAGGATCGGCAAGCTCGATGTGGAGGTCTTGCCGGTTCTAGGCATGGAACAACCATATCATTACAGAAACAAGTCCCAGCTACCACTGGGAAAACAGCAAGGCGAACTAGTTATGGGATTTTTCCAAAAAGGTAGCCATGACATTGTTGATCTTGAAACCTGTGAAATCCAACATCCCTTGATCACAAAGCTAGCGCTGGTTTTCAAGCAAGTCGTACAAGAACTCGCGATCGAACCTTATGATGAAATCAGTCATAGGGGTGTGCTGCGCCATGCCATCATTAGGGTTAGTTTTTCGGCCGAGCAGCTCATGCTTATTCTGGTGACTCGAACGCCGGATTTGCCCGCCCAAGATGAACTCATCGCCGAACTGACGAAAGAGATTCCTGAGCTTGTAAGTGTTGCCCATAACGTGAACTCTCGGGATACAAACGTCATTTTGGGACGGGAAACGAAGGTCATTTGG
>CAZAJB010000011.1:0-7447 GCA_964485345.1 uncultured Clostridiaceae bacterium
AGAGTGTATCGGTTGATGGCCGCCGAAAAATCCAGGCCTCTTTGGAACATACCCGCGGCAAATCCACCCAAGAGGTTGATGATGGTGATCATGATGCCGGCAATGGCATCACCCT
The DNA here is from genome assembly GCA_964485345.1 of uncultured Clostridiaceae bacterium. Classification (GTDB taxonomy): domain Bacteria; phylum Bacillota; class Limnochordia; order Darwinibacteriales; family Darwinibacteriaceae; genus UBA5420. The sequence goes on from CAZAJB010000011.1 coordinate 116, forward strand.
TAACAAACTTCGTCGCTCCATCCATAGAGCCGTAAAAGTCTGCTTCCCTGGAGATCTGGCTTCGCCGTTGCCTGGCCTCAGCTTCAGTAATCAAGCCTGAGTTGAGATCGGCATCAATACTCATTTGCTTACCTGGAAGGGCATCAAGGGTGAAACGGGCAGCAACTTCCGAAACACGCTCTGCACCCTTAGTGATAACCATGAAGTTAACGATAACCAAGATCAAGAAAATGACCAAACCGACAACGTAATTACCGCCCACAACGAAGTCACCAAAGGCAAGAATGATCTTACCTGGATCGCCGGTGAGTAAAATCAGTCGTGTGGACGAGACGTTCAAGGCCAGTCTGAACAAGGTCGTAATAAGGAGCAAGGATGGGAACACGGAAATCTCTAAGGGATGGCTTATGTTCATTGTGATCAAGACAATAAGCAGCGATAGACTGATATTCACCGCTAGCAGGATATCTAGTATGGCAGGCGGCAGCGGCAAAACCATCATTACAACAATCAAGACGACTGCTAGCATCACAGAAACATCGCTCACGCGCCGAAAATTCCGCATAAATGAAGTCGATGTCTTAGCCATTCCCACCATCCTTTCTTCTTAGGGAGCTATACGGTCTTTCGTTTGAGACGATAGACAAAGGCCAACACCTCTGCAACAGCTGCATAAAGATCCGCAGGGATTTCCTGTCCAATCTCCGTCGCCTTATAGAGAGCTTGCGCCAAAGAAACATTTTCGACTGTGGCAACGTCGTGTTTCTTGCCTTCTTCTTTGATCCGTTGAGCAATTAGGCCCATTCCCTTCGCTACCACCTGAGGGGCACCCATGTCACCTGGTTTGTAGCTGACTGCAACGGCGTAATGGGTGGGGTTTGTGATGATCACATCTGCGGTAGGGATGGCCTGCATCATCCGCTGTGAGGCCATCTGCCTTTGGCGTTGGCGAATCTTGGCACGGATCTGTGGATCGCCCTCCATTTGCTTGTACTCTTCTTTGATCTCTTCTTTGGACATCTTAATGCTGTCCTCAAACTCCCTGCGCTGCCACCAATAATCAGCGGCTGCGATAATCAACAAGAACAAACCCACTTGCAACCCCATCCGATAAATGCTGTCTGTCATTAAAAAGATACTATCCCCCAGGTCAAAAAGGCTGATCTGGGGTAACCAGGTCAGATTCTGGCGAACCTGCCCATAGACGAGGTATCCAACCAAGAAAACCTTAGCCACCGATTTGGCAAACTCCACCAAGGCACGTTTGGAAAAAATGCGTTTAAAGCCTTCAATGGGATTAATGCGGGAAAACTTGGGGGCTAGGGCCTCACTTGAGGCATAAAAACCGACCTGGATCACTTGACTTAACACGCCAATCGCGAGCAACCCAAGTAAGATGGGGCCTGCGGTTAAGCCCAGTTTGGTGAGGCCAAAAAGAAACATATGCTGAAACCCTAAGAGATCACCATTCCAAGCACTCATGTTTTGGAAATAGTATTGTACCGTTTCCTGCAGGTGCCTCCCCATGTATGGTGCCAAAGCATTGAGAAGCACAAAAGCGGCCAGCACCATAAAGGCAGTACCCACTTCGCCACTCTTAGCTACCTGCCCTTTCTTACGGGCCTCTTCGCGCCGCCTAGGCGTAGCAGGCTCGGTTTTCTCACCTGCAAAGAACTGCAAATTCATGGTATACTCTGGCACTTAGCTCCCCCCTAGAGCCAGTAAGCCTTGCACATAGCGGAACAACAGTCCATCAACGGCAAAAAGCTGACTGGCAATATAGACAAAGGTGGGCAATCCAAAGTACACAACCGCCAGTCCCACCATGATCTTGATGGGAAACCCCAGGACAAAAACATTGATTTGAGGAACAGCCCGGATCACGATACCCAGTCCTATGTCGGTTAACAAGATCGTTGCCGTGATGGGAAGTGCAATCTGGATACCAATTACAAAGATCTGCTTGATGAGGTCCATCACAAGGGCAAAAGCCGGTTCAATCTGGATCAAGTTCCCAAAAGGGATGACGCGAAAGGAATACTGCACCGCCTGAATCAACCACAAGTGAGCATCCACGCCAAAAAAAAGCAAGACAGCCAAAATATAGTAGAATTGAGAGAAAACGGGGACTTGTCCCCCTATGGATGGATCAAAAACGGAAGCCATACCAAAGCCAATCGGGGTGTCAACATAATGGCCGGCAAAATTGACGATCGAAAAAACCAAGATCACGACAAAAGCTAGGGCCAACCCAATCACAACCTCATTGATGGCCAGAAGGGAGAGCACTCCCCAAGACTCCAGATTCCAGCTCGCATCAAGGGGTGGCATGGAAACAAGAGCACATAATGCTGCAAATCCCAACTTCACCATCATGGGCACGTTTCGCATGTTGAAAAGTGGCGCTACCGCCAGAAATGTACCAAGTCGGATAAAACTCAAGGAGAAGCGGACGAAATCAACAACAGAAAGCACAGCCGATTCTCCCTTCCCCTACATGATGTAGGCTGGTAGATTTGCTAGCAGACGCTCCGCGAAGCCCACAAGATGACGGAGCATCCAGGGCCCGAAGATCACAATAGAAACCAAGACGGCCACAATCTTGGGAATAAAGGTAAGGGTCTGCTCCTGAATCTGTGTGGTAGCTTGAAAGATACTCACCAGCAAACCGACAAGCATGCCTATGAGCAGCGCTGGTCCTGCCACTAAGAGAATAGTCAGGACAGCATCCCGAGCAAGACTCACAACGGTTGCATCAGTCATCGACTCACCATCCTCACGAGAAGCTCAATAAGATCGAACGCACGATAAGATGCCAACCATCTACCAGGATAAAAAGAAGGATCTTAAAGGGTAACGAGATCATCACAGGGGGAAGCATCATCATCCCCATTCCCATCAACGTAGAAGCCACAACCATATCAATGACTAAGAAGGGTATGAAAATTACAAAGCCCAGTTGAAATGCTGTTTTCAGCTCCGATATGACAAAGGCTGGAATCAACGTTAATGTACTGATATCATCCGGCGTCTGGGGTCTTTCTTCCCCCCGGATCGTGATGAACATCTCGAGGTCTTTCTCCCGCGTATTGATGATCATGAAATCGCGCAGAGGCTGCACACCAATGTCCCATGCCTCCTCTAAAACAAGCTCACCAGCGAAATAGGGCACCAAAGCGTCTGTGTAAACCGCGCCAAAGGTTGGAGCCATGACAAATACGGTCAAAAATAAAGCAAGGCCCACCAACACTTGGTTCGGCGGCACCTGGTTTGTTCCAAGGGCATTACGGATGAGAGAAAGAACGATCACCGTCCGCGTAAAGGAGGTCATGAGCATCAAGATTGCTGGGGCCAAACTCAATACCGTAAGTAAAAGTAAAACCTGCAGGCTCACTGCGACATCGCCTGGACTCTCAGCCACCCCCAGGCCGATGTCAATGCTAGGAAAGGGTATGTTGGTCTGCAAAAAGCCCATTACTCCGTGACCTCCTCAGTCTCACGCTGCGCATCTAGCTTGTGATCCAGCCTCGTAATGGTCTGGTTGGTTACACCAAGCAAGTAGCGCTTGTCCTCCCATTCGACCACGTAGAGTATACGATTAGAGCCGAGCGCAAGGGCTTCCTTAATGCGCAAATTCTGCCCTTCTGTGTGTTTTCTCCCATACCAGCGAGTAACGTAGAAAGCACTAGGAACAATGACAACTAGGGCAAGAATCATGCGAACGAGTCCCATAATCATGCTACTATCCATGCTTGGTCTTCACACTCCTATATTCGCTTTGCTTTCGGTAAGATCTCTAGAATCCTCACACCAAAATTCTCTTCCAAGACAACGACCTCACCTTTGGCGGATCTTGTGTCATTGACATAGACATCGACGGGCTCACCTGCTTGACGCTCCAGGCTGATGACTGATTGTGGCTGAAGGTCTAGAATCTCCTTGAGAGTTAGAGTTGTATGACCCAGTTCGACTGTCACCGTCAAGTCGATATCCTCTAACAGGACGAGACTCTCAACTTCTTCAAGTTGGACAACCTCATCAATGGGCGTAAAAACAGCCCGCGTTACAGGGGATTTGCTCGAGTTTCCCTTCAGCAATCCCTTGGCAGCTTCCTTGGCTTGAGCGATGTCGAGCTTGTCCATGGCGTCTCTGACTAGAGTCTCAAGATACTCACTATGTTGAATCACCAGGCAAAACTCAAAGCGATGGTCATAGCGTTTGAAGACATGTCTCACTAAGTACGATTGAGGCTGGATCGCTACTTGACGCAACTCACCTAGGGAAATGCTCTGAGCCTTATAAATACCATGGGAAACCCCTGTCAATTCTGCAACCTCGCTGATCCATGCTTTGCTCAGGGCCTCCACCGCTTCTAGCGTAGGCATCTGTAGTCGCTCGGCCAGTAGAGTGGCGTCAGCGGCATCAAGAAACAATAGCAACTCACTGTTACCCAGATCAACCGCGACTGCCAGGACCTCGCCTAAGATACTCTGTTCCAACGTCTTACCAAGCCGCTCCACATAGGGCCCGTCTAGTTCTAAGGGGTCGACAGAGGCGCGATTCATCCACGCCGTCACGTTCTGCGCGACAAGCCGCAAAAATTCCTGTAGCTCTTCCGAATGCGATGGAGAACTACCTTTTCGTAGGAGAGCTTCAATTTCGTCTTGAGATAAGATCGGATGGCTCATAGCGGCTCCTTTCTAGATCACAGTTATTGTAGAATCAGATCGATGAAGAAGACATCGCTGACCTCGCCCTTGCTCAAAAGTCCGTTTATGGATTTGATAATATCAAAGCGCAGCACTTCCATACCTTCGTAACTCTTCAGTTCATCAATGGTACGCGAGCGAATTAACGTTATGAGCTGATCACGAACCTGGGGCGCACGGGTTTCTAGTTCGGACACGACCTTGGCATCGCTAGCCTCTAGGACAATCTTCGTGCGAATAAAGCGCATTTGATTTGTCAGACTCGTCAAGTTGAGGGTAAACTCGCCCACGTCATACGTAGGCCCCATAGCTCTGCGAACGGCTGTCTCGTTAGCTGTTGCTTGCTCTTCGGTACTGCCCCGCCCAAAAATTAAGTACGTGGCAAAAGCACTACCAACAGTAGCCACGATTAGCAGAGCTATTGCAACAATAAGCAGTTTTGCATCGACTTCAACCTTCTTGGCCATCCCACGATCTCCCCTCAATTAGGTTCAAAATTCCACATGTCAATATTAAGAATAACAATGTCTACACGCCGGTTTAAGGCTCTGTCTTGGGCTGTGTCATTAGGGCGAATAGGCCGATACTCAGAATACCCAGCAGCACTCAAGAGCTGAGGATCAAACCCTTCTTGCTCAATAAGAAAGCGAACCACATTCGTGGCACGATGCACACTAAGCTCCCAGTTCGATGGAAAGGCACTTGTTCGAATGGGCCAATCATCTGTGTGCCCTTCCACCCTCAGCGGATTGGGGAGATTTCTCAGCTGATCCGCCAGGCTGCCTAAGACCTCAAGTGCTTCCGGCTTAAGAACCGCCTGACCGAGGTCAAAGAAAACTTGCTCCGCAAAGCGCACGATCAATCCCCGTTCTTGCAGCTCCAGCTCGACCCCTTGCAACTCTTCTTGCGCTATGTACTCACTAATTTGCTCCCAGAGCTCCAATAGCTGCCGATTGCCCATCTCCGAATAGTCATAAGGCAGGGACGCTGGGCTATCCATCAAGCTCTGTCCTTCACTCAAGATACCTAGATAGTTTTGAAAGGCGTTGATAATCGAGCTGAACTTCCCTTCATCGACATTCGAGAAAGCAAACAGTAGAACGAAAAATGCCAAAAGCAGGGTAACCATGTCGGAGTAGGTGGTGAGCCAACTACCAGCGTTTGACGACTCCTGCCGCTCCCTCTTACGCATTCGCTGTCACCCTCTCAGAAGCAAGTTCTCCTTCTGTCGATTTTCCGGGCGACCGCCTCTCCGCAGGTGATAGGAAGGACTTTAGTTTCTCTTCTACGATTCTAGGGTTCTCACCTGCCTGAATCGACAGAATCCCCTCAATCATCACTTGTTTTAAGAGGATCTCTTCGTCACTCTTAATTCCTAATTTACCTGCAATGGGTAGGAATATTAGGTTTGCTGCCACGGAACCATACAGGGTAGTAATCAAAGCTACCGCCATACCCATCCCAATTTGATCCGCGTTGTCCAGGGCCCCTAGCATGGCGATGAGACCGATTAGTGTGCCAATCATCCCATAGGATGGAGCTAACGCTCCCATCTGCTCAAAGATTTTTTGCCCGAGCCTATGGCGTTCTTCTAAGAAGATTAGCTCGATTTCGAGAATGTTCCGAACCAGTTCTGCGTCAGTACCATCTACAACAAGCTGAACTCCCTTTTGCAGAAAGGGTTCGTCCACGGCGAGAGCCTTCTCTTCTAGCGCCAAGAGACCTTCGCGGCGCGATGTTTCAGCGAAATCCACAAGGATGCGAATCATAGCGATGCTATCATTGGCCTTGTTTGAAAAGGCAACCTTCAATAAGGGGATTACACCCAGTACTTGGCTCATGGTGAAGTTGATCATAAGGGAGGCGAAGGTGCCGCCAAAGACAATCATGACACTGGAGAAGCTCCAGAATAACATGATGTCGCCTTCCATCATGATTGAGATAATCAACAAGGCCATGCCTATGATGATTCCTAACAGCGTTGCCAGATCCATCTTGTTGCACTCCATTCTTTCATGGATTAGGGGGCCGCTCGCGCGGCCCCACTACATCTGTTGATTGCAGAGCAATCACCGGTATCCATACTATCGTTTCAAGTTGACAAGCTCCTGTAGCATTTCATCCGATGTGGTAATGATTCGAGAGTTAGCCTGAAACCCTCTCTGGGTGATGATCATCTCAGTAAATTCTTCACTAAGATCGACGTTGGACATCTCCAGCGAGCTTGGTGAAATCTGCCCAAATCCGGGTATGCCAGCGGCACCGATTTGAGCCTCTCCTGAGTTCGGCGTATCCACAAACATGGTCGATCCGGAGCGCTGCAAGCCAGCAGCGTTGGCAAACCGTGCCAAAGCTACTTGGCCTAGGGCTCTAGTTAGGCCATTCGAGAAACTCCCCACAATGACACCATTTTGGTCAATGGCATAGCTCTCCAAGGCCCCGCTGTAGTAGCCATTTTGACTCATGAACTTGCCAGTGAAGGTGTCGGCATATTGGGTGAAGTCGCCAAAGCTGAGAGTAACCTCAAGCGCTTCTGCATCCGCGGGTTGGAACTTGAGGGTGTTCTCTTCATTTTCTCCGCTCAGCTTTAGAAATGAACCGTCCGAGTTGAACTGGATTAATC
>CAZAJB010000011.1:7547-49675 GCA_964485345.1 uncultured Clostridiaceae bacterium
CAACCAGTCTGCATCCCATTCCCACGTATTGCCGCCATTTTGTTTCAAGTCCACAACGATGGTTTGCTCGCGACCTCTCGAGTCGTAGACTTGTACCGTGCGGCTTACGGTGTCGTCATCAGTTTGCCATGTTGGGTAGCGGTTGTCTAAGTTTCCTGCAAAGTAGACTGTATCCGTGGCCCTTGGTGTAATCGTCTCAGACGCCGAAATATACATAGGCGCCAAGGATGAGTTTGTATCAATGTGGCCGTTTTGATCCGCAACATACCCGAGAACCCGTTGGCCATTGAGCAGCGAAACAAGGTTGCCTTCAGTTCCATTGTCCAGGCCAAACATACCGGCTCTGGTGTATTGGCGATTCGCTCCTTGGCCTAGAACAAAGAACCCTTCGCCCTCAATGGCTAAGTCGGTAAGATAGCCAGTAGATTGGGTGTTTCCCTGGGTATGCTTCACGTCAATAGAACCAAGCTGTACGCCTAGACCGATTTGCTGCGGATTGGTGCCGCCCCGCGCATCCGTTGGAGCGGTGGCTGCCCTCATTGTTTGACTCAACATGTCTTGAAACGTTGCCCGCGAAGATTTGTATCCCGCGGAGTTTACGTTAGCTATATTGTTGCCGATGATGTCCATACGCACTTGATGTGCCTTTAGACCCGCTACACCGGCAAACATGGAACGCATCATAACTCCATTCCTCCCTTTTTCGAGACCCCCCACTAGGGGGGACAACCCACATCATTCGCTCAGTGGGTGGAGGGCTCCCCGAAGGGTCCAGCCCTGTGATTAGATAATTACTGCACTGTCAATGTGCGTAAAAACGTTGTCCTTTAGGTTATCACCATCCATGGCCGTGATCACGGTGCGATTGGCCACACTTACTACCAAAGCAACATGATCCAAGAGGATTAGGGTTTCGCGTCCACCCTTATTGCGAGCCTTTTCCACCGCTTCTTCCAGTGTTCTCAGCTGACCAGCTGTGAACTGAATGTTACGGGCCTCGAGTCTCTTTGTGGCATGAGCCGAGAATTTGACTGCACCTTCCTGTAGTTTGGTATCCAGCACTTTTGCAAAGGATTCATCCTGTCCGGGCACCGGCCGTGTTCGCAGCGCCTGTCTTGGTTGTAATGGCTGAATGGGTAACCCCTGGGGCACCTTAAACTGTTGGCTCATCCGTCGCTCCCTCCCTGATCGCAACTACCTCGCCAAAATCATAGAGTTTTCCGTTGACCATGATTTCTGGCCAGCCGTCCTTAAACTGCACACCGGATACCTTGCCGAAGAGACTCTCCCCCTCCTTGGTAAAGAGCTCCACATGTTGTCCAATCATCTGTGTAGCTTGTCCAAGAGCGGTCAGCTTCTGCTGTCCTAGCATCATGTCACTCATATTGGTGTTCAGGGCCTGCATTTGCTCTAGACTACTAAACTGTGCTAATTGCGCAATAAACTCCTTGTCATCAACAGGACTCATAGGATCTTGGTACTTAAGCTGGGTTATGAGTAACTGGAGAAACTGATCCTTTCCAAGGGCACTAGGGTCGCGCTCGGTCCCTTCCCGCTGCTTAAGCAGTTGTTCCACGGTACCTACCGTGTTAACATACATATTCTCACCTCCTTACACTCGTACATCAACTTGATTCCAAATGTTGCGACCTAGATAGGCCTTCTCACTTTCCATCACCGAGGATTCTCGCAGTCGTCCATAGCTCTGTTGATGCTGCTGCTTGGATCTTTGCTGCCCTTCGCCATCGGCTCCCCTGTGACCGAGTCCGATACTGACACTGACGTCTGCCATGTGCGTCCCCTGGTCTTGTAGTGCCGTCTGCAACTGAGGCAGTTGACTGGCAATGATCTCGCGTACTTGCTGGTCTTGGACTATGAACTCTGCTACCATGATGCCGCGCTCCATAGAGAGCTTGACTTCGAGCGACCCTAGGTGATCGGGCTTGAGTTGCATCCGCACCTCACTGCGTTCTTCATACACGAGCGTCTCAATTGTCTCGACGAGTCTTGGAAGCAAATTATCTCTGTCTTGAATGTCCAGCACTGCTCGGATCTCTGTCTCGACCGCTGGAATCTCAAGAAGCGGTGTCAGGGTCGGATTGTTTGGCTGCATCGGTACTTCAGCAGGTGCCGACCGAGGCCGTTCCGTTGACGCACCCTTGAGAGCTATTTTGGCTTCGTCAAGCGGTTCACCTTGCTCCGATGTAAGTCGTGGATTCTCTTGCGCCAACCCCCTGCCAAGCTCTTCCTTCACTGTTTGGTCACCCATCGCAAGGGTGTCCACGTCCTCCTCCGTTGTTTGCAGCGGAGCTGACTGGGTCAGTACAGCCTGAGCTTGCCTAGGCGAATCGTCAGAAACCTCTGCTACCAACTCCTGTGGGGCAGGTTCTATCCCCTGCAATGACGGCAGCTTCAAGCTAGAGCCAACATCTGTCGCACTGGGTACAAGTTGGGGTGGACGAAACATCAAAGTCGGATCCCCCATTTCAACTTCAGCCTCAGCGTCCGTCCGTAGTAGCTCTCCTACTGAACGAACCGGGTCACTTCGCACACTTCGCAATGTTGTCTCCCTAGGTTCTTCCGCACCCAAAGTCCAAGGCATTACCTGGTGCTTCTGATCGTCTGCTGCGACCTTCTTTAGCAAGCCCATATCCTGTCCCTCTCGAGCTATCCAGGGAGAAACAAGTTGATCATCTGGTACAGGTTGGGCCGGCGCTAGGTGTGTGTGCCCCTGTTTTTCGGTGCTCCCCGTTAGATCCGAGGCTTCCTGAGGTCTTGCTTCACTGGGCAGTGGTACTCCCTGCGTAGCTGGGGCATCCGCCATTTCCAAGCTAAACTCTAGCTCGTGCCTAGCCTGTTCAGGCAGATCAACAGATGCAGTCTCCGGTATTTCCCACAGACCTCTTGGGGTTGACACCCCTGCAGGTGCAACTTGACTTTGGTCAGACCCCACATCCTGCTCTGTCAAGTGAGTCTGTTCAGCGGTGGGCGCAAATGTAGCAGCCAGTGAGATCAAACTCAAATCTAGCTCTCCTTGCTTCTTGCGAACTGGCCAGACTGTCTCAGCTTCTGGGGGCATTTCTTCGTCCTCAAGATACTTGGTGAGCAACCTGTCGAAACTGGCAGCCGTCTCCTTGGATACCTGGTCTTTGGAGAGAGCTGCTTCACCCGTGCCTTGTCGATTACTCAAGGCCATTTGTGCTAATACAAGTGGTTCGATTACTATCACCTCCTTTTCCCTGATTTTCCACTTATTGTGTGGCTTGGCCGAGCTCTTCACTCAAGGCCACAGCCAGATTCGTGGGCAATTCAACCAGAATAAGGGCTGCATCCTGGATATCCATACGGAGCAAAACGTCCAGAATTAGCTTTCGATCAAGCTTTTCGAGAATCTGGGCTGCCTCATGTGGTCCCATCTCTGTGTAAAGGGTAGCTAAGGTTTGTACACTTTTGAGCTTATCTTGCTCCCCGTCTAGCCTTTTCGCTGCCGCCTCAATCGTTGTTTCACGTGTATCGAGCTGCAGAGCCCTTTGATCGAGTTGCTGTCGATCGGCCCTGAGCTGAGCTTCGCGTTGCTCTAGTTCGTCGAGCTTAAGCTCCAGTTCTGTCTGTTGGCTCTCCACCCAACCTTCAGCATCCTGCCCAATGGCGTAGACCTTTAGGTGCGGCTCAACCCACCCTACCTTCATGCCGACATCCCAAAAAAGGGCAGGTCCGTCAATAACTCCCGTAAAGACAAAGATACTGAAGGCCACCATGATTGCCAGAACAAGAAGGAAAAATGCCAAGATCCATTTGCGCACAGGAGTACCTCCCTACCTTTCGAGATGTGAACGCATGTCATCGAGAACGTTTTGTTCTTTGCGCTCCTGTTCTTTAACAAACGAAGCGTACTGCTTTTCACGTAGCGTCGTTACTTTCTTCGTTTCCTGCCGGGCCAGCAGCCAAGCTTCCTTGGCGCTCTGCGCCAACTTTTCTTGCTCATGAACACGGGCCTCTTGCCGTTCAATTCTCACTTTCAAGACGTCGAGAAAGGAATACGTCGCTTGACGCCGCTCTATATCGAAGCTCGACTGCCCAAAGTCCTTAATCTCTTGTTCCTGCTGCTGCAATCGATCGAGCTTATGTCTTTCTTCACGTGCTAAGCGCTCTTGAAGAGCCCACTCATATTTCGCACGCTCCTCCAAGATACCTCGGACATTTAAGACTTTTTCTAAACGGAATTTAAAGGCTGACATCGATCCAACTCCTAGTGCTCATTGCTAAAAATCTGTTCAAGGCGTGCTAGAGTATCGGGCCAGGCGCAAGCATCGGTTACCTCTTGCCGCAAAAACTCTGTGATACCGGGATGGAGGCGAATTGCTTGGTCAATCGCTGCATTGGAACCGGCCGCGTAGGCACCTATGTTGATTAGATCCTCTGCATCCGCATATGTGGCCATGGCAGCTCGGATTTCGCCAGCCAGTTGCTTATGCCTGTCACCTGCTACCTCTGTCATGAGTCGACTCACGCTAGCCGAGACATCAATCGCCGGATAATGATTCTTTTCAGCCAACGCTCGATTCAGCACAATGTGGCCATCAAGGATGCCTCGGACAGTGTCGGTGATGGGTTCATTGAGGTCATCACCTTCAACCAAGACGGTGTAAAACGCAGTAATCGTACCCACGCTCCCTGGGCCTGTCCTTTCCAAAAGCCGAGGTAGAAGGGCAAAAACAGATGGGGTGTATCCCCGAGTGGCCGGTGGTTCACCCGTGGCCAGACCAACTTCTCTCTGCGCAAGGGCCAGTCTCGTGACAGAATCCATGACAAAAAGCACATCGCGACCTAAGTCGCGGAAGAACTCAGCAATCGTGGTGGCAACTAGTGCACCCTTGATGCGGACTAAGGCAGGTTGGTCCGAGGTGGCAACAACGACCACAGAACGAGCCATACCTTCGGGACCCAAATCTCGCTCCAAAAACTCGCGAACTTCACGACCACGTTCGCCAATTAAGGCGATTACGTTCACATCAGCTTCTGTGTTGCGGGCCATCATACCCAAAAGTGTACTCTTACCCACACCACTACCAGCAAAGACTCCAATTCGTTGTCCTTTTCCACAGGTCAAGAGTCCATCGATAGCACGCACTCCCACAGAAAGGGGAAACTTAATACGCTGCCGTTCTAGGGGTTTGGGAATCCTTCCCTGCACTGAGAGTTGCTTTGTAGCGGGCACATAACCCTTGCCATCCATAGGCCGTCCCAATCCATCAAGCACTCGCCCCAAAAGCGTTTCGCCTACAGCCACAGTCAACGGCGAACCGGTAGCTGTGACCAAGACACCTGGCCCCACCCCAGTGAGTTCGGATAGGGGCATCAACAACACCTTTTGATCCCGAAATCCCACCACTTCCGCGGGAACGCCAGGTTTGTTACGGGGTTGAATGAGGCATAGATCGCCAATACTCGTTGTGGGACCAAGGGACTCGATGGTCAGCCCAACAATCTGGCTCACCCGCCCGCTGTGAATGGTGTCTTCTAAATCCTCCAAGTGGCGTTGATAGTGCGCTACCCTGGGCGTCAATTCATCACTTGTTCTCATGATATAGCACTTCCATCAGGCCCCTGCCTAATTTGCCTAGTCTCTGTTCGAGTCTCGCGTCGATTAAGCCATTTTCCGATTCAATAAGGCAGCCGCCCTGGTTCAGAGCAGGATCCGTCTGAAAAACGATCTTGGTCCGTAATCCCGCCTGTAAGCTTCCTTCCTGCTCCTGGACTAAGGAATAATCCATGGGACTTACGAAAACGATTATTTCGCTCACTGTCCCCAAAGAATACAGAGCATCCCGTATGATTGGCCCGAGCCAGGAAATATCATCTTCGATCGTCTTCCTCACTATTTTATCGGCAAGTAGTAGACTAAGCTTGAGGAAATCCTCTTCCAGAGCAGCCAAACCATTCGCCCTCAGCCTCACACCTTCGTCCACCGTTGTCCGCAGCAAATCAAGCAAGTCCTTGGCCTGCTGAAGCGCCTTTTCTTCTCCATCGGCTAAGCCTTCTTCGTAACCTTGGGCATAGGCTTCTTCCTTGGTTTTTAGGCGAAGACTCTCAAGCTCCTCTTCTACCTCTTGCCTGCGGCCTTGGGCTTGTTCTTCGGCGGTCTTCACGATCTCCTCTGCCTTCCGCCTGGCATCTCCAATCATATTAGACCCGTCGAGAATGGTATCACCAGGGGGACTCGTGAGACGCCGCTCAGCCAAGTTCACTGGTATCACCGTATCGGTGTGGTCCGTCACTAAAATCTTCAACTCAGCTGCCTTTATGACCTTAGACAATCACCTCATCCTCTCCTCCACGGGCAATAATGATCTCGCCAGTGTCCTCTAGACGACGAATGGTTGCCACAATCTTCTGCTGGGTTTCTTCAATGTCGCGCAAACGAGCAGGCCCCATGAACTCAATATCTTCCTGCAACATCTCGCCAGCACGCTTCGACATGTTCTTGAAGATGCGAGAAGAGACCTCTTCGCTGGCTGTCTTCAGGGCTAGAGCTAGATCCTTAGAATCTACTTCACGCAGTACTTTCCCAATGGAACGGTCGTCAAGGATGATAATGTCTTCGAAGACGAACATCCGTTTGCGTATTTCTTCTGCTAATTCTGGTTCTTCCGCTTCAAGCGAGTCAATAATGGTTTTTTCGGTGGATCGGTCGACCATGGTCAAGATAGCTACGGCAGACTCAATTCCGCCGGCCTGCGTATAATCATCGATCACAAAGGCAGACAGCCTTTGCTCTAGGGTGCTTTCAATCTCCTGCAAGACTTCTGGTGTGGTACGATCTAGCTTGGCCAGACGTCTAGCCACATTCACCTGCAGCTCTGGGCCCAGGGAAGAAAGAATTAGACCAGCTTGTTCAGGATCCAGATAAGCCAATATGAGGGCAATCGTCTGCGGATGTTCATTTTGGATAAAGTTTAGCAGCTGGCCAGCGTCAGTCTTACGGGCAAAATCAAAGGGACGCACCTGTAATGAGGCAGTAAGCCGGTTGATAATTTCGTCGGCTCTAGCCGTTCCTAATGCCTTTTCCAAGAGTTCTCTGGCATACTCTATTCCACCTTGTTCTAGGTACTCACGAGCCACGACGAGCTCATGGAACTCTTCGAGCACCATATCCCTTTGGTCTGGCTGGACACGTTTTAAGCCCGCTATCTCCAGAGTAAGGTCCTCTATTTCCTCCTCCTTGAGGTGCTTAAAAATCTGAGAGGATACTTGCGGACGTAAACTCACCAGGAGGATTGCTGCTTTTTGTTTTCCGCTCAGTTTCTTTGAAGCCCTCATCATCCAACCCCCTAGTCGTCAATTAGCCAACCTCGCATCAACGATGCAACCTCTTCCGGCTTTTCTTCCGCGAGTTTCTCGATTTGTCTACGCATAGTGAGACGTTCCTTCTCCTCAGAAGTCAGTTCTCGCTCGGGCATTTCATCATCGACAATCATGTCCAGCGTTGCTGCCACCGGAACTTCACTGATCTGCGCTGGTTTCTTACGAAATACCAGAAAAAGCACTGTCAACAGCAAAAGGACGCCAAGAGCAATGACCCAGTAAATGGGAACACCTGTCGCCACGGCTGCGGAAGGCAATTCGTCCATGAAAGGACTTACTTCGAAGGGAACACTAGCCACATAGACACTATCTCCCCGCTCCAGACGCACACCGGTTGCGCGGCTCACTGACTCTTCAACAGAAGCTAGCTGCAGGGGGGTTAGATCCCCATTAATCCAGACTGACACAGCCAAGTTGGTGATCTCACCGGGTAAGGTGGTCGTCCAGGTCTCCGTTCGGTTCAACTCGTAATTTGTCGTACCTTCACTGCGCTCCCACTCGGTGGTCCCGCCACCCTCTTCTAGGAAAACATAACCAGGTACATTAGAATCAACACCCGGGACACCTCCGGCGCCCGTGGATGTTCCGCGGTAGGACTCTTCAAAGGACTGGCTACTTCGTACCAATCCTTCACCTCGATTGATGGGCGTGAAGGTCTCATTATACTGTTCAAGCTGAGCAAAATCCATGACCGCATTGACTCTAGCTACCACATTGCCAAAGCCATAAATCCGCTCAAGCATGGCAATGATGCTATTCTCTAATTGCTGTTCAAAGAGCCATTGCATCTCAAAGCGATCAGAAACCTGGCTCCCTAGATCCATCATAGAAGCGGAGTTCAAGACTGTTCCCCCAGAATCTACGATGGTCACCTTCTCAGGAGTCAACCCTTCCACGCTCGAGGCCACCAAATTCGCCACAGCCCGGACTTGACCACTTGTGAGCTGTGCGCCTGGGTTCAGCTGCAGAAGAACTGAAGCAGTGGCGCTTTCACTCTCCTGCACAAAAAGTGAACGTTTAGGAAGAACAATATGTACGCGGGCATCAGCAACTTCGTTGATCTGCCTGATCGTACGAGTTAGCTCGCCTTGCAGGGCCCATTGGTAGCGCAGTTGTCGGTCTGCTTCCGTCTCACCAAGCCTGGTGGTGTTAAAAATCTCAAAACCTACTACTCCACCGGTCGGTATTCCGGAGGTAGCGAGGGCGATTCGGGCCTCAAAGACATCCGCCTCGGGCACTAAGACAGTCGTGCCGCCGTCAGTGAGCTGGTAAGAGGTCCCTCTCTCTTGTAGTGCAGACACCACCGCTCCTGCGTCTTCAGTACCGAGCCCGGAAAAGAGAACTTGGTATTCTGTGCGAGACAGTAACCCCAAAAGAACTAAGGAAAGAAAAACACCTAGGACAAATACGCCAACGGCCATTTGCACTGGACGCGACAGCTTACCCCAGGTCTCCTTAATCGACTCAAGCATATTGTTCATACGTCACCCACCTAGTTAAACTTGCATGCGCATAATTTCCTGGTATGCCTCCAGAAGCTTGGTGCGAATTGTCATCGTCAGTTGCATGGCAAGGTTCGCCTTTTCGGCAATGATCATGGCATCATGAAACTCAATGTCGCCCGTTAGGAGCTGTGTAAAGGCTACATCACCTTGCTGCTGCATCACATTCACTTCGGCCAGAGCGTCCCGCAAGTAATCTTGAAAACTATCCCCTGTAGGTACTGTTTGTCCGAGTTTGGCCCGGTTTACGGTGGTTGGGATATCGAATTGTACTTTCACTTGAACCCTCCTCTTTTGTCAACAAAGCCTAACGGCCAATTTCCAAGGCACGCTGGGCCATAGACTTAGCAGTGTTCAAAGCGGTAATATTGGCCTCGTAGGCCCTGGTAGCAGTGATCAGGTCCACCATCTCTTTGACGACGTGGACGTTGGGCATTTCTACATAACCATCCGCATTGGCATCGGGATGCTGCGGATCCCAGACTAGGCGCGACGGCGAGGGGTCACTCACAACCCCCACGACTCGAACTCCTTGACCCTTTGCGCCGCCCTGAATGGGACTTGCGGCTCCGTGCATGGACTGGTCAAGTAGTGGGGCAAAAACTGGTACCTGACGACGATAGGGGCCGCCTTCCACCGAGCGTGTCGTGTTGGCATTCGCTAGGTTGTTAGCAATGGTATCCATCCGCAAACGTTCAGCGGTTAGGCCTGAAGCGGAAATACGCAGGGCTTTGAAAACACTCATAGCTTACCGTCTCCCTTCTCCGATCACAGTACGGAGTTGTCCAAGCTTACGACTGACAGCATCCGTTAAAGACTCGTAGTAAAGCTGGTTTTCCAGAAGCAAGACCTGCTCTCTATCTGGGTCCACATTGTTTCCATCGTTCCGCATCGTGTTGGACGTATCCTGTACAACCGAAAAAGGTGCAGTGTTTGTCCTGCTCGTTCCTGGCAAGTGCCTAGCACTTGTCCGGGACAGTGTCGGGTTTTGGATTCTGGCAAACTCCCTCGCAAATCCCGTGTCCATCTGTACATCGGAACGCTTGAAGCCTGGAGTATTATAGTTCGCCAAATTGTTGCTAATCACGTTATGGCGTAACGATGCTTTACTCAAGCCCGTTCCTAACCTGTCAACAACCTTAAACATGCAGGCTCCCCCTTGCTAGTACACTCATAGTCTTATTCGCGTCAATTTCAAGCACTTCGACAAAACCCAATAAAATCCTGCTCATTTCTCGTCAAACAGAAAAGGGGCAGGTAAAAACCATCCCTCGCCCCTTTTGTATATTCTCAATAACTAGAGTAGTTCCTTCGTGATTCACCAAGTTTAGCGAAAATGCCGGATATTTTACAAAATGTAGCGGGTCAAGTCCTTATCCTGGACTAATTCACCCAGCTTATCTTGGACAAACTGCTCATCCACAAGGACCTTGGAGCCCGTTGGCATGTCAAAACTGATGTCTTCAAGCAAGCGCTCCAAAATGGTATGCAATCGCCTGGCCCCGATATTCTCCGTGCTCTTGTTCACTTCTTCCGCGATTCTGGCCATGGCCAAGACGCCATCCCTGGAGAACTCGAGCTCTATCCCTTCCGTGCCTAGGAGAGCTGTGTATTGCTTGGTCAGCGAGTTATGAGGTTCTGTGAGGATACGAGCAAAGTCTTTTGCCCGTAGGCTTTCTAGGTTCACACGGATCGGAAACCGCCCCTGTAACTCAGGAATCAGATCAGCTGGTTGCGACAGATGAAAGGCGCCTGCGGCTATGAACAGAATGTAATCTGTACGCACGGGACCGACTTTCGTGATCACTGTACTCCCCTCAATGATGGGGAGGATATCCCGCTGCACGCCTTCCCTGGAGACATCGGGACCACCCTGTTTCTGTGAACCTGCAATCTTGTCTATTTCATCAAGAAAGACGATCCCGGATTCTTCAACCAAGGCCACTGTCTCTGCGGAAATTGCGTCCATATCTAGGAGTTTTGCGGCTTCTTCTTGCAGAAGAATACCCCGGGCTTCGCGAACTGTGACGGTGCGTTTCTGCGTCTTTTTTGGCAACAGTTCCCCAAGCATCTCCCGGAAGTTCGCACCCAAATCATCCATGCCTGAACCAGGCATCAGATCCCAGGCCGAGGAGGATGACTTCTCCACGACGACTTCTATTAGCCTGTCTTCAAACTCGCCTAACTCGAGCAGTCTACGCACCTGTTCGCGCTCGATTTTCAACTCCTGATCATCGTCTTTATCTGGCTTTGTTGATCCTTTAGGCTGAGCCAAACCCCACAATAGATCCATAGGATTGAGTTGGTTTGCGGGCGGTGGTCCAGGGACAAGTAGTTCTACTAAGCGTTCGGCCACGAGACCTTCTGCCTTTTGCTCTACATCTTTGATCTTCTCCGCTTTCACCATGCGCAAAGCTATGTCCGTAAGCTCTCGAATTATGGAGTCTACATCGCGGCCCACATAACCGACTTCTGTAAACTTGGTTGCTTCGATCTTCACAAAAGGAGCATTAGCAAGGCGGGCGAGACGTCGGGCAATTTCGGTCTTTCCCACCCCTGTCGGCCCAATCATCAGAATATTCTTGGGCAGGATTTCTTCGCGCAGCTCCGCCGGTAATTGCTGCCTACGATAGCGATTGCGCATGGCAATGGCTACAGCGCGTTTGGCCTCACTTTGCCCGACAATATAGCGATCGAGTTCAGAGACTATCTCTCTCGGTGTCAGTAACATAATATCGCCCCTTAGACCCTATGACAATTCTACGATGGAAATGCGATTATTCGTGAACACACAGATCTCCGAAGTAATCTGAAGTGCCTCTAGCGCGATTTCCCTAGCACTGAGCTCCGAGTGTCGCAAAAGAGCCAAGCCAGCTGCCATGGCATAAGAACCTCCTGACCCAATGGCTAACACTCCCTCGTCTGGCTCAATAATATCGCCTGAGCCGGAGATAACCAGCGTCGTCTGACGATCTGCAACCAAAAGCAAGGCTTCGAGCTTGCGCAAATATCGATCCGACCGCCAATCCTGGCCCATTTCTACAGCCGCCCGCACGAGCTGGCCCGCATAGTCTTTCAACTTCCGTTCAAACATCTCAAAAAGAGTGATGGCGTCAGCTGCAGATCCAGCGAACCCCGCCAGAATCTGGCCATCGCACAAAGTTCGGACTTTAGTCGCCCCATGTTTGATCACCGTTTTCTCACCCAAAGTGACCTGACCGTCACCGGCCAAAGCAACTTGATCCAACCTGCGCACTGCCACGATGGTTGTCGATCGAATACTCACGAAAGCCTCTCCCTTCTTATGCTCGCGGATGAGCCTTATTGTACACGGATTTCAAGTGACCCATGGTCACTCTGGTGTAGATTTGCGTCGTTGATAAACTTGCATGCCCCAAGAGCTCTTGAATAGAACGCAAGTCCGCTCCACGATCCAGAAGATGGGTAGCAAAGGTGTGGCGAAATACGTGAGGGGAAATGTTCTTGTGGATCTCTAGATACCTACTACACTCATCGAGGACGTACTGAACTCCCCTGGTCGTTAAGCGTGCTCCCCTGGCGCTTAAAAAAAGGGCATCTTCGTGCCTTCCCCCGAGCAACTGTGGGCGGTGTCCGTTTATATAGACCCCAACACTTGCCAGAGCATATTCGCCAATGGGGACAATTCGTTCCTTGCTCCCCTTCCCCATCACTCGAATATACTTGTTGCGCGCATCAATATCCGAAACGTCCAGTCCAACCAATTCAGCCAAACGAATTCCAGTGCCGTAGAGGATCTCAAACATGGCTTGGTTTCTTGCTTGGAGCTCCGGCGACTTTCCGGGCATGTTGGTCTCCAGATAGCGAGCGATCTCATCCATACTCATGACCTCTGGAATCGTCTTCTTCTGTTTTGGTGTCTTGAGACTGATGGCAAAATCAGAGTTCACTATACCTTGTCTGAACAAGAAGCGGCTGAATCCACGAATACTTGCCAAACGTCGAGCGATGGTAGAACGGGCCTTTCCTTCTCTGGTCAGGTACGCTAAGTAGTCCCGAACCAAGTACTTATCGATGGAAGCCATGCCCTGCGGTTTCCCCAAGAGATCCAACTGCTCGAGGACAAAGGCCAGAAAATCACTGAGATCGCGCTCGTAGGCTAGAAGTGTGGCAGGTGACAGATTTCGACCGATCCGCAGTGAATCGAGATAATCCTGCAATTCGCTCATGGACACATACCACCTTTTACGCCTCGGGCCAAAAGGACTCAAGGGCTTCTATCGATCGCTTCGCATAGGCCAGTTTACGCTCTTTCTTTCCCCGGACCGGTGGGTCTAGGGGCGGAAGGATGCCAAAGTTGGCGTTCATGGGTTGGAAATCTGTGGAATTCGCCGATGCAATATAATGAGCGAGGCTGCCTAGCATCGTCTCAAGGGGTAAGACAAGTGGTTCTTGCCCTTTGACAAGCCGGGCCGCATTAACGCCGGCCAACAAGCCCGAAGACGCGCTCTCCACATATCCCTCTACGCCCGTCAGTTGACCTGCAACGAAAAGTCTCGTGTCATCTCTGAGCTGAAAGCTCGAGTTTAGAACCTGGGGAGAATTGATAAATGTATTGCGATGCATGACCCCATAGCGAACAAATTCTGCATCCCTCAAGGCCGGAATGTGCGCAAAAGCCCTCTTCTGTTCACCCCATTTGAGCCGGGTCTGGCAACCTACCAAGTTGAAAAGACTGGCTTCAGTATTCTCCCGGCGTAGCTGCAACACAGCATAGGGACGTCTTCCGTCAGACCCAGTGAGCCCAACTGGTCTGAAGGGGCCATAGCGAAGCGAATCAACGCCTCGGCTGGCCATGACCTCTAGGGGCATGCATCCCTCAAAAACGGTCAAATCTCCCTCACCTAAATCGTTACTATGGAGAGGAGCAACTTCAGCAGTCATGAGAGCATTCACAAAGCCTGCATACTCTTCCTGCGTTAGAGGACAATTGAAGTAATCTGCCGTTCCCTTATCATAACGCGCAGCCCAGAACCCCTGAGCATAGTCAATGCTTTCGCCAAGGACAATGGGGGCGGCAGCGTCAAAAAAGAAGAGGTTTTTCTTCTGGGTCAAATCTTGTAGGACGGACGTCAAGGCGGAGCTTGTGAGGGGACCTGTAGCGATAATGACAACACCACTTGGGATCTCCAGACACTCCTTATGGATAATGTCTACCTTGGGGTGTTCTACTAGGGACTTGGTGACCTCACGGGCAAATAATCCTCGATCGACTGCCAGGGCTCCACCGGCAGGAACCATGGTCTTTTTGGCTGCCCGAAGAACCAACGATCCCATCAGTGCCAGCTCTTTTTTTAGCAAACCTCCTGCGGTGCTCTCTAAGTAGGAACCAAAAGAATTTGAACAGACCAGTTCGGCGAAATCGCCCGTCTCGTGGGCAGGTGTGGTGACGCTCGGCCGCATCTCCATCAGCTTCACAGATATACCCCGCTCTGCGAGCTGCCAGGCGGCCTCACTACCTGCTAGACCAGCTCCAATCACCGTTACTTCAGTCACTTTTCGTCACCTCCGGGGCACTCCTTATTGCTGCACTGAGGATCTGCACCCTCCTTGCGGATGGTCAGGTTTTTGCCACAATGAGGACATAACTCGGCCACAGGCAACTGCCAGGACGTATAGGTACAATCTGGATAATTGCTGCAACCATAAAAGTAGCGACCGCGGCGGGAGCGCCTGCGCACCAGCTGCCCGGCTTCCCTTCCTTCTTTCTGGCAGAGGGAACATTCTATACCAATCTCATGCAGAATGGGCTTTGTATTTTTGCAGTCTGGATAGCCTGGGCAGGCCAGAAACTTGCCGTATCTGCCAAGTTTGTAGACCATATTGCTGCCGCATTTCTCACAGAGCACATCGCTCACTTCATCTTGAATCTCAATGCGTTCCAGCTCCTCGTGGGCCTTTTCGAGGTCTTCCGCAAAAGGTTGATAGAATTCCGCGATGACGTCTTGCCATATCATGTTCCCTTCCTCGATGCCATCAAGTTCTTCTTCTAACCCGGCCGTGAACTTGACATCGAGAAGCCTGGGAAAACTCTCCGCTAATAAGTCAGTAACCACGATGCCCAGTTCGGTAGGTCGAAAACGCTTCTCTTCCCTCGACACGTAGCCACGGCCTGTAATTGTATCGATGATGGGGGCATAGGTACTAGGCCTGCCGATTCCTTCTTCTTCTAGGGTCTTGACCAGCATGGCCTCGGTGAAGCGGGCCGGTGGTTGGGTAAAGTGTTGATTGAGATCCAATTTCTGAAGCAACACATCCTCGCCGACCTTCAGGTCAGGCAAGAGACGATCTTTGTTATCATTGCTTTGAGAACCGGCGTCTGTACCTTCCTGGTAGATCTTGAGAAAACCGGGGAACTTCAGCTGCGATCCAGTGGCCCGAAAGAGATAGTCCTGTACCTTTAGATCCACCGTCATGGCATCAAAGACAGCAGAGGCCATTTGACTGGCCACAAAACGCTCCCAAATCAGGGTGTATAAACGGAATTGATCCCGCGAAAGATACTGTTTGACATCTGCTGGCGTGCGCAGGGTGGAAGTCGGCCTAACCGCTTCATGGGCCTCTTGGGCACCCTTTTTCGAGGCGTACTGACGTGGCTTGGCGGGGACATAGGCCGCGCCATGCGTCGTCTCAATAAATTCGCGCACTTCAACCACTGCCTCATTAGAAACACGGGTAGCATCAGTACGCATGTAGGTGATTAGACCGAGGGTACCTAGCTTTCCCATGGGTAAACCCTCGTACAATTGCTGGGCTAAGCGCATCGTTTTCTTGGCGGCATAACCTAGTTTGCGAGCCGCCTCTTGTTGTAGCGTGCTGGTGGTAAAGGGCGGCGCGGGATTACGACGGCGCTCTTTCTTAGTGACAGCAGCTACAGTCCACTTTTGCCCTGTAGCATCCCTCTCCACTTCTTTGGCTGCCTCTTCATTAGGTAAGCTCAGTTTCTTACCCGCCTTGTTATGCAGCTTCGCCTCAAAGAGTTCATCTAGCTTGGTCTGGAGGGTAGCATTCACGCTCCAATACTCCTCTTCGACAAAGGCCTCAATTTCTCGCTCGCGATCAACAATCAGCTTCACCGCGACAGATTGCACGCGACCTGCGCTCAAGCCTGGTTTGACCTTAGCCCATAGCAGGGGAGAAAGCTGATAACCTACAATTCGATCGACAACACGTCGCGCCTGCTGGGCATCTACCAAGGGCTGACCGATACTGCGGGGCTTCTTAACCGCTTGTTTGATAGCATCCTTGGTGATCTCGCGAAAGTCAATCCTGCACTTTTCCTCGTCTACCTTCAGGGCCGCAGCCAAATGCCAGGCGATAGCCTCCCCTTCGCGATCAGGGTCCGTTGCCAGCAAGATTCGATCCGCCTTCTTAGCAGCCTCCCGCAGTTCTTTCAGAACTGGTCCTTTCCCCCTGATGGTAATGTAATGGGGTTCGAAATTACTTTCCACATCGATCCCGAACTTACTGCGCGGCAAATCACGCACATGCCCCAGGGAAGCCTTCACATTATAGTTCTTGCCCAAAAAACCCTTGATTGTCTGGGCTTTAGCGGGCGATTCCACAATAATCAACGTAGCCAAACAAGCACCTCCGTGCGTCGTACAAAGTCAATGGTTGAATCTCTGATCGGAGTACCCCAAGACGGCAACCCTACTTGGGTCCTCAACAATGTTCTCTAGAATTCCACAGATTTCCTCCACATCTGCGAATTCCGGTGAAGTGGCAAAAAGAACCGCCAAGGCCTGCTCCATTTCAGAGGGCGCAATGGCCTCTGTGTACAAGGCAGACAGGAGAAAGTCTCTAGCTTCTTTCGTCAGAAATGCCTGTTCCCACGGGCTAAACACTCGCGTCTTGGTTTCATCCACTTCTGCAAAGGTCAAAATCGATACCTGAAAATCCAAGGCCAGCGATTCCAGAAAGCCCATAACGTCTTGGGTTGACAGGCCAAGGTTCGTGAGAATCTCCTCAAAGTCATCATCTGGATTAAGTACCTTGAGCGCTATGGCCATACGCTTCAACTTATTATCACTCACATCAATCTCTCATTTCTTGCCAGAATTATCCCCATTATAGAGGCTTTGTAGATATTATGCAAGTCAGGAACGGAAACCTCCCTTAGCTTAGCGGGTCATCTAGAACCCTTTTCCACTTGAAGTAGGGACATGGCTGTGAGTACATCCTGGATCGGTCGAGATAGGGTGGCGGCGATTTCATTAGCGCTATAACCGGCCTCATAGAGCTCTTCTAAACATGGATGAGTGCTTCGATCAACCGTAGAGCTAGACTGATTATCAAGTAATTCTGCCGGATCGCTCACTAAGGAGGCGCCTTGTTTGATCAGGCGATGGGTTCCTTGGCGTAGAGGATCACCTATTTCACCTGGAATAGCCCATACATCAATGCCCAGTTCTAGGGCCCAATCTGCCGTGTGAATGGCCCCTGACTTACTCCCAGCCTGCACCACCAGCACCCCGCTGGCACAGCCAGCAATGATGCGGTTGCGCCTGGGAAAGTTACCCGGAACGGTTGGACAGCGGCTGGAAAACTCCGTGATCAGGGCACCCTTTTCCCTAATTCTTCTGGCCAAGTCCCTATGTTCAGAGGGATATAGATTGCCGAGGTTGCTCCCGAGAACCGCCACAGCAATGCCCCCCGCCTCCACAACTTGGTCATGACTAGCGTAGTCTATACCCCGTGCCAGCCCGCTGATGACGGGAACATTCTGCGAGGCTAAGTAGGCACTAAACTGCCTGGCTTGGGCAAGGCCAAGGCGAGAAGGTTTGCGAGTACCTACTACGGCAATTCCGGGTTGCTCGGGCAATGTTCCAAGTACATAAAGAACTGGGGGAGGAACGGCTAAGCGTCTGAGATGTAGGGGATACTCTGCATCTGCCAGAGTGACGATCTTGGCTCCTAGGCTGCTTGCCCATTTTTCCTCCGCCTGGGGAGAAATCGTAGAACGAAGAGCACAGAACCCACCGGCAATTTTGGGTCCGATGCCCTCTACCTCCATCAATTTGCTCTTAGGGGCATGCCACGCCTCCCCTAAGGAACCAAAGTGTTCAGACAGGGCTAAAAGCCGCCTGCCGCCGATTCTGGGCACCATGTTAAAGGCGATTAAATAATGCCGCGGACTCCATGTCATGTTAGGCCTCCTCATTACTCATCATCATGAATGGGGTGTTCCACCAAGCTGTCTAGAATTGCCTGCAACTCCTCCTCCCACCTCAACTGATAGATGCGAAGATCCAAGGCGCTGACGATTGCGCCTCCTTCACAGTTCGTGCAGATGATCCCATACATCTCCCCCTTGCTTGTTTTGACTGTGTGGGGAGTATCAACATGGCAAGATGGGCAGTGGAAGATCCTTGTTGTGCCTATATCAAAAGGCATGAACGCCCTCCTCATTGTTTTTCTCTTAGCATGCCGTGGAAGAGGTTGTTCTATGTTTAGGAGGATTTGTTCAACTTATGTCAAATATACCAATATTCTGATTATTGTGTCAAGGGGGTTTTTAGATGATTGTTGTGCAAAGTGGAGTTGTTGCAGGAATTGAAGGCTTCCCTATTGACGTGGAAGTTGATGTGCGCCCCGGTTTACCAGGATTCGAAATTGTTGGCTTCCCCAGTAAGACGGTGCGCGAAAGCCGCGAACGAGTCCGTTCAGCCCTTCGCAACTCCGGGTTCAAGTTTCCAGCCCAGAAGGTTATCGTCAATTTGGCACCAGCGCATTATCCAAAAGACGGTGCTCTCTTTGATTTGCCTATAGCCCTAGGTATTCTTGCACACCAGGCGGTTCTTCCAGTCCATGTCTTCAAGGATGCAATTTTCGCGGGGGAGCTGTCACTCAGCGGCAGACTCAAGCGCGTCAACGGAGTCCTGAGCCTCGCGGAACTCGCCGCCCAGCGAGGCTGCAAAATCGTCTTGCCCGAGGACAACCAAGCAGAGGCAGCTTTGATCGCTGGGGATCATTACCTGCTTTCTGCTTCTCTCCACGATCTTCTGGCTGTTTTGACCGGCAGGAGAGAACCGCCGCCGCAACTATCCCGGGCACCTTTAGCAGGAAAGGTCTTTCGGGCGAGGGAAATCAAGGGACAAGCCCAAGCCAAACGCGCCTTAGAGATCGCAGCCCATGGCAGGCATCACATCATGTTGCTCGGCCCTCCTGGGGTGGGCAAGACACTTCTCGCATCCAACGCTAGGTATCTTCTGCCCCCTCCGGCGCAGGATGAAATTCTCATGATCAACAAGATCTACGAGGCAGCAAATCTCTTGAGCAGCCACGCTTCTCCCTTGACAGAGCGCCCTTTCCGGACTCCACATCACAGCATCTCCCAGGCTGCCCTAGTGGGCTCGAAGAACGGAAGGCCGGGAGAGATTACCTTGGCGCACTTAGGCGTGCTACTCCTCGACGAGTTTCCAGAATTTAATCAAGGGGCCCTGCAAGGTCTACGCGAGCCTCTTGATGGCAAGCAGGTTCAAATCTCCCGGGCAGAGCATGTCCTGACCTATCCGGCAAACTTTTGGCTGATTGCCACCGCCAATCCCTGCCCTTGTGGATACCTTGGGAGCCAAGTCCGAACTTGCACCTGCACCGGTAGGGATCTGCACAGATATCGAAGGAAACTGCGAGGTCCTCTGCTAGATCGTTTTGAGGTCTTTACCTACCTAAGCCCCGTCTCTGAACGTGAGCTAGGGCAAAAAAACGTCCCCTGGCCCCCGGCACACAACCAGGGGACCAAGGGACAAGAACGCCCAGAAGCTATTCCTATCCTAGACATAAGCACAGAGGCACTTGATTTTCTCAACCGAGCACAAGGAAGGCTCGAACTCTCAGTACGGGGGTTTGAAAATACTCGCAGGCTCGCAAAAACCATCGCCCATTTCGATGGTGCTAGTGAGGTTAGCCAAGCGCACATGGGAGAAGCTCTGCAGTATCGGCTGGAAAGCTACAACGATGTATTTGTCTGATTCGGATCCCAAGCTAGATCCTCTTTAGCCACCTTCAACACCACGGAAGTACCGGTGTTGTTGATGCCCGGAATTTCGCGTAAAGTGTCGACCAAGAAGGTGAGGAGCTCATCGTTGCTGCCCACCACAACTTCAATCACGAGATCATAATTGCCGGTAGATAAAGCTACATAGCGCACCTCTGTTAAACCACTGAGCTCTTCCGCAATGGGCTGCAGTTTTCCGCGGTCAACCTTGAGCCCCACTATAGCCACCGTCTGCAGTCCTACCTTAAAGGGACTGGCAATGCCAACAATCTTTAACAGGCCTTCGTCCATCAACTTGCCTACCCGGCGTCTGACCGTCCCTTCAGCTAAGCCCAATTGCTGGGCGATCGTCAAAAATGGCATCCGTCCGTCTTGCTGAAGTAAGCGAATGATATCACGGTCAAATTGATCTAAAGCAAATCCTGTCATCTCTGCCCACCGTCCTCTGCAATGCAATGGCTAAAGGGAGCCCAATCATAGATTTGCTTGTGGATTTGGAGGACAATTGAGGTTTCAGTACTCACGATACCCTCAATACTAGCCAACTGCTCATTGAGCAAAGCCACCAGCTTGGTTCGATTTGGCAAAACAACCATGGCTACAAGATCGTGCCCACCAGTGGTTACCACCAGATAACGTACGGCATCCAGCGCGTTTAAGGACTTAATCACCGAATCCATGTGATGCCGATCGACCTTAAACCAGATAAAGGCCACCGTATCAAGGCCCATTTTTAGGGGATCCGTCACACCCATTGTCTTCATCACACCATGCTCCTCCAAACGCTTAACGCGCTTGCGTATGGTGCCTTCCGAGACCCCTAAATAGGCAGCCAAAGTAACAAATGTCATTCTACCTTCTTGTTGCAAATATGCTAATATTTTCTTGTCTAAATCGTCCAAGCCAAATGGCTGCACAAAAATCACCCTCTCCGTACCTATTTCACCGTTTTCGCTATTGAATTCTACGAAAAAGTCGCCATTCCTTGTGTTTCGTAAAATATAACTGCACAAAAAAAGACTCGCTCCTTAAATGCAAGCCCTTTCTTGCGGCCTCCCCACCTTACCGACGGCGGATCAGGTCTTGAAAGAAACGCTTGATACTGTCCCACATGACTTGGTACCAGCTCCCCCGAGCGACGTCTTCCTCTGCCAAGAGGGCTACTTCCTTCGTAAGCTGCTCCTCGACATAAATACTCAGCACCCCAATTTGGCTTCCCTTCTGAACGGGAGCCTCGAGCTCCTTGGTCTGGATTCCCACACTTACATTCTTTTCAATACCTTTAGGTACGGTAATAATCGGTGCTTTCACAGTCATGCCCACCTGGGATTGCCTGCCCTTAAATACCTTAGTCGTCTTATCCTGGAGCAGTCGAGAGATGTTCACCAGGTCAAAATTCTTATACCCGTAGTTGAGAAGTGTCGTCATCTCCTGTTCTCTTTTGGACTCACTTGTAGCGCCTAGCACCACACCTATCAGCCGTCTGTTGTTTTGCACAGCGGTTCCGACTAGGTTGAAACCTGCCACTTGCAGATGACCTGTCTTCAGTCCATCGGCGCCCTCAAAGGATCGCAAGAGCCCATTACGGTTGGTCTGAACAATCGGGCTCGAGCTCGAACGAGGTTGATAGGAGAAAGATAGCTGTTTATGGTATTCAATCGCCCCAGGGTGCTCACGCAAGTAGTTGAAGACCAAGACCGCAATACCTTCAGCCGTAATCTTACTCTCAGGCGAGAGACCATGGACGTCAACAAAGTGGAGGTCCAAACCTAGTGCACGGGCTTTGTCGTTCATCCTTCCCACAAAGACATCTTCGCTACCAGCAAGAGCTTCAGCCAAGGCTACACAGGCATCATTACCCGAAACAACTGCAATGCCGCTGATTAACTGTTCAATGGTGACCACTTCACGGGGCTCCAAAAACATCTTCGAGCCAGCCATACGCCAGGCGCGTTCACTGACTGTTGTTGTATCCTGCAGGCCAATACGACCCGCCCGAATCTCATCAAAGGCCACATACAAGGTCATAATCTTCACCAGACTGGCTGGAACATGAGTCTCTTTGCCATTTTGAGTGAATAAGACCTGGCCCGATTCAAAGTCCAAGAGTACGGCCGAACTTGCATCCACTTCAAAAGGCAATGCTTGTTGAGCAAGGGCAGTACCTGCAAAGGCGGTTAGAATAAGCATAAATAGTATAAGGACAGTAAATTTGAGTTTCATTCAAAAGCTCCCTTCACCCAGTTAAATCTATAACCAGCCCCACAGGGACTGATGCCAACCACATCAAAGCGCGCATAGGGCACATCATGGGGATAGCGCTGCAAATAAGCCTTGGCAACTAGCTTAATCTTCTGGATCTTCCTGGCGGTTACCTGCTCTACACTCGTGCCATAGTGCTCCGAGCTGCGATACTTGACTTCCACAAAGACCAAAACCTCGCCGTCCAGCATAATCAAGTCAATCTCGCCAAAGCGCAAGCGGAAATTCGCTTCACGGAATTCCAGGCCCTGACCGACTAAGTAGTCCCTAGCTAGTTCTTCCCCTATGTTCATAGGCCGCCAGCACACCGAAACGAACCTCGATGCAAGGGGCATCGACCATGCTCCTTGATTCGATCGCGGTGTTCCTTTGTAGCATATCCCTTATGCTGCCTAAAATTGTACACGGGATAAATCTCATCATACCCAGTCATGATTCTATCACGCTCCACCTTGGCAACAATGCTGGCAGCAGCAATCGAGATAGATAAATCATCACCACCGATAAACGCCCGCTGTGGCCAAGGCAAATCCGGTATTTCTAGTTGCCCATCAATGAGGCAAAAATCTGGTGGCTCCGCCAGATCGTCCAAAGCCCGTCTCATGGCTAAAAACGTGGCTTGTAGAATGTTGAACTCGTCAATCTCTTCCACGCTGGCAAGCCCCACACCCACCAGGCATGTACGCAATATCTCTTCGTAGGCCAACTCCCGTTTCTTAGGGGATAGGCGCTTCGAGTCACGGATTTCCGCCAAAAAACTATCCGGCAGGATTTGCACTGCTGCAGCCACAACCGGACCCGCTAAAGGTCCTCGGCCTGCCTCATCCACTCCTACGATGCGCTGGCACGATGGCGTCTGCAGACTCGTCTCTATCGTTCTCATCTTCTCACTCACTCCCGGGACTCCGATCGAGTGTTATGGCACCAAGCCTACCTGTGCGAAAATCCTTGAGAATACTAGCTGCCGCCTGGTTTAGATCCACCACTCCGCCCCTACGCAGACATCCTCTCCTGCGGCCGATCTCTTCAAGAGCATTATGCTCCTCGCTGATACTCCCATAACGCGAGGACAAGGAGGCGGGATATTCGTCGCCGAGAAACTGCATCAGCCACCAAACGATCTCTACCTGATCGAAGACCTCATCGCGAATGGCAGCTACAGCCGCAAGGCGCTTAGCCACTTCTTGATCCTCGAATTTCGGCCACAGAATACCTGGGCTGTCTAGAAGTTGCATGCCTGGAGCGGAAAGCCATTGCTTCCCCTTCGTTACGCCGGGCCTGGCCCCCACCCCAGCACCTTTTCGCTTCGTCAGGCCATTGATTAAAGTGGACTTACCCACATTGGGGATCCCCGCAACCAAAAGGCGCGGCAACCGCTTGAGATCGGGAAACGTCTGGTTCACGCATTGCCTGATCCCCCCGAGACCCTGACCTCTTAACAGATCTGTGGCCACGATGGTCTCGCCCTGCTTTTTCCAATGTGCCATCCACTTTTCCGTCTGCAGTGGATCGGCTAAGTCTATCTTGGTCAACACCATCAAGCGCGGTTTCTTGGTTAGATTCTGCAGTTCTGGGTTGCGGCTGCTGACGGGTACCCGAGCATCCACCACCTCAAGGAGGCCATCGACGAGCTTCAGTTCTTCCTTGATCATCCTCTTGGCACGGGTCATATGCCCTGGATACCATTGAATGGTCATGATTGAACTTCAATCCTTGCAAGAACTGGCGGTATCGTAACCGCTCTAATTTGATTCAGGGGCCAATAGACAAAGAGGGCCCTCCCAACGAGATTCTTCCTGGGCACAAAGCCGACATCAGGATAACGGCTATCATCACTGTTGCGTCTGTTATCGCCTAACACAAAGAAATGGCCGTCGGGCACCAAGACAGGACCATAGCTCGGTGCACTATATGTGCCATAGGTGGGTCCATTAATATAATCCTCATCGAGACGGGATCCATTGACGTACAAAAAACCATTCTGTATTGCGATCTCATCTCCGGGCAAGCCAATGACGCGCTTGATGAATTTCCGGCGTTCGTCTCCGGGATAGCGAAAAACCACGACTTGACCGCGGCTTGGTTCGGCGAAGCGATAGGAAACCTTCTCCACAAGTAGCCTTTGACCATGGTGGAACGATGGCTCCATCGAGCTGCCTTCTACGAGAAAGGACTGCGCGACAAAAAAAATAATAAACCCAGCTAGGACCACCGATATGACCAAGGCTTCAATATATTCTCTGACTTCGGATTTTGTCATACCCGTACCTCCACTTCAAGCAGATGTAAAAAAAGAGGAGTGTGTATCACATCACTCCCCTTAGGGTCACCTTGCCTCACACTACCGGCGGCGCTCCTTAATGCGGGCGGCTTTGCCGGATAGTTCTCTGAGATAGTACAGACGGGCGCGACGTACCTTGCCATGGCGAATGACCTCAATCTTCTCAATACGGGGCGAATTAATGGGCCATGTTCTTTCAACACCCACACCCTGAGACATTTTCCGCACCGTGAAGTTTTCTTGGATTCCTCCACCCATCCGCCGCAAAACGACGCCTTCGAAGACTTGGATTCTTTCATTGCTGCCTTCTACAACCTTAACGTGAACACGCACAGAATCACCAGCACCAAACTGGGGATGATCAGAGCGTAGTTGGTCTTCTGTAATAACATCAATCAGATTCATTGGTATTTACCCTCCCCTCAGCGGAGTATTCTTTGGCCAACTCCTGAAGAAGCTGGCGTTCTTCCTTTGATAGATCTTTCTTTTCTAGTAAATCGGGTCGCCGCAACATCGTGCGACGCAGGGCCTCTTTGAGTCTATAACGAGAAATGTTACCATGATGACCACTTAAGAGAACCTCCGGTACATCGAGGCCTCGAAACGAAGCGGGTCTAGTATAGTGAGGATGATCCAGTAAACCATTCTGGAAGGAATCCTGCTGGTGTGAGCTTTCATCGCCCAAGACACCGGGTAATAACCTGGTAACCGCATCTACAACTACCATAGCAGGCAATTCACCACCCGTTAGGACATAATCGCCAATGGATAGTTCAAAGTCTACCCAATGCCCTCGCACCCGTTCATCAATTTCTTCATAGTGCCCGCTTAAGAGAATCAAGCGGGGCAAGGCCGCCAACTGCGCTGCCGTTTGCTGATCGAACACTTTCCCCTGGGGTGACAAGTAGATAATAGGGGCCTGAGAACCTCCCTGCACGGACTCGAGTGCCCGAACCAAGACATCAGCCTTCAATACCATACCTGCTCCGCCACCATAGGGCGTATCATCAACGATTCTGTGCCGATCAAGAGCGTAATCGCGAATATTCCAAACATCCACCGAAACCAGCCCGTTTTCCTGGGCCTTTCCCAAAATACTGCTTGTTAAAGGCCCGGCAAACATCTCCGGGAACAAGGTGAGGATGTCAAAATGCATGTCTTACCTCCTGATTCAGTCCAGCAAGCCATCGAGTAGTTCCACCAGCACATAGCCATCGTCAGGCCTGATGTCCAGCACTACATGGGGAACAACGGGGATCAATATTTCCTTGAGCTTGGTCACACCAGCATAAGGCCTGATAACATAGACATCGTTCGCCCCGGTCTGAAGCACGTCGGTGATCACACCCAGTTTTTCGCCGGAGGTTGTCTGACATTCGAGACCAATGATCTGGAAAATATAAAGGCGACCAGGCGGCAAGGGCATCAATTCATCCACGCTTACCTTGATCAGCATCTTCCGCAGCCTTTCTGCTTTGGAAATGCTATCGACTCCTGCTAATTTCAGAATTACGGCTTCTTTGTGTTCGCGGCAACCCTCTAAGGGAAAAACTCCGTAAGGCGCTGGGTCGTTCCCCTCAAACAAGCGCACACTCTCCATCGCAAAAAAACGTTCTGGAAACTCAGTGTGAGGGATAACCTTAACTTCGCCGCGGTTGCCCTGCGTGGACACAATTTCTCCAATCACAATCCATTTAGCCTCGTTCATCGATCTCCACGTGGATTTGAACTCCAGATTTAATGGCCGATGCCTTTACCACGGTGCGAATGGCCTTGGCAATCCGGCCGCCTTTACCAATTAGGCGCCCCATGTCCTCAGGTGCCACATACATGGTATAGACTGTTTCATGCCCCTTATCCTGAGCTTCCACCATAACCTGGTCCGGGTTATCTGCCAGAGACTTCCCGATAAACTCTACTAAGCTCTTCACACGAACACCCCCTATCCTTGTTTGCGGGATGCGGCAAATTTCTCCATAACTCCGCTCTTCTTCAAAAGCGTTTTTGCCGTATCGGATGGTTGGGCCCCTTTTTGCAGCCAGTCAATTGTCTTCTCTTCATCAATCTTCAGCTCTACAGGCTCCGCAATCGGATTGTAGAAACCCAAGGTATCAATGAAAGCGCCATCACGCGCGGCCCTAGAATCTGCCACGACTAATCTGTAAAAGGGTCTCTTTTTTGCGCCCATTCTTTTTAGACGGATTTTCACTGCCATCTACTCTCACCTCCTACCAATATCAACTGATCAAGACTGATAAGATTTATTGAAACAGGGAAAACATTCCCTTCTTTCTGCGCCCCTTAGGCTTGCCCTTGGGGTTGCCAGAAAACTGTTTAAGCATTTGTTTGGTCTGACTGAACTGTTTGAGCAAACGGTTCACGTCCTGGATACGCGTCCCTGATCCTGCAGCAATCCGTTTACGCCTCGATCCCCCAATGATTTCTGGTTTCTGGCGTTCTTCAGCAGTCATAGACTGAATGATTGCTTCGATCTTCTTAAAATGGGATTCATCCACCTCTAAGTTCTGGAGTTGTTTGGCGTTACCCATGCCAGGGATCATACCAATCAGCTGATCAATGGGGCCCATTTCCTTCATCTGGTTCAACTGCTCTTGAAAGTCCTCTAGGGTGAACTCGGCTTCTTTGAGTTTGGCCGCCATTTTTTCCGCTTTTTCTTCGTCCACTGCAGAGGCAGCCTTTTCAATCAGTGTGAGCATGTCACCCATGCCCAAAATCCGCGAGGCCATGCGATCTGGATGGAATGATTCTAGACCATCCATTTTTTCACTCACGCCAACATACTTGATGGGTTTGCCCGTGACCGCCTTGACGGAAAGTGCCGCGCCACCCCTGGCGTCGCCGTCGAGTTTCGTTAGGACGATACCGCCTAGTTCTAATTGTTCATTAAAACTCTTGGCCACATTTACCGCGTCTTGACCAGTCATGGCATCCACAACAAGCAGGATCTCTGACGGGTTCACGGCCTCCTTGATATTCACAAGCTCTTTCATCAGTTCGGCATCAACGTGTAAACGTCCGGCAGTGTCAATGAGCACAATATCATTATTATGGCTTTGGGCATGCTTGTAGGCTGCCTTAGAGATGTCAACGGGATTCTGTTCGCCCATGCTAAAGACGGGCAGTTCGAGCTGGGTCCCTAGCGTCTGGAGCTGTTTGATGGCAGCCGGCCGATAGATGTCGCAGGCCACTAGTAAGGGACGATGCCCCTGGGCTCTCAACATACGTGCCAGTTTGCCTGTTGTTGTGGTCTTACCCGAACCCTGCAAGCCTACCATCATAATCACACTAGGAGGTTTTGACGCTAAAGTTAGCTTTGCCTGGGTTCCGCCCATCAACGTTGTCAGTTCTTCGTTAACAATGCGAATAACCTGCTGACCTGGTGTTAGACTACTCAGTACCTCGTGACCTGTAGCCCGCTCTTTGACATGGGCAACAAAGTCTTTGACCACTTTGTAGTTAACATCGGCCTCCAAGAGGGCTAGGCGAATCTCGCGTAGGATTTCGTCTACATCCTTTTCGCTCAGTCTCCCTTTACCCCTTAGTTTGCGCATTGTTTCCTGCAGGCGGGATGATAAGTTTTGAAAAGCCATGTCCGTCCCTCCTCTAACTCTGTCCTTGCGCCCTTTTGATCTTCTCCTTTATCATGCTCAAATGAAGACTACGATCACCTGGTGTTGCTTCACGACACAATTGGATGAGTTCAAGCACCTCACCGTAAAGAAGCTGGCGTTCGTGATGTTTTTCCACCAAGCCCAACTTGCTGTCAAAGTCTTCAAGGATGGATCCTGATCGCTTGATGATGTCATAAATGGCCTGACGGGACACATGGAGTTCCTCGCCAATTTCCCCCAAAGACAAGTCTTCGTGAAAGTACATCTGGTAGACATCTTGCTGGCGTTCAGTCAGTAAAGGACCGTAAAAGTCAAATAGTAAAGCCATGCGCAGTGCATTTTCCATCGCATTCACCTGTTAAGCATTATTACTTTACACTCACTAAGTATAGTCAGGGACGCCATCCTTGTCAAGTATTTATTTGGCGCCCAAAAAGCGCGCTGGCAAAGGCATTGGGATCAAAATCCTGCAGATCCTCGTACTGCTCACCCACGCCAACAAGTTTCACTGCTAGGTTGAGCTCATTGGCCAAAGCTAGCACAATACCGCCCTTAGCAGTTCCATCTAGTTTGGTCAAGGCAATGCCCGTCACAGGTACAGCTTCACTAAAAATCTTAGCCTGAGACAGCGCATTTTGCCCCGTTGTAGCGTCGACCACGAGTAGAATTTCATCCAGTTCCCGACCCAACTCGCGCTGCACCACACGGTGCACCTTTCCCAACTCGGACATCAAATTGACCTTCGTCTGCAAACGACCCGCTGTGTCCAAGATCAGGATATCGGTTTTTCTAGCCTTTGCGGCATTGACGGCATCATAGGCTACCGCCGCAGGATCCGATCCTTCTTTGTGCTTAATGAGATCCACACCCACACGATTGGCCCATACCTCAAGTTGCTCGATGGCCCCTGCCCGGAAGGTATCGCCAGCAGCTAGGAGCACCCGCGCTCCTTCCTGTTTAAAGCGATAGGCTAGTTTGCCAATTGTCGTTGTCTTTCCGGCGCCGTTTACGCCTACCACCATCAGTACATAGGGGGCTTTTGCCGGCGCTTTAAGGGGTTCAGCATTTTTCTGCAAGAGCTGAACGATCTCGTCGACGAGTACCGCCTTGAGTTCTTCCGATTCGGTGATTTTCTCTGCTCGGGAGCGCTGCCTAAGCCTCTCCACCAAGAACACAGAGGTATCTACGCCGCAATCTGCCTGAATCAGCGCTTCCTCAAGTTCCTCAAAGAGGTCCTCGTCAACCTTGCGGCCCGTCATAATTCCTTCAACTTTATCTACAAAGCCTTGTTTGGTCTTCTCTAGGCCGCTGACCAGTTTCTTGAAAAAACCCTGTTCCTCTTGTTTCTCTTGTTCCTGTTCCTGCTCTTGTTCCTTCTCTAGTTTTGCTCCGTCTTCCCGCTCTCGCTTCTTTTCGTCTCCAAACAACTTCTTCCAAAACAATGTCCTAACCTCCTTAGGTTAATGCCACCGATATAATCTGGGAAAACCCATCATCGCCCATGGTCACACCATACAGAGTGTGGGCTGCTTCCATCGTCTGCGGCCGATGGGTTACGACCAGAAATTGGGTATCCTTGGCAAACTCCTCCATCAACTCCACAAAACGACCTAGATTACTCTCATCTAGTGCCGCGTCGATCTCATCCAAGACCCAAAAGGGCGTTGGTTGCACCCTACGGATGGCAAACAGAAGAGCGATCGCTGTCAAAGCTCGTTCACCGCCAGAGAGCACCAAAAGGTTCTGCAGTTTCTTTCCTGGCGGTCGCGCCATGATATCGATACCCGTCGTGAGAATAGATTCGGGATCTGTCAAGACCAACTCGGCCTGGCCTCCTAAGAAGAGCTGGTTAAAGATCTTCCCGAACTCAACCTGAACTTGTCGAAACACGTCCCGCAGTTTTGTTCGGCAGAGCTTATCCATTTCGCTGATTACTTCCTGCAATCGTTCTCGGGCCTCGTTCAGGTCCTCAAGCTGTGCCTGTAAGAAGGTGCAGCGCTGCAAGACACGCTCATGTTCCTCGGTCGCCCCGGGGTTCACAAGACCAAGATCCTTAATTTGACTGCGCAGTTCGGCGATATTTCGCTTCAGCGTCCCTTCTTTAACAGTGACTTCCCTTTCTAGGATGGCCTCGAGGGAGAGATCCCTTTCTGCCAAAACAGAGAGAATTTGCGTTCTTTCGCGCTCTAACTGTTCTTGTTCTACTTCACACTTATATAAGGCGCGCTCGCGCCCGAGCTGCTCTTTTTCTACCTGGATCAGTTCCGCTCCAAGTCTAGTATGCTCTTTTTGCAGGTCTTGTCGTGCTTGCTTTTCCTGCTGCAAAACCCCCTGCAATTCCCCTCTTGCTTGAGCGTTTTCCTCGTTAGCCTCTTTGGTTTCTAGAATCACTTGCTCATTTTCCACTCGGGACGAAGCCAAGCTGTCCAGTTCAACGCAAGCCTCTTCCCTGGCTTTATGTGCTGACTGCTGCTTCTGCTCCAAATTTGCCAGCAAAATCCGCTGGTTTTCAAGTGTTCCCTTCAATTCCGCGAGCTGCACTTGTTTCTGCGTTTGATGAAGCGATCGTTGATCTAAGACTGCTGTAAGTTCAGTGAGGGCTGTCTCTTGCCTGCGAATCTGCTCACGCCTCAGGGTTTCTTCTTGTTCCAGCTGCACAACTCCGGCAGCTGCCGCTTCGCCCTCTGCAGCCAGGTTTTCAAGTAGAGCGGTGGAGGTGGCGTTCTTGTCTTCCAGCTCTTGCCTGGTTCTTCCCATGATCTCCCCTTCTAGCCGCGCCTGGCTTAGGGCTTGTTCTACTCTTTGGGCTTCTAGTCTAGTTTCAACGCCCTCCCTTTGCAACCGCACCTGATCTTCTTCACTCCGAGCAATAGCATGGGCGAGAGCCGTTTCTTCGTCGCTGAGAACCTGTAGCTGCTCCCCTAGTGCAGTTACCTTTCCTTCCAGCTGGACAAGCTGTCCTTTCCGGGCCAAAAGCCCTGAAGTTCGGCTGTTTATGCTCCCACCCGTCATGGCGCCGCTGGGAAAAACGACGGAGCCATCCCTCGTGACAATGCGCGAAAACTGTGCGAGCCTGCGTTTGAGGGCCAAAGCAGTGTCCAAATCTTCGGTGATGACAACGCGGCCCAAGAGGGAAGCCAACGCTGGTCGGTACTGCTCAGCAAATGTCAACAAGTCCAAGGCTGAACCTAAGACACCGCCCTGTGTAAGCAGACGTTTCTGCGCATGAGAAAACTCAGCGCCGCGGACAGAGTCCAAGGGAAGAATGGTCACACGCCCGCCTTGCACCTTCTTTAACCAGGCAATAATCCTTTTAGCATCTTCTTCTCCCGTGGTCAATAGATTCTGCAGGCTAGCGCCAAGGGCAACTTCATATGCCGTTTCTAGCCCCACCGGCACAGTCACCACATCGGCCACTGTTCCTAAGACCAGCTGTGACATATCACCATGCTGCATAATTCGTCTGACACCAAGGGCATAACCTTCATAGCCTTCTTCGAGCTCCTGGAGGGTTTTTAGCCTCGACTTAACCTGGGCGAGCTCCCCCTCTTTCCCGCGTAGCTCCTGTTGCTTCTTTGCCAGGGCTGCCTTGGTTTCTTCCACGATTTTCAGGGTCTCCGCTGCCAGGGCTTCTGCTGTCCCTAGCTGTTCGGCCAGTTCACTCTGGCGCTCCTTGAATCCTCTAATGGACAGCTCCTTGGTCATCTGCTTCTCTTCCAGTTCTTGGAGTTCTTTCTGATTAGCTCCAATTTGTGCCTGTAAGTTATGCTTTCGCTCTGCAAATCCCCGCTGGAAGTTGCGCCGTTCTGCTAACTCGCGCATAAAGTCAAAGAAATGATCCTTCATCTCGTTAACCTTTTCTTGGGTCTCCCGCTGGTCTTGGTGCAGATCTTGTAGTTCGCTCTGGAAGGTGGTAATTTCGCTCTCCTGAACTCGAATCTGTGCCAGAAGTTCCTGAACCTCGTCTCCGAGTCCACCGTCTTCATCCTTGAGGAGCCTCAGTTCTTCCTCTCTGGCGCGAATCAAACCCGTGAGCTGTTCACTCCGGGCTGCTTGGTTCTTGATACGCTCTTCGTACAGTTCGATGCGGTGAATTCCTTGATTATAAGCCTCTGTGAGAAGGCTCAATTGCTCTTGATGAGACTCAATCTCCCCTTCGAGGCTGTTGATATCGTCTGCCAACCGCTCCTGTTCCCTAGCTACAGCCACTAACTCGTCGCTATATGTTTCGTACTCCTGCTTGAGACCGTTCAGTGTTGTCTCGCTCCGTACCCACTTGGTATCCAGGGCCTGCCAGGCTAGGGATTGATGATCCAATTCAGCAATCTGCAAGCGTTCGGCCAAGTCTAGGTAGAGCCTAGCTTGCTCAGCCTGTTCGCTTAAGGGACCGAGCTGGCTCTGAAGCTCATAGAGAATATCCGTGACGCGCAGCAGATCAACACTCGTGTCATCGAGCTTACGCAGGGCTTGTTCTTTGCGCTGCCTATACTTGACGATGCCCGCCGTTTCTTCGAGCAACACTCGGCGATCTTCAGATCGCGCACTCAAGACGGCATCAATTTGGCCTTGTCCAATAATGGAGTAGCCTTCGCGACCGAGCCCCGTATCTGTAAACAGGTCATGAATATCACGTAAGCGGCAGTCTTGCTTGTTAATATAGAACTCACTCTCACCAGAGCGGTAGACACGCCTCGCTACAGTCACTTCGGAGTAATCCAAGGGGAAAAAGCCAGCAGTGTTATCCAGCGTCAACTGAACTTCGGCCATGCCAAGGGGCTTCTTGCCTTCGGAACCAGCAAAAATCACGTCTTCCATTTTCTGCCCACGGAGGCTCTTGGCACTTTGTTCACCCATCACCCAACGTAACGCATCAGAAATATTGCTCTTGCCACTGCCGTTTGGACCTACGATGGCTGTAATGCCTGGACCAAAATCAAGACATACAGGGCGCGCGAAAGACTTAAATCCTTGTATTTCCAAGCGTTTGAGACGCATAGTATTCCTCCAAGACTAGTACTTATCTTGCCTATTGTACCATACCTCGGAGGAAAAAAGAACCTTCAACCGCACGGCCAAAGCCACCTTGCCCCTCCTAGACTACTTCCTGCCCGCAGGCAAATCAAGGTACAAATCCTCTCGTTTGCGGACGTTTGTTGGTACTTGGGGGCTAAGCAGGGATCCATATTCGTCCAAGAGTCGCCGCAGTTTGCTCTTTACCCTGGTGCGTGCATTATCAATCACTTTGAGGCCAACTCCCATCTCCTCCTCGATCTCCCGGGCAGAATAGCCCTTCAGGAGACGAATAATCACCGCGTATTCCAAGATGGAGAGATGATTGCGTAGCACGCTACCAATCACTTCACTGATATACTTATCTTCACACACCGCTTCTGGTTCAAAGTCGGGGATGCCAGCTGCCACCAAGTCAAGCATCGATCGGGATGCGTCACTACCAATAGGTGTCTGGAGAGATGTGGCCTCGTTGAGCAGGCGATGCTTATTACCTGTTGTCATCTTAATCACATTGTACACACGGCGGATGATGCAGATATAGGCGAAAGAGCTGAACTTAACATCATATTGATCCGGTTTATACTCTTCTATGGCACTGAGTAGACCAATCAACCCTTCCTGCAGTAAATCTTCGAATTCCAGGAAGGATGAGTAGTAATTACGAATGATGTACTTGACCATGGGTACGTACTTGACAATGAGGCTGTCCCTTGCCTCCTCATCGCCTGCGCGCAGTCTATCGATCAACTGCCGATCAATGGTCTGATTGTCCCGCATAAAAGCACCTTCCTTCCCTTGCTGGTCCAGGCTATCTAGTCCATGTATATGCTTGACTGAGACAACTATGCCCCCGGGACAGAAATACCGCGCAGGATATCCATATTTTATGTAGTTTTCGACCATTAATCCAGCTATATCACTGTTTAGACCACAGATTATGTAAAGGTTTTTGCTTTTCACACACTGAATTCTCCATTTAGGCCTTTGGAGTTTGACTCTGTCAGACTCCAAATTGATTGCGACGCAATCAGCACGGGAGGATGGGACTCAACTTGCCTGATGCAAACTATCTAGACCAAATGGCAATATTGATCAAACAGGATCCTAGTATTACGGTCAAGCAAATCGCTAGGGAGCTCAAGTTCGCGGATAGCAAGTCTGTTTACTACTGGCTTGACAAGAGCAATGTCGGAGGGATTAACGAGTTTAAACGCATGGTGCTAGGACACAAGTCCTCAGCATCTGACTCTGCAATCCTGGACATCGACGGGGTCCCGCACTACTTGGTCGTGTTACCCCTTTTTGACTGGAACCCAAAACAGAAAAACCCCGAGAAGGAGTGGCATTATGTACATAGCCATCCCCACCCTCGAGGTTTATTCGCTGTTCGTGTCAGGACGAATCGATATGGTCCTTGGTTTCTCGCAGACGATGTCCTTGTTGTATCCAAAGAAAACAAATGCCCTGAAGGATCCTGGGCCTTACTCAAGACCAAGAGTGAGTTCATGGTTGGCAAAGTAATCAACAAGCAGGTTGTGGACCCCGTGACCCTCATGGCCCATAGCCTTGACCTCACCTGCGCTGGCCGGATCATCCATCAACAGCGCTTTCTCTAGTCTTATATCCCAAGTTTGCTTAATGCATCGCGGGCTGCCTCTTGTTCGGCTTCTTTCTTGGTATGACCCCTTCCTTCACCAAGATACTCCTCTTCAAATCGGACTTCCACCACAAAGCTCTTGTCATGATCAGGACCTTGTTCCTGGACGAGGCTATAGACTGGTGGTTTTTTTGCGATCTGTTGGAAGTGCTCCTGCAGCGTAGACTTGGCATCGATCATGGGCATCTGCTCAGCATCCCACGGGGGTAGATGGTCCAAAATAACGCGCCGAGCCTCACTAAACCCGCCATCGAGAAACACTGCGCCGTAAACGGCCTCTAAGACATCGCAGAGGAGCGAGTCACGTTCCTGGGCCTGGGAACGTCTTTCTCCCTTGCCCACCAATAAAAAGCGATTTAGCTCTAGGCCCCTGGCTACCTCTGCCAGGGATGATTCACGTACTAAGAGAGAACGAATCTTTGCTAATTCGCCTTCTGGCAGTTTGGGGAGCTGTTGGTAGAGGAAAGCGCTGACCGTCAGCTGTAAGACAGCATCGCCCAGAAACTCTAATCGCTCATTGTTCTGCTCGGGTTGGTGCCCCAAGGAACGATGCGTCAGGGCAAGCTCCAAATGCTGCAGGTCTTGAAACCTATATCCGAGATTGTCCTGGAACCTACTGAGTCGTTCGCGACCGGATGCACACATCTAAGCCTCCCACCTCTTCAGTGCCAATGTGGCATTATGCCCGCCAAAACCAAAGGAGTTGGACAAGGCAATATTGAAGTTCCCAGTACGAGACTGATTGGGAACATAGTCCAAATCACAATTAGGATCGGGTTCTTCATAGTTGTACGTCCCGGGAATGATCTGCTCTGTCAGACTTAAGAGGCAAATCGCTGCTTCGACGGCTCCCGCCGCTCCCAGCAAGTGGCCCGTGAGGGACTTCGTGGAACTAATAGCTAGCTTGTAGGCATGCTCTCCAAAAACTTCCTTGATGGCTATGGTTTCATACAGATCATTATACTCGGTGGAGGTTCCATGGGCGTTGATATAGTCAACAGCTGTGGGCAGAAGGCCTCCGTCGGCTAAAGCTTCTGCCATAGCCCGCTGGGCTCCCTCACCCTCAGGCGCTGGGCTCGTAATATGGTAGGCGTCGCCACTAGCGCCGTAGCCTACGATTTCTCCATAAATCCTTGCACCCCGTCCTACGGCGTGATCAAGACTTTCTAAGACCAACACTCCTGCCCCTTCTCCCATGACAAAACCATCTCTACCCGCATCGAAAGGACGCGATGCTGCTTGGGGTTCATCATTTCGCCTTGATAATGCTTTGGCCGACATAAAACCTGCTAGCCCCAGTGGGCACAAGGCGGCCTCGCTTCCCCCTGCTAACATCACATCAGCCTGCCCCCTTGCCACGACACGAAAAGCATCTCCGATGGAATGGGTGCCTGTGGCACAGGCCGTAACTGTGCAGGAATTGATGCCTTTCGCTCCAGTCTGGATAGCGATTTGTCCACTAGCCATGTCCGGGATCATCATGGGCACAAAAAACGGGCTGACGCGATCGACACCTTTTTCCCAAAAGACCCTCGATTGCTCTTGAATCGTTTCGATGCCCCCTATCCCAGACCCTACCTGAACTCCTACACGCTCGGGTTTGGCAAAGGGAAGTCTCAACTGAGCATCTTCGAGACTCATCTTAGCAGCGGCAACGGCAAACTGCGCAAAGCGATCCATACGCCGGGCTTCTTTACGATCCATGAACGTTGTGGGATCGAAGTCACTAATCTCGCCACCAATTTGTACAGCCATAGAAGAGACGTCATAGCGAGTGATTCGGCTTACGCCTGAAACACCTGCCAATAGTGATTTCCAAAGCTTACCCTTGTCCCCAAGGGAAGATATCAGTCCAATTCCTGTGACCACTACGCGGTTCATCAACGGCCTCCCTAATAGATGTGGATGTTTGGCGAAGTCAAACTCCTAGGTGATTTGCTCCGAAAATCAACAAGTGGTCCCAAAGTGAACCCACTTTGGGACCGGAGTTCTACAATTCCTGGGTAATAAATTCCACCGCATCGCGTACAGTGGCGATTTTTGCTGCTTCTTCATCGCTAATCTTCAGGTCAAATTCTTCTTCTAGAGCCATCACCAACTCTACGACATCCAGTGAATCGGCTCCTAAATCCTCCACAAAAGAGGAGTCTGGATTCACTTCCCCATAAGTAATGCCCAATTGGTCCACAACGATGGTTTTGACCTTCTCGTAAATTTTCTCATCAAAGTCTCCCATTCTATGTCACCTCCCTCTTGCGTGTTCTGTTTTATATTACTAAGCCACCATCGCAATGGATGGTCTGACCGGTAATATACTGGTTTTGCTCTGAGACCAAAAAGTGCACAAGTGAAGCCACATCCTCCCCTTGACCTGTTCGACCTAAGGGAATGAGGCGCAAGATTCTATCCCTTTGCTCTGCGGTCAGGGCCCCGGTCATGTCGGTATCGATATAACCAGGCGCCACCACATTGACCAGGATATTGCGGCTCGCCACTTCTTTTGCCAAAGCCTTACTAAATCCGATCACGCCAGCCTTAGACGCTGCATAGTTCGTTTGCCCGGCGTTACCGGTAACCCCAATCACCGAAGAAATATTGACAATGCTCCCCTGCCTCTGCTTGAGCATGGGTCTGATGGCGGATCGGCAAACATTAAACACGCCAGTGAGATTGGTGTCAATCACTTTCTGCCAATCATCGTCACGCATGCGCATTAGAAGTCCGTCCTGGGTCACACCAGCATTGTTGACGACGACGTCAATC
Organism: uncultured Clostridiaceae bacterium; assembly: GCA_964485345.1. Classification (GTDB taxonomy): domain Bacteria; phylum Bacillota; class Limnochordia; order Darwinibacteriales; family Darwinibacteriaceae; genus UBA5420. Next base: position 45,061 of record CAZAJB010000011.1, read on the forward strand.
CGTCCGAGCCGTTTCACAATCTCTGCCACAAGGGCCTCAACCTGCTCAACATTTGTCACATCCGCGGCCTTTGCTAAAGCCCCCTCGCGTTCCCAGGCGGCCAGGAGTTCTTCATTCCGTCCGGTCACCACAACTGTAGCACCTTCTGCTTTCAGTTTCAGAGCAATAGCTTTCCCAATACCTCGCGTAGCGCCTGTGATTAGGGCGATCTTTCCAAGCATATTCATGCTACTATATACCTCCACCTGTGACAAGAGTAAACTGCAAATTTGACTCTGTTCGCCTTGCCAAAGGTGTTAGGAGTCTCTCAGGGCTTACCTCGACAAACTCCTTCAGCCCCATGGCAGAGACTCTCTGAACCTGTTTGGTGAAACGAACTGGAGCGGTAATCTGCGTGATCAGCTTCGTCCTGATCTGATCCGGCGATAATAGCATGGTCTCTCCATCGTTGCTCAAGACAGGTGTATGGCAAGTTACCAAGTCAAGCTGGCTGACAACACTCTCAAACTCACTGGCTACAGGTGCCATCAGACTGGAGTGAAAAGGACCCGAAACATTCAGACGGACCACCCTTTTCGCTCCTCGTTCCAAAGCGCAAGCTCCCAGACGCTCTAGGCCTGGCAAATCGCCGCTCACAACGGTTTGGCCCGGTGAGTTCTCATTCGCCACCTGCAGAGAAAAGCCAGACTCCCGAACCTTGGTACAAAGCTCATAAACTGTGTCAGGATCGAGACCAAGAACGGCTGCCATCCCACCTGAAGGGGCGGTTGCCATCAGTTCTCCCCGGGCCTTCGCAAGCCTGACACCCTCCGCAAACGAAAAGGCGCCTGCGGCCCCCAGGGCCGTAATCTCACCGAGACTATGTCCTAAGAATAACGCTGGGCGATACTCTTCTTTCGCCAGTTCCCACAGGGCCAGGCAAGTAACGAGAATGGCTACCTGCGCCTGGGATGTATGATTCAAAACCTCCTCGGGTCCCTTCATACAAAGTGCGCCGAGGTCATAGCCTAAAACATCACTGGCCTCCTCAAAAAGACGCCAAGCAGAAGTTCCTGCAATCTTCCCTGCCATACCCGGTTTTTGTATCCCCTGCCCGGGAAAGGCAATAACACAAGTTCTAGCGCCGCTAGTCACGGGACTTTTCCCCCGACCACCACTTGATCACAAGGGCCGACCAGGTCAAACCAGCGCCGAAACCAACCAAGACTACATAATCGCCCTTTTTCAGCTCACCAGTGCGGGCCAACTCATCGAGGGCCAAACCAATACTAGCGGCAGAGGTGTTGCCATAGCGATCAACATTGACAAAAAATCTTTCTTCGGGAATTCCTAGGCGTGCTGCAGCAGACTTAATGATGCGAATATTAGCTTGATGGGGGACAACCCAATGAATATCCTCCATGGATAGACCGGCTTTGGCCACAACACGTTTCGCCGCCTCATCCATAACCCGCACCGCGAACTTGAAAACGTCACTGCCCTGCATCTTGATATAATGCTGCCGCTCCTCCACAGTGGAGGCGGAGGCAGGTCGCAAGGATCCCCCTCCCGGCATCTGAAGGACGCCCCCACTTGCGCCATCTGCGCCTAACTCAGTGGCTAAGAAGCCAAAACCCTCTGGTACCTCGCCCAAAATGGCAGCGCCAGCCCCATCACCAAAGAGCACCGAAGTTGATCGATCCTCATAATCGGTAATCCGGCTGAGGATATCCACCCCCACAACCAAGGCCTTTGTATACGAGCCGCTAAGGAGCATGCTCTCGGCCACGGTCAGGGCATAGCCGAATCCGCTGCAACCTGCGGATAAATCAAAGGACGGGATACTTTTCACACCAAGCAGATCCTGGAGCAAGCATGCCGTCGCGGGAAAAGCCATGTCTGGTGTCACAGTTGCGCAAATGATCAGGTCCAGATCCTCTGCCTTAAGTTTGGCGCTTGCTAGCGCCTTCAGGGCAGCGTCATATGCTAGGTGCGAAGATGCCGTTCCCTCTTCTGCAATCCTACGCTCCCGGATGCCCGTTCGTGATACAATCCATTCATCGGATGTATCAACCATCGACTCAAGCTCAGCATTGGTCAAAATTCGCTCTGGTACCGCAGAACCGGTCCCTAAGAGACCAATATGCATCTTTGATTCAGGTATGCCCACCACTTATCTTGCCATCCTCTCTGCAATCCCTTGAACGATACCTTGCTCAACACCACGTTTAGCTACGTAAATCGCGTTGGTAATGGCCTTGGCATTCGATCCCCCATGGGCAATGATAACCACGCCATTGACGCCCAAAAGCGGTGCTCCCCCATATTCTGTGTAGTCTACCTTTTTCTTGATCCGTCTCAAGCTCGGTTTGAGCAGAAGGGCACCTAGTGTTGAGGGAATCGAACTTATGAACTCGTCCTTCATCATACCGAAGAGTGCATCCGCGAGTCCCTCAGCGAACTTCAGAACGACATTTCCTACAAAGCCGTCACAAACAATGACGTCACAATCGCCCCTAGAAATATCCCGGCCCTCAATATTACCGACAAAATTGAGCGACGTCTGTTGGAGCAAGGGATAGACCTCTTTGACCAAGCTGTTGCCCTTCGTAGGCTCATGACCCACGTTCAATAAGCCAACGCGAGGATTTCGTACCCTGAGGACGTTTTCCGCATAGATCGATCCCATCTGAGCAAACTGCAGGAGTTGGTTTGGTTTGCAGTCCACATTTGCGCCAACATCCACCACCAGCGCTACTCCGCTTCGAGTCGGCATCAAACTGGTGATGGCCGGCCTTTCTACTCCTTTGATCCTACGTATCGTCAAGACCGACGCGGCCATGGTCGCACCAGTACTCCCAGCGCTCACCAAGGCACCAGCCCGGCCCTCCTTCACCATTTCGGCAGCTTTCACTAATGAGGATTGTGGTTTTGTCCGCACCGCTTCCGCTGCTTCATCCATTTCAATAACATCAGGCGCATGCACAATTTCGATGCGATCTCTTCCAGGTTTCCCATTTATCAGGGATTTCAACCGAGCCTCATCTCCAGTGAGAATGACCTCAATGCCGCCCTCTGCAGCCTGCAAAGCACCTTGCACAATTTGTTCCGGAGCATAATCGCCTCCGAAGGCGTCTACTGCAACTTTAGTCACGGTCCACTCCTCCTTTGCCTGTCACATCCACCACAACAAACTCGCCGCTAAAGACGATTTCGTCATGGACATAACTGTTCACACTCACATAGTAGCGATTACCCTGAGTTGATGTGACGCTTGCCTTTGCCACAACTCTCTCTCCGAGGCGAACCGTCTGATAAAACCGTACGTCGGCATTCTTGGTGAGTACAATATCGGAGTCGACTAGGGCCACCGCCAAAGAATTCCCCTGAGCAAAAAGAAAATGTCCTCGCACAATCTGATTGCGGGCAAAAACCATCTGATCCGTAACCATGAGCACCGACGTCCCTTGTTGCCCTAGGCTCAGTTCGATTAACTCACCAACGACCTCTTCGCCCTGGAGAGCCCTCACCTCAGAATAGGTTCTAGCCGCGATCTTACGCGCCCGTTCTCTAAGTTCCGGAATATCGAGGGCCATGCGGTCTAGGCGGATCGTGGCCACGCTCACCTTCAGCTCGTCTGCAAGTTGCCAATCCGTCAAAAAAGGGTCCCCGCGCAGAAGCTCTTGTAGAGCGGTACGCCGGTCTTGCCTGCCTTGTCTTGGTTCCACCTCGAGCCCTCCTTATCGCCAAGTATTAGTACCAGGTTCTAAGTAAACTATCTTGAGTATAGTAGATTTCCCTGGCAAAGTAAAGAAAATTCTCCAAGAAAAAAGATGTCCCTTACTAGGAACACCTTCTCTGCACTATTTTGCTTCTTTTACCTTCATAACTTGACGTCCTTTGTACATGCCACAACTGAGGCATACTCGATGGGGCAATTTCGGCTCACGACAATTAGGGCAAATATTAGGTTCAGTCGCTTCGACGCGGCGCCAGTTGGCTCGGCGCGAATTAACTCTTGCTTTTGAATGTCTCCTCTTTGGAACTGCCATGGTCTTTCCTCCTCTCTGGTGTGGTCGTTTCCGACTCTTGTTCTAGCAACTTGCGTAAAGGAGCCAATCGAATATCAATGGTAGGATCGGGGCAATCACAGGTTTCTTCAGCCAAAAGGGCTCCGCAACCGGGACAAAGTCCTGGGCAGTCCTCCCGACAAACTGGCTTCATGGGAATGCTCACGAGGATAGACTCTTCGATTAGGCTGGTTGTGTCAAGTTCATTTCCGTCCACGAGAGGCTGTTCATCCCATAGAGAATCCTCAGTGGACTCCACGGGATGATTCAAATACTCCTCTTCCATGGATGTCTCAAGGGTAGTCTTCAAGGGATTCAAGCATCGGCTGCAGCGAAGTTCAAGTTCTAGAGATAAATCCCCAGTGACAAAATAGCCTTCACCCGTATTTGTCACCTGAAGCTTGGCATATATGGGACCAAGCGCCTTGACCACATCTGGCACTGCTAGGACAAAATCTGCAGGCAATTCCTTCTCTACCTGAAGAAAAGACCCTTTACGACCTGCTAACGAACTAATGTTGAGACGCATCTAGATCACCTCATAAATTATACAAAGATTCCCTCAC
>CAZAJB010000012.1:0-45458 GCA_964485345.1 uncultured Clostridiaceae bacterium
TCCTTACCTGTGGATTTTACTTTTTCAAACTGGAACTTACCTTTTCAATTGACCTTACATTGCAGAATGCAATGTAACAACTACTGCTCCAAAAAGTCCTTGAGCTTTTTGCTACGACTCGGGTGGCGCAGTTTCCGTAGGGCCTTTGCTTCGATCTGACGAATTCGCTCCCTCGTCACGCCGAAAACCTGGCCCACCTCTTCTAGGGTACGTCCCCTGCCATCGTCCAGGCCAAAGCGTAGCCTCAGCACCTGCTGTTCTCTAGGAGTTAACGACTCCAAAACTTGTCCTAACTGCTCTTGAAGCATGGTAAAGGCTGCGGCCTCCGCCGGAGCTGTGGCCTCTTGATCTTCGATGAAGTCACCAAGATGACTGTCTTCCTCTTCCCCGATGGGGGTCTCGAGGGAGACTGGTTCTTGGGCAATCTTCATGATCTCACGCACTCGTTCGACTGGCAGATCCATTTCCCCTGCTATTTCTTCAGGCGTTGGAGCGCGGCCTAGTTCCTGCAAAAGTTGCCTAGAAACCCGGGTCAGCTTATTAATGGTTTCAACCATATGAACAGGAATTCGAATGGTGCGGGCTTGATCTGCGATAGACCGTGTGATAGCCTGTCGAATCCACCATGTGGCATAGGTGCTAAACTTAAAGCCCTTGCGATAATCAAACTTCTCCACCGCTTTGATCAGACCTAGATTTCCTTCTTGAATCAAATCCAAAAAGTGCATGCCGCGGCCCACATAGCGTTTGGCAATACTAACCACCAAGCGCAAATTAGCCTCAGCAAGCTTGCGCTTAGCATCTTCGCTGCCGACTTCGATCCCCTTTGCCAACTCCACCTCTTCTTCCGCGGTTAGGAGCGGAACTCGTCCGATTTCCTTGAGATACATCCGCACAGGATCGTCTAATCCCACACCGTCAGGAACGGATAGATCGTAATCCTCAGTTTCATCGACATCGTCTGGCGTTTCAACCTGTTCCACTTCATCATCGGAAGAATCAACAGCGTCAGCACGCTCACCACTAGAATGGGGAATCACGTCGACACCCATGGCCGAAAAACTCTCATAAATCTCGTCGATCTGCTCAGGCAAAAGTTCAACATCCTGAAGGCTATCCATGATTTCGCGATAGGTAACCATGCCGCGTTTTTTGGCCTTGGCCATGAGTTCATTGATTGCTGTTCTGTGTTCATCTGCGATCGTTGCTTCTTTTTTGCTCAACATGGTAACCCCCTTTCCTACGGATGCTATGAAGGTTCAGTACTGAGAATATCATAGTACTCCTTTAATAACTGATATAATTCCATACGAATATCAAAACCTTTCCTATCATTCTCCAAAAGGGAAAGTTTTTCCTCTATCTTCTGCAATCTTCGTTTCGTTAAAACTATCAAAAATGATCGTAAACAATCTTCCCAGTTCGGCATAGGCCCTGATAATGATAGGAGTCGACTAGCAATAGCAGTACCTTCGGGGTCTGGTTTGTTTTCGCTTAAGGACACAAACACATGGCGATACTCCGCTTGTCGAAAATCGCTCGCCGTAACGCCATGGCTGTGAATATGTTCCAAAAACCCAGGTTTCTGCAATAACCACCTGACTATTTCCCTCTCCCGCAACTCATCCCCTGCTTCTAGAGGTGATAAATTTACGTTATGCCTATTGTGCACTGGCTTAGCTCTGTCTATCCCCAGTTTTTCCCGAACCTCATCGGCTAGAGAACGTTCTAGTACCCCGAGGCGCCCGGCGGCATAACTAGTGTATTCATCCCTCTCCAAAGAGCTACCTAGTTGGGCGAGTATTGTAACAAGTTCTGTAGAGGCACGCAGTTTTCCTTCTCTAGTTTCCACATCGTGTTGGGAAATAATTCTATCAATTTGGTATTCCCTGAATGGTACTGCAGATTCGAGCCATTCGTCGACCTTTGCTGGTCCAGAAGCCCTAGCAAAGGTATCAGGGTCCTGGCCCTCTTCTAAGGGGGCAACCCGTACCTGCAGCTCTGATTCATGGAGGATTTCCATCCCTCGTAAGGTTGCTCTCTGACCGGCACTGTCTCCGTCAAAGGCAATAATGGCCTGGGAGCAAAAACGCTTCAACAGTTTGCCATGGGCAGGGGTGAACGCTGTGCCAAGAGAGGCCACCACATTGCGCCTACCTACAGCAAAAAGGGAAATTAGGTCTGTATAACCTTCGACAAGAATTACTTGGTCCTTTACCTTGATCTCATCTTTCGACCAGTTCAATCCATACAATATATAGCCTTTGTGAAACACTTCCGTCTGCCCTGTATTAAGATACTTTGGTTGACCCGCCCTAGTGCTTCGCCCCCCAAAACCGACAAAGCGCCCTAAATGATCACAAATGGGAAAGATCAGACGGCCGCGAAAGCGATCAATATAGCCCCGCTTGCTATCGGAGATGAGGCCGGCCCGTTTGGCAATCTCCAAATCAAAGCTTTCCTGTTCCAGAAAGCGTACCAAACCACCCCAAGCGTCCGTAGCATAACCCAGGTAGAAATCTCGCGCCAGAGTTTCATCGATGGCGCGGTCCTGTAAGTAGGCCCGGGCCCCCTCGCCACTAGGCGAGCGTAGATTGCGGTAATAATACCGGGCGGCTAGTTCATTCGCGGCGCGCAGTTGGTCTCGTAGTGCCTCTTTTTGCTGTTCTTGAACAGAGACCGCCGGAACCGCAATACCCTTCTCCTCCGCGAGCTTTGTTACAGCTTCAGGAAAGGAGAGATGCTCTGTCTCCATGAGGAAGTTAATTACGTTCCCCCCTGTCTGGCAGCCAAAGCAATGATAAAATTGCCGTTCAGCGTTGACGGAAAAAGAAGGCGTCTTTTCGCTATGGAATGGGCAGAGCCCTGTGTAGTTTTGTCCGCTTTGCTTCAGTTCAACACGGCGGCCAATCACTTCCACAATATCGACAGACGACTTGACGTGTTCAATCCATTCATCCGAAAAGCGAGCCATACCCCTCACCCCCCTAGCTTCGCTGAATAAAAGAGAACCCACACCATTATAGTATGGGTTCCCCACAGGGAGGAGTTTTCCTCCCTACCGTAAGCTATCTAGCGAGGATTACGGACGTTGGCCTGTGCTGCAGCCAAACGTGCAATGGGCACTCGGAAAGGCGAGCAGCTCACATAATCCAGTCCGGCGCGATGGAAGAAGTCAATGGAGCTTGGATCCCCACCGTGCTCACCACAGACGCCAATCTTCAGATTAGGCTTGGTGCTGCGACCTCTATCAACACCCATTTCCACTAGGGCACCAACACCAACCTGATCGAGAGACTGGAATGGATCCCGGGCTAAAATACCCTTCTCCACGTACTCTGGCAGGAATGTGCCGGCATCATCACGGCTATAGCCAAAGGCCATCTGGGTCAAGTCGTTGGTTCCGAAGGAGAAGAATTCCGCTTCGGTTGCAACTGCATCAGCAACGATACAGGCTCTGGGAATTTCCATCATAGTTCCCACGAGGTATTCGAACTTGGCACCGGTTTCTGCCATGACCAAGGCTGCCACTTCAACGCAGACTTCTTTCATTAAGCGGAGTTCGGCGACAGTACCGATCAAGGGAATCATAACCTCTGGCAACACCTTAATTCCATCTTTGATCAACTCGGCCGTGGCCTCAAAGATTGCCCTGGCTTGCATTGCATAGATTTCAGGATAGGTAATGCCGAGACGACAGCCGCGGTGACCTAACATGGGGTTCATCTCTTCAAGAGCTTCGATCCGAGTCTTCAGGACCTCTACGGTCAGTCCCATATCGGAGGCGAGCTTCTTGATGGTCTCCTCGTCGTGGGGCACAAACTCATGCAAAGGAGGATCCAGGAGACGAACAGTTACTGGCAGGCCTTGCATTGTCTTGAAGATGCCTTTAAAGTCGCTCTTTTGGAACGGAAGAAGCTTAGCTAGAGCCGCTTCTCTTCCCGCTTTATCCTGGGCAAAAATCATCTGGCGAACGAGAGAAGTGCGTTCACCGTCAAAGAACATGTGCTCTGTACGGCAGAGGCCAATACCCTCGGCACCGAAATCCAAAGCAGTCTGGCTATCGTGGGGCGTATCCGCGTTGGTACGAATACCTAGAGCCCTAAATTCGTCTGCCCATGCCATAAGTGTAGCAAAGTCACCGGCCACCTCTACCTCTACCATGGGCACTTCACCCACGATTACTTCACCGGCCGAACCGTTAAGTGTAATCCAGTCGCCTTCATGGAGCACCGTACTGCCAAACGTTAATGTTTTGCCAGCTTCGCTGATCTGAGCTGCGGAGCAGCCGGCTACACAGCATTTGCCCATACCGCGAGCTACAACAGCTGCATGGGAAGTCATTCCACCGCGGGCGGTGAGAATACCTTGGGCCACGTCCATACCACCAATGTCTTCTGGCGAAGTCTCGTTGCGGACCAAAATCACTGCTTCTCCGCGGTTTTTCCACACTTCTGCCTCTTCGGCCGTAAAGACAATGCGACCTGCGGCTGCGCCTGGAGATGCGGGCAAGCCTTTAGCAATTACATCGTACTTGGCCTTTGGATCGATCATGGGATGCAGAAGATGATCAAGTTGCTCTGGCTCAATCCTCAAAATAGCTGTCTTCTTGTCGATTAAACCTTCGTCAACCATTTCAACCGCCATACGTACCGCGGCGGTTGCAGTCCGCTTACCGGTACGGGTTTGCAGCATATACAATTTACCTGCTTGAATGGTAAATTCTACGTCTTGCATATCGCTGTAGTGGTTCTCTAAGAGCTTGTAGATGCGAACCAGTTCGTCATAAACAGCTGGCATATCCTCGTGCAAGTGTGCGATGGGATGCGGTGTGCGAATACCTGCAACAACATCCTCACCTTGGGCATCCATGAGATACTCACCATAAAATACGTTCTCACCGGTGGAAGGATCCCGTGTAAAAGCTACGCCGGTACCGGAGTCTGCGCCCATGTTACCATAGACCATAGCCTGTACGTTTACAGCTGTACCCCACTCATGCGGAATGTGGTTAATCTGACGATAACGAATGGCACGTGTTCCGTTCCAAGAACGGAACACTGCATCAATTGCCCCGCGGAGCTGTTCAAATGGTTCATTGGGAAACAGTCTACCAGCAGACTTTTGGATGATTTCCTTGTAATCCGCGACAAGATCCTTCAACGCTGCTAGGGAAAGCTCGTTATCGAGTTTCACGCCATACTTCGCGCGTTCTGCAGCCAAGGCTTCTTCAAAGGCAGCATGATCGACTTCCATAACAACATCGCCATACATTTGCAGGAACCGGCGATACGAATCCCAGGCAAAACGAGGGTTGCCCGATTTTTTCGCCAGTGCCTCTACCGTCTCATCATTCAACCCAAGGTTAAGTACGGTGTCCATCATGCCAGGCATCGATACCCGAGCGCCAGAACGCACGGATACCAACAAGGGGTTTTCCTTGTCGCCAAATTTCGCTCCCATGGATGCTTCGATCCGAGCTAGGTTCTCTCTGAGTTGCTCTTCTAGGCCATCAACCCACTTCTCACCATTGGTATAAAATGCGGTACATGCGTCGGCAGTGATAGTGAGACCTGCAGGTACCGGAATACCGAGTTCTACCATTTCGGCTAGGTTAGCACCCTTGCCACCAACCAAATTCTTCTCATGCTGTTGGCCATCTGTCTGGCCATCACCAAAGAAATAAACCCATTTAGTGTTCATTATGTATCCTCCTTCATATCTTTGTCTATGTTATCCCCAGTTGGGGAATACACCCACCCCACCGTGAAACTCCAACAAACTTTATTCTGGACAACCCAGACGTTTCCTTCTATAGGCTTGCTTCTTTACTTATTTACAACAATTAAGCGCAGATCCCCGCACAAACTATACAAATCAAGGGATTGCTTTAGCAGAGCAAGACGATTGGCGCGGATCACCGGATCTGGATCCATAATCATCACATCGTCAAAGAATCCATCCACATGGAGCCTAAAGTCGGCTAAGGTTTGCAGGATTCCAGCATAGTCTTGCTGGCCCACAAGCTCTTGGCACGCTCCTTGAAGGTCCTGGACAGCTTGATGGAATTTGTGGTCTGCCTCTGTGAAGACCTGCGCGACAACGGACTGGCTTTCTGCCTTGGCGGCCAAATTCACCACCCGTTCAAAACCGATGATCAAGTCTTCGCAACTCTCTCTTTCCCTAAACTCTGTTAAAGCCTGGACTCGTCCCAACAGATTGTGGATACGATCATCGCCTGAAGCCATAGCCGCGTCAATCACATCGTAGGCGAAGCCCTGGTCGGTGAGGAGCACACGCAAGCGGGCGAGGAAGAAGTCTAGGAGCGCCTGTGCGTTCTCCTGCCCGAGCTGCAGATCTGTGTAAGTACTTCTAGCCGCCTCGATCAGAGAGGTCAACGAGACATCATACCCTTTCTTCAGGAGGATCTGAACCACTCCCTGGGCCTGCCTGCGCAAGGCAAAGGGATCCTGTGAGCCAGTGGGAATACTGCCTACGGCAAAATAGCCCACCAGGGTGTCTAGTTTGTCGGACAAACTCACCACTGTGCCTTCAACCGTCATTGGTAGGGAGTCGCCCGAAAAACGTGGTTTATAATGCTCCCGTATTCCTGCTGCCACAGAAGCGTCTTCCCCTTGCGCTAGTGCATACTTCTCACCCATCATTCCCTGCAATTCTGGGAACTCGTAGACCATTTGGGAGACCAGGTCGCATTTCGCCAGGAGCGCCGTGCGAAGGGCCGACCCTTTTTGATCGTAATGCCCTAACTCTTCGATCAGCTTCGTGGTCAGGGCTTGAAGCCGTCTGACTTTATCGCCCATCGTTCCAAGCTTTTCTTGGAAGACAACTCCTTCAAGTTTCTGCAGATTATCAACAAGGTTAATCTGCAAATCTTCATCATAGAAGAACTTGGCATCGGATAGCCGGGCTTCTAGCACCTTCTCGTTCCCGGCGATCACATTGTCAAGGTGATTGTCTGCTCCATTGCGCACGCCAATAAAGCGAGCTTCGAGGGCACCTAAGGCGCTATGAAGCGGAAAGTAACGTTGGTGCTCCTTCATGGAAGTGATCAAGACTTCGGAGGGCATCTCTAGATATTCTGGAGAAAAACTCCCGCAAAATGCTGTGGGGTATTCCACAAGGTTCACAACTTCGTCGAGCAAACGCTCGTCCTCCAACACCTGCGCTCCTTCTTTGGCAGCAAGCTGCTGGATTTGATCCCAGGTGACGGATCTTCTTTCCTCTGCGTCAACGAGGACATAGTTGTCGCTAAGTGTTCGGCGGTATTCATCGGGATTGGAAATCGTGAGGGGTCCAGGACCCAGCTGCCTGTGACCATAGCTTAATCGATCGGCTTGAACGGGACCAACTTGAAGAGGAATCACATCTTGACCCAAGAGAGCGACCATCCATCTTAGGGGCCTAGCATAACGTAGCTCATAATCTCCCCAATGCATGTTCTTAGGGAAACTCAAGTGCGCGATAATATCCTCCAAGAGAGGCTTTAGGAGATCGTTCGTTTTTTGGCCTCGGACCTCTTTCTGGATATAGATGTAGTCGGCACCCTGAAACTGTTTGATCGTGATCTGGCTTGCCTGGGCACCCTGAGAGCGCAAGAATCCTTGGCCCGCCTTGGTGAGATCTCCATGCTCGTCTTTGGCAATATTGAGGGGAGGACCTTTGACTGCTTCCACTACATCTTCTTGTTCTGTTTGTAGATCGCGAATTAGGAGCGCTAGGCGACGGGGACTGCTGAGCCGGATCACCTCACCGTAGGTGAGCCTCTCCTGCTGGAGCTTCTTTGTCGCGCTTTCGACCAATTGTCCTAGGGCCCGCTCCACAAAGCGGGCTGGCAACTCTTCAAAACCAAGCTCTAATAGAAAGTCCTGCATTTATACACGCCCCCCTTTGAGCATGGGAAAGCCTAGGCGTTCCCTTTCAGCAAGATAAGCCTGTGCAGCTATGCGAGCTAATGCCCTAACTCGGCCAATGAACCGAGTCCTCTCACTCACTGAAATTGCACCACGAGCATCGAGCAAGTTGAACGTGTGGGAACACTTTAACACAAAGTCATAGCCCGGCAGCACCAAACCTGCTTCGATCAGACGCTGCGCCTCGACCTCATACAAATCAAAGAGGGTAAATAGTCTGTCTGCGTCGGATACTTCAAAATTGAACCTGGAAAACTCGATTTCGTTTTGCATAAACACGTCTCCGTAGGTCACATCGCCAACCCATTTCAGATCGAAAATGCTGTCGACGCCTTGGATAAATGTGGCCAAGCGCTCAATTCCATAGGTGATTTCCGCAGAAACCGGTTTCACATCAATACCGCCAACTTGTTGAAAGTAGGTAAATTGGGTTATTTCCATGCCATCCAGCCAGACTTCCCAGCCCAAGCCCCAAGCACCTAGTGTAGGAGATTCCCAATCATCTTCGACAAAGCGGACATCGTGTTTTAGAAGGTCGATACCCAATGCCTCCAGGCTTCCCAAGTACAGCTCCTGAACATTGTCAGGCGAAGGCTTCAATACCACCTGGTACTGATAATAGTGCTGTACTCTGTTGGGATTCTGCCCATAACGGCCGTCAGTTGGTCTCCTGCATGGCTGTACATAGGCCACATTCCAGGGTTCCGGTCCTAAGGCCTTCAAAAAAGTAGCTGGTGACATAGTCCCAGCCCCTACTTCCAGGTCATAGGGCTGATAGATGATGCAATCATGCTGAGCCCAATACTCCTGTAGTTTTAGAATCATATCCTGAAGATTCATCTTACATCCACCTTCGTTTCACGCAGATTTCATGTTTCATGTATATCAAATTGACCACTAATTGTCAATTAAGAGCATGCAGCGTCTCCAAAAAATCCAAAGATTTCAGAGGATACTCCAAGCGATAGTCTAGGTATCTACGCATCATACGCCGCAGTTCGGTCTCATTGCTGAGGGCCGGATGAAGCACCGTTAGGCGCGAGAAGTCCCACTCTAGTAGTTTTTTCATTAACTCCCAGGTGCCATTCGTCAACGGCATACTACGCGGATCCTGTCCTACACACTTCTCGCACAGGGCTCCGCCCTCCTCGCTGAAGAACATTTTCTTCTCTAGCGTCTCCCGGCAGTATAGACACTGGTACAACTCCGGTTCATAGCCAAGCTCCCGCATGAGCCGGATCTCAAAAGCTCGGGCCGCGAGGGAAAAGCGCCCTGTTTCACCAAGGGAGAGGGCGGCAGCTAGTAGGGGGAAGACGCTTTCGATAGGATCTTCTTCCACCGTCAAGGCGTCTAGCAGTTCTGTCAAATACGAGGCGTAGGCAAACTTCTCGAGATCATCGCGGATCAGCTGACCACTGTGGATAATATCTGCTTGGCTTAGATTGTGCAATCCCTTGCCTGGAAATATCAGAAAACGCCCATGGGTGAAGACCTGCGTAGGACTAACCAGACGATTTCGAATCCTGCGAGCCCCTCTTGCCACAGCGTTGAGCTTGCCTCGTTCTTTCGTATAAAGAGTAACGATGCGATCCGCTTCGCCTAAGTTGCGCACACGAAGCACAATACCTTCCGTTTTCCAAGTCACCCTTGATCACCTGCCATATCTGCCGGCGGCGCGATCCCTAGGTACTCATAACCGAGAGAGGTGATGCACCGGCCCCTGGATGTACGCTGCAACAAACCGAGCTGCAAGAGGAAGGGTTCATAGACATCCTCAATGGTGTTTGCCTCCTCGCCGATAGCTGCAGCTAGACTCTCTACTCCAACCGGCCCCCCACCAAAGACTCTTTGAATCGTCTGAAGGATACGCCGATCTAGATGATCTAGGCCGTTTTCGTCAACGTCAAAAAGATGCAGTGCTTCGCTGGCGACCTCATGCGAAATATGGTTATCTGCCCGAACCTGGGCATAGTCTCTCACCCGTTTCAGCAGACGGTTAGCAACCCGCGGCGTCCCCCGAGAGCGTTTGGCGATTTCCCAAGCTCCCTCCAGGTCAATGGCTACGCCCAGAATTCTAGCGGCCCTGATCACAATAGCCTGCAGATCCTTGACCTCATAAAGTTCTAAGCGGCTAATCATACCAAAACGATCCCGCAAGGGAGATGTGAGCATGCCAGCCCTAGTTGTTGCACCGATTAAGGTGAAGGGAGTCAAGTCAATGCGTACCGATCGTGCGCCCGGCCCTTTGCCAATTACGATATCCACGGCGGCATCCTCCATGGCTGGATACAAAACCTCTTCTACAGAACGGCTCAAGCGGTGGATCTCATCAATAAACAATACATCACTCGCCTGCATGCTCGTGAGGATGGCCACCAAGTCTCCCTGCCGTTCAATGGCAGGCCCCGATGTTGTGTGAATTCCCACACCCATTTCCGTTGCAATAATGTGGGCGAGGCTCGTTTTTCCCAAGCCTGGAGGACCATAGAACAAGACGTGATCTAAGGCTTCCCCGCGCTGCTTGGCTGCGGTAACGAAAAGCCGCATATGTTCCTTAACCTTATCTTGCCCAATGTATTCTTCTAAAGTACGGGGTCTAAGGGAGGTCTCTGCGTCCCAATCGTCAGGTCGTTTCCAGGCACTTACTATCCGTTCTGTCTCCAAGTACGTTCACCCCTTTGCTGGCTGTTTTGTGCCAGCGCTACCTTGAGTAGTTCCTGCAAATTATAGTTTTCCTGTAAATGTGGTTTGGCGAGGTTGACCATGCGCTCTGCTTCGTTAGCATGATACCCCAGAGCCTGCAGAGCTTCCACAGCATCCTCAAAGACGCTACCCGAAATGATGGGCAGATGATCCTCTTCGCCTCTCGGTTCCCAAGGAAGATCCTTAAACTTATCCTTGAGCTCAAGCAGAATACGCTCACCTGTCTTCTTACCGATCCCTGGCAGAGTTATCAGGGTAGCCAAGTCTTGCCTCTGCACCGCTTGCATAAACTCCCGGGGAGCAATATTGGATAGGATACCTATACCAAGCTTAGGGCCGATGCCGGCCACTCCTATGATCTTGTGGAAGAGACCTCTCTCTTCTGCGGAGGAAAACCCGTAGAGAACGAAGGCATCATCCCGCACCTGCAAATACGTCTGAACAGACAGCTCCTGTCCCGCAGGGGGTAGCCTTTTCAGCACAGAACTGGTAACGATGACTTCGTAGCCGATCCCTTGCACATCCAGGACAATTAAGTCCTCCCTAACCTCTATTAGGCAACCTTTCAACGAGACAATCACTTTGATCTCCCCCAGTTATTGGCATTATGCCCATGGCATACGCAAATCGCTAGCGCATCCGTTACGTCATCGGGCTTGGGCACGTCGGCAAGGCCTAGGAGCATTTTAATCATGTAGGCCACTTGCTCCTTACTCGCTCTGCCATAGCCGGTGACAGCCATCTTCACTTGCAGCGGCGTATATTCAGCCACGGACAAGCCGGCATGTGCGCCTGCTAGAATCGCCACTCCCCTAGCTTGTCCCACCGCCAGAGCGGTACTTACGTTCTTGTTGAAGAAGAGCTCTTCCACTGCCAGGCAATGGGGCTGAAACTCGCGAATACGATCGGTCAATTCTGAATAGATGATCTTCAAACGTGCCGCTGTGCCCTGCTTCGCTGTGGTGCGGATGGCACCATAGCCTAAGACGATGTGTCTGTTGTTCTCTGCTTTGATTACCCCGTAGCCTGTAATGGCTGTACCGGGGTCAACTCCCATGATGATCATCTGCGTCCACCTCATTTCCTCTATTCGACGTAGCCTAAAACAAGTCCTTGCCTAAGCTCTCGGTGCAAAAAAACGCCTCAATCATGGGTTCCGACTGAGGCAAGCGGTTTCTAGACCAGCATGGTGAAGACTTGTTGGCTTATAATGAAGGCTAACAGAAAAAAGACCAAACCCACCATGAAAAGAACCACCACTCGACGCATAATTCTCCCCCCTAAGGGAGAGTATGTCCTTGGCCTAGGCGAGTATTCCTAACTTTCGACCTCATAGTTAGAATAAACTTCTTGAACCTCATCCAACTCCTCGAGGATTTCAATGAGCTTCTCGATGGATTCCACCTTGTTTTCAGAGATTCCCACCGTATTTTGGGGAATGAAGCTGATCTCCGCTCCTAAGAATTGAAGTTCTTGGCCTTCGAGCTCATCCTTAACCGTAACAAAATCGCTCGGGTCAGTGTGGATTTCAATGACATCACCTTCTGTGACCACATCCACTGCCCCAGCCTCCAGGGCTAGTAGCATAACTTCGTCTTCATCGACAGTACCTCGTTCTACAACCAAGACACCACGACGCTCAAACATCCAGGCTACGCAACCATTCTCGCCTAGATTCCCCCCATACTTGGAGAAACGATGACGAACCTCGCCCGCGGTGCGATTACGATTGTCGGTCAGGGTATCGAGCATGATGGCCACACCACCTGGTCCATAACCCTCGTAGAGTACCTCGGCATACACTGCACCATCAAGACCACCTACTGCACGGGCGATAGCCCTGTCTATAGTATCATTTGGCATGTTTACGGAACGGGCTTCGTCGATGGCTAGGCGCAATTTCACATTGGCCTCTGGGTCAGATCCGCCCTCTTTGGCCGCCACCGTAATTTTGCGCCCGATCTTGGTGAACACCTGTCCCCGCTTGGCATCTTCTTTCGACTTCTTGTGTTTAATATTAGCCCACTTGGAATGTCCCGCCATAGTGTCACGCTCCTTCGTTCCTATTTTAGCACACGGGGCTCGCGGAGACAAGGATTACCTGCCTTGGGGGGACTTGACAGCTGTCTGGATGGCTAGGAAGAGGAGATAGTGCAGGGCGAGAATCAAGGCGGCCAAGACAAGGGGCGAGACTAAGTGACGAATGAGGAGAAAATCGTATAACCCATGGGCAAAAGAAGCGACAGCGAGTCCCAAGAGCGCACTTGGCAGAGGTTTGTCAGCAAACCTCGCCTGTCCTAGGAAATATCCTGCCAACCCTGAAAAGGCAATATGCGCTAAAGTGGCAATCGTACCGCGCAGGGGGGCTACTGCCAGGCCAAAGGCGGAGATATAGAGGATGTTCTCCACAACAGAAAAACCTATACTCGTTGCGATAGCATAGATGATTCCGTCCATGGGCTCACTAAAATGCTCTGACTTGAATACCGCTACATAGACTGCTACTAGTTTAAACAGTTCTTCACCAAGACCTACTACAAAGAAGGAGAGAACCAACTGAACCAAGGGCGAATTTGATGTTTGCAGCAGATCTCGGAAGGGCGCCTCCCAGATCAAGGCCGGGATCACTGCCAAGGATCCCAAGAGCAGACAGCGCAGGAGCTCCGAGAGGGGCTCTTTATCCGACACATCATAACGATTAAAGTACCATAGCCAAAAAAGGCCGGGGATTAGTGAAGCTAAGAATACTGTGAGCATGGCATCACCTCTTCCTTCTAGCATGTGTTTCTCATGGACTAATATGAGCACGATTGCCAGCAGGATAAATGCACCATATCTAGAACCATTGAATATTGAGGTAATGTGAAGGAGGTTATTTTATGAAGCTAGGAGACGTTGTGCGCAGCGGCGACTGGAAGAATGAAAAACACGTCCCGGTGATTGATGCGCCCGATCGTGTTCAGGCAGGCCAAGCAGTGCAAATTGAGGTAGGCATCGGAGCAGACAATCCGCATCCCAATACGGCAGAACACCATATTCGCTGGATCAAGCTCCTCTTTCAACCCACTGAAGGGTTTACCTTTGAGCTAGCCGACATTCAGCTGGCAGGGCATGGCGAAGGTCTGAAGGGTGGAACTGAGGGACCAGTCTACACCGACCCCTTTGCCAGGGTTACGGTAAGACTCAAGGAAAGCGGTACCATCATTGCCCTCAGTTACTGCAATATCCATGGGTTGTGGGAAAACAGCAAGACGATCACTGTAGAGTAGACAAAAAACAAGAAAAGGCTAAGGATCGGGAACGTCTTCCCTGAACCTTGGCCTTTCCTTTTGACGAGCTTTGGTTGGTGGACTACTTGTTTCCAGCTTTGATCCAGCCGGCCACAGTAACAGTACGCTTGGCCTGGTATTTCACGGCCTCTTCTACGTTTTCCACCATCTCACCTGCCTGATCCACACTAACGCTCGTTCCGTAGGGATTGCCACCTGCTGCAAAGATAGCAGGATCGGTATATCCTGGCGAAACAACAATGGCGCCCCAATGATACATGTTCGTATACAGCGACAAGATGGTCGCTTCTTGACCGCCATGCGCGTTTTGAGCTGATGTCATGGCGCTAACAACCTTGTTGGCAAGCTTTCCCTGGAACCAAAGCCCGCCTGTGCTATCCAAGAACTGCCGCATTTGGGCCGCCATATTGCCAAAGCGGGTAGGTACACTGAAAATATAGGCATCAGCCCACTCCAAATCCGCTGGTGTTACTTCAGGAACATCCTTGGTCGCTTCAGCATGAGCCTTCCAGGCGGGATTCGAGTCAATGGCGGCTTGGGGTGCTAACTCCGGCACTTTCAAGAGCCGAACCTCGGCCCCAAGTTCCTCTGCGCCTTGCTTGGCCCAGATGGCCAACTGGTGGTTTGTTCCGGTCGAGCTATAATATATGACCGCTAATTTTACTGACATGTCTGTCACTCCCGTCATGTGTTTAATTACTTACCTGCTTATCATTTAACCATATTTTGCCTGTCCTGGCAACTACTTTCTTTTCGCTTGCCCTTCAATCACCCTGAGCACATTGTCTGTACCATCCTTCATCTCTGAGCTTTTCATAGTTTGGATGAACTCCTCTTGGTGTGCATAAAGATGTGCCAAATTATCCTGTAAAGAGGTGAGATCAAGCTCCTCCTCGGGGATCACTAAACTGAATCCCTGTCTAGCAAAGGACTGGGCATTGAGGATTTGATCGCCACGGCTCGCCTGCTTAGAAAGGGGTACAAGAATATGGGGTTTGGCTAGGGCCAAGAGCTCAAAAATGGAGTTAGCGCCAGCCCGGGAGAGCACCAGATCCGCAGCAGCAAAAAGGTGCGGTAATTCCTCCTTGGCGTATTCCAGTTGGCAGTAACGTGGGTTTTTGAGGTGTGGGTCCAAATTGCCCTGTCCACAGAGATGGATGATTTGGTAACTCTGGGTTAATGTCTCGAGATGCTCACGAATGATCTGATTGAAGATGCTTGCGCCTAAGCTTCCACCCATGACAAGCACAGTTGGAACACCTTCTCTTAGCTTGCATAGACGCAGTCCCTCGCTTTTCGAACCGCTAGCTAACTCCCCCCTAATCGGTGTCCCTGTCACAAGCCCTTTGCCCTTTACATATTGGAGGGATTCTGGAAAGGTCAAACACAGCTCACGGGCGAAGGGCAGGCTAATCTTGTTCGCCAAGCCCGGCGTCAAATCGGACTCATGGAGGATGATGGGAATTCGGAGAAGCCAGGAAGCAACTGTTACGGGTACGGAGACAAAGCCGCCCTTGCTGAAGACCACCCTAGGCTGAATTTTCCGCAAGACGCGGTAGGCTTCAAGCACCCCTTTGGCAACACGGAAAGGATCGCTGATGTTCTTTAGGTCAAAGTACCTTCTTAGTTTGCCTGCACTAATGGGATAATAGGGTAAATGCTCTTCCATGAGTTGCCTTTCGATTCCATCGGCGGTACCAATGTAGTAAACCTCCCATCCCCCCTTCTTAAGATGGGGTAACAAGGCAAAATGGGGTGTGACGTGTCCGGCGGACCCTCCGCCAGTCAGGACGATTTTCTTCATCAAAAGCCTCCTTATCTGGGCAGGTATTTCCTGAGATAGGTGGAATTAGCCTCTAGTACAACTTGCGAGGTGATTGCATGTATCCGATAGCATTTAGCATTGGTTCAATAGACATCTACTGGTATGGAATTCTGATGGCTTGCACCTTTGTTGCAGCCTACTTTATTGCGCGCTATTTTGCCCGCCTGCACGAGGTCGACGTTGAACTGATTGAGAACCTCTTTTTCATCTCGGCCTTGGCCGGTCTGGTCGGTAGCCGCCTTGGGGCAGTTATACCTTACTGGAGGTATTTCCTGCAAAACCCGCTGGAGATTTTTTCCCGGGCCGGAATGGCATCCCATGGCGCAATTATTGCCATCATGGTGCTAGGGTACTTTTACGTACGTAAACACAGGTTAAACTACTGGCAGATAGCTGATTTTGCCGCACCTATTTTGCCGGTGGGACATATCTTCATTCGCCTCGGGAACTTTATGAGCGGTGAACTCTATGGGCCTCCTACAAACCTTCCCTGGGCCATCGAATTCCCAGGCAGTCTAGGGCCAGTTCATCCTTCCCAGCTCTACGAAGTCCTGGCATCTATCATCATCTTACCCTTGGCCTGGAAATGGGCGAAAAATCCCCGATACCCGGGATATGCCTTCTTACACACGCTCTTGCTCCACTCCATAGTCCGCTTTTTCCTTGACTTTATTCGGCAACACAGCGAGCTCTATGGACCCTTTGTGCTCAGTCAAATCATCGCGCTTGGGATCTGCATCCTGACCGTGCCAGCCATTTTGATCCTAAACCGTCGCCACAAGCTCAAGTAGTTCACTACTTAGAAATGGCGTGAAAGGTGCCAGGAGTTCAGCTATAACCCGGGTTTCAGTTGCTGTAAGAATCGATCGATGCCTGACATACCCCATGATGGCCGCTAGTGCCGTGTGGGGTTTTTTCTGCCCGAGGCGGTCTCGCACTACGAATCTGAGGTCACAGATCTCGCTCCAATCTGCACCATCACATCCTGCTTTTTCGAGCCTAGACAGTGCGCCAGTCTGGGCCAGTTGCCAGACCCGAGCCACAAAGCGGTGTGCACTGGCCAGGCCATGCCAACTGAATACATAATCACGCTCTAGAGGACCGAGAAAAAGCACATAGACGCGGCAGGCATCAACGCCAAAGTCAGGTAACAGATGGCCCAAGGAGACGCCCCCGGTTTCTAAGAGTCGTCCCGGGAGGAAAGTAAGCGCTGCTTCCACATTCCTGTGTTTTGTGCGGGCATAGTCCCGGGGCAGAACCATCAGGTCATATCTGCCAGTCCCTACTCCATCCTGTACCGCTACCCCAAGGGCGCGGGCATCCCCTAACCAGCCTTGTGCAGCACCGAGCAGGGAAATCTGCGGCTTTTCGCCAGCCAATATTGTGGCTAAGAAATGAGATACCAAGACGAGTCTCCCGTTCTCGAGGTCGAGCCGGGCCGCTTCCTTGGGGACCAGCTGTACAGCAACTAGGGGCCCTCGGTTCTCCTCTTCGGCCCATCTCTTCCGCCACTTTCGTTCGATCACTGCATGGTTGTATCGTATCATATCTGCTCACTCACTTAAGGGGAAATTCTAAACGTCCATCATTGGGCAGGAGGTTTTCCTGGCCGGCAAAGTAGAAGGTAGGCACCGATCCGATCAAGACTTCTTCTAAGATGGGCACCTGGGTGGAAACGAGGATTTCTTCGGACACTAATGGTACGGCAATTCTCATGACGACTTGAACATCCAAGAAAACCCGATGCCAGGTCTGGTTAATGCCAGCACTCTCAAAACTGGCTACAGGTGTTGTGGTCAGCCCGCCTACCGGAATCATGCGCACTGGAATCCCGGGACCCCAAGAAGCCAGAAAGTCCAAACCAGTTAGCTGACCGGCAGGGATTGGAAAGACCTCTTCGCCCATATTGTTTATGGTCTGGAGTATTTTATGGGTTGCCTGACTACTAACACGGTTGACTTCACCCATGTCATACTGGATCGCCTGCAAACGGCCCTCCCCATCACGGATCAACTCCGCCATGACCGTACTGCTCAGATTAACTGCCATCATTTCTTCTACCGCGACGTTGATGGCCCTTGTTGCTAGGTTCATGGCCCGGGTTTCGGCCCAGGTCCGTAAGACAGGAGCGAGCCTCTTTTCTGCAATCATAAGAGTCAAGACCGAAAAGAGCAAGACAATGAAGAGCACAAGACCGACGTAGGTACGCCAAGTAAATTTTATCACGGACGACCACCTCTCACAAGTGTTCATAACTTTGGGCCAGGGACCCTAGGTGATTCAGATTATTTGGCGAAGTTCTATGTTATAATGAAAATATGAAATATCCCCCGGGGGTGTCAGAGTGAAACGAAAGACCGTTCTCATCTATGTAATAGTGATTCTAGGTTCGACCCTGCTAGGGGCCGGTGTTGGTGTTCTTTCTGCCTATTTGAGAAGTGCTCCTAGTCTGGACCAAGTCAACATTCATCAGAACTTTTCTACTTACATTTATGATGTGAATGGACGATTAATCACGGATTTGTACAAAGAAAACCGAATTCCCGTGGATATCACTGAGTTACCGGATCACGTCAAAAATGCCGTTGTGGCCATTGAAGACGATCAGTTCTATAACCACCACGGTATTAACTTCATTGCCTTTGGCAGAGCTATCTTGGTCAACATTAGGGACTGGAGTTTTAGCCAAGGCGGAGGAACCATTACGATGCAGCTAGCGCGTAATGTGTTCCTAACGCAAAAAAAGACAATCATGCGCAAGCTTGAGGAATTCTTGTGGGCTGTGCAAATTGAGCGGAAGTACTCCAAAGATGAGATCCTCGAAGCATATCTGAATGAGTTCTACCTAAACCATGGAGCTTACGGTATTGAGGCAGGAGCACGTACCTTTTTTGGCAAGTCTGCCAAAGAGCTTACTCTGAGCGAAGCAGCCATGATCGCTGGTGTTGTCCGCTGGCCCACCCGCTATTCTCCTTTTGTCAATCCTGATATTGCTGTCGATCGCCGCGATTTCGTTTTGAGCCGTATGCAAGAGGTTGGTTATTTGACCGACGCCGAGGCGAGTCGTGCTAAAGCAGAACCCCTCGTTTTGGCAGAACGGCGAGAACGCGTGGTAGAAGCGGGCTATTTTGTGGACTATGTCATTGCCCAGCTGGTTGAAACCTATGGTCAAGCAGCAGTATTTAGCGGCGGTTTGCGTGTACATACAACGCTTGACCTTGATATGCAACGAGCTGCGGAAAAAGCGCTAGCTGAGGGCATACCCCAGGGTTCGTCTGGTGAGGGATCCTTAACCCAACCCCAGGGGGCGATCTTGTCCTTGGTTCCACAGACTGGCGAAATCCGGGTTATGGTGGGAGGCCGCGGCCAGGATAGTTTTAATCGCAGTGTTCAGGCCATGCGTTCACCGGGATCGGCCATAAAAATCTTCGCCTATACAGCAGCCATTGACAGCGGTATTACGGTAGCCGACGTCTACATGGACGAACCAACCGATTTCACTACCATAACCGGTGAGGTATGGAGCCCCCGCAACTACTATGAGACCTTTGCTGGAGAAGTGACGGTGCGAGAAGCAGTGGAAGATTCGCTCAATGTTATAGCGGCCCAAGTTGTGGATGAACTCGGACCCCAGAAGGTGATTGACTATGCCAAAAAAATGGGGATCACGACTTTTGTCGAACAAGGGCGTGTTAATGATGTGGGGCTAGCCCCCCTCGCGCTTGGCGGTATGACCAAAGGTGTTGCCTTGTTAGAAATGGCCACTGCCTACGGTGTCCTAGCCAACCAAGGGATTAAAACTAGGCCCTACGCCATTACAAGGGTGACCGATGCAAGCGGCAACATCTTGGAGCAGACCAGTCCACACCTGGAAGTTGTCTTGAGTGAGCAAACAAGTTATATCATGACGGATTTGCTGCGGGGAGTGATCGAGCGAGGCACTGGCAAGAACGCCAATATTGGTCGCCCTGCAGCCGGTAAGACCGGTACGCATTCGGACTATCAAGACGCTTGGTTTGTGGGTTATACCCCTGATTTGGTGAGCGTAGTATGGTTTGGCGAAGACACTCCCAAGCGCATGGTGTACGGAGGAGTGCGCTACGGTTCTTGGAATGCGGCGACCATTTGGGGTGATTTCATGCGCACGGCATTGAAGAATACACCTATTACCGACTTCCCCAAGCCTAGCGGTTTAGTCGAAGGTGTGCTGATTGATACCAAGACGGGGCTTCTGGTCACAGACGACTGCAATCTACCTCCAGAGGAGACCCGCCGTGAGATCTTCATTGCGGGAACAGAACCAACAGAAATATCCCCACGTTGCTCCCAGCCCTGGTGGCAAAGCATCCCCTTCCTTCAGAGATAAAGAAAAGGAAGCAACTGCGCCGAGCAGACTGCTTCCTTTTTTTATGCACCACTACACTCCACTGATTCGATTTAGTGGCCAATAGCGGAAAATGGCCCGTCCAACGATATCCCCAAGGGGTAAGAATCCCACCGAGCCCCTACTATCATCGCTCCGTGGCCGATTATCGCCTAGGACCCAGACATGCCCCTGGGGAACGATAAAGGGACCCCAGTTCATCCGGGTCTTGTTATCTACATAGGGCTCCTCTAGGGCCAAACCATTCACATAAACGACGCCCGAGCGTTCTTCGACCGCGTCGCCCCCCACAGCAATAATCCTCTTGATGAACCGAGCACCTGGCATGTTCAGCACGATAATTTCTCCCCGCTGCGGTTCTCGAAATCGATAGGTGAGCTTATCCACCATCAATCGTTCGCCATGAACCAATGTGTTCTCCATAGAGGCACCATCCACCCTAAAGGACTGTCCCACAAACACGATGATGAAGGCGGCCAAAAGCACAGCACCGACTAAGGGTCGAATCCATTCCTTCCACAACCAAGACCAGTTCACCTAAGCACCTCGCTCCTCATGTATCTATGATAACGTTCGTAACTCTTTGGCAATATGTGGCTATCTCGGCAGGTAAATGTCTACGATGGTGACTCCATGGCCACCTTCGCTCGGTGCACCGTAGCGAAAATCCTGTACATGCAGGTGTGTGTTTAAGTACTGCTGAATCGCGTCACCCAAGGCGCCAGTGCCCTTACCATGAATCAGCTGTACCCTACCTAGAGATGACAAAAAGGCATCATCCAGATACTTATCAACAAGGGCTAGTCCCTCTTCTACTGTCTTTCCCCTTAGGTCAATTTCACTACGGATGTTACTGCTCTTGGCTAAGTGGCTCCTCTGTACTCCCCCGTCCTTGCCACTTCCTTGCGACTTCTTCTCTTTGGTCTGCACCCGCTCCACATCATCTACCTTCACCGTGATCTTCATAATCCCGGCCTGAATCAGGACGTCGCCATTTGTCCCAGGGGGCTCCAGAACGAACCCATTCTGCCGCAGACTCTTGATACGGATTTCTTCGCCGGGCTTGAGGTTAGTAGGACCGGGGGTTTGTGGCCTCGCTTTACGCGCCTTGCCAAGGGCTTGGGTCTTTCCGGCAATTTCTTTGCGATAGTCCTTCACGCTCTCTTCGAGCTCTTCCCGCCCCATGCGGCGTACTCGTCCTAGAATCGTGTTCACCTCGGCCTGTGTTTGTTCGAGCAGCCGTCGCGCCTCTTCCCTCGCCTCGTCTATCAGCTCACTTCGGGCCTCGTCAAGCTCATCAATCTGCCCTTCATACTTGGACTTGAGCGCCTCGTATTTCTGGCGTAAGTTTTCTGCTGTGACCCGATCCTGCTCCGCTTGTCGCCGGTTGTTCTCTATCTCACCTATCATGTCCTCTACTTGCATATGTTCTGAGGAGAGCAGTGCCTGGGCTTTCCCAACGATATCTTCACCCAGACCAAGCCGTCTGGAGATGGCAAAGGCATTACTCTTACCAGGAATACCAATGGATAAACGATACGTTGGTCTCAAGGTCTTCAGATCAAATTCGACACTCGCATTTTCTACACCATCATGGGTGTACGCATAGCTTTTCAGATCCGAGTAGTGCGTGGTGGCTATGGTATGAACCCCTCGGCTCCTTAAATGCTCTAAGATGGCCGTTGCCAGTGCAGCTCCCTCCGTAGGATCGGTGCCAGCTCCTAGCTCATCCAATAAGACCAGGGAGTTCGCTTGCAGATTCTCCAAGACACCCACGATGGTTGTCATGTGCGAAGAGAACGTACTCAAGCTTTGCTCAATGCTTTGCTCATCACCGATATCAGCATAGATCCCATGAAATACCGCCAGCTCAGAGCCTGGATCTGCAGGAATATGTAAACCCGCTTGAGCCATGAGCGAAAAAAGACCCACCGTCTTGAGGGTAACAGTTTTCCCCCCCGTATTCGGCCCCGTAATCACCAAGAGATGGAAATCCGTACCGAGCCAGACATCGATGGGCACCACATGGCCCTTTAATAAGGGATGCCTCCCCTGCTTGATCTGGATCCGTCCCCCATCGTTCAGCGTTGGCTCCACGCCATCAATGGCCCGACTGAAACGGGCTTTGGCAAAAATGCAGTCCAGTTCGGTCACAATCTGCAAGTTCTCCAAGAGAACCGCGCTTTCTTCTGCAACCATGGCAGTCAGGCGTTTGAGAATTCTCTGCACTTCCGCATGTTCCTCCTGTTGCGCCACGTTGAGATCATTATTCAACTCCACAGCAAAAGCCGGCTCCATAAATAGGGTGGCACCGCTCCCAGACTGATCATGGACAATGCCCTGAAACTTACTGCGATACTCGGCTTTCACCGGGACTACATAACGCCCATTGCGCACAGTGATGATGGGATCCTGGAGAATCTTTTGCGTTGCTGCAGAGTGCACCATGCTGTCTAGACGATCGCGAATGCGATTTGCCAAGGTCCGCATCTTACTGCGAAGTCTACCGAGTTCGGGCGATGCCGAGTCTTTCACATACCCTTCGCGGTCAATGCACCTTTCAATTTCGTCCTTTAAAGCCCCTAGCGGCAGCAAAGCTGCGGCCAAGTCCACTAATACGCCTTCTTCTTCATCTAAGTACCTATCCAGTTGTTCGATGCAATACAGGAAGTCTCCAATGGGCATGAATTGATCAGGATCGAGAATACCACCGAGGCGTGCTCTTCCCACTACTTGGGAGATATCGTTAGCACCACCAAGGGGCGGTTCACCATGCTTCCACAGTAGGCGTACGCCTTCGGTCGTCAGCGCTAGAGCCCGGACCGCCTCTTTGAGATCTGTGGTGGGGCTCAGCTTGCCAATCACCTCGCGACTAAGCGAGAAACTTGTCCTTTCAGCCACAAGTTCCCGTACTTTAGGCCATTCTAAAACTCGCAGACTCTTTTCGTTCATAATCCTTACAACACCCCACTACAAGACGCCACGAAAGTAGTGGCCCTTGGTAAATTCGCCTTGAATCTGCGCAACTTCGCCTGCCAAACCTCGCTTGTAAGAATCCACAACAAAACCAACCCAAGCAGGTTCCTTCAAGCGCCCCTCAATTCGCAAGTAAGAAACTCCACTGGTCTTCACCTGCTCTAGGTGTTGAACCAACGAGAGTTCACGGGAATTAAAGATGTGCATATGACACCATCGATCAAAATACACCGGAAAACGAAAACCTTTCTTATCCACAAGCTCCACAGGCGCGGCGCTCTGGCATTGGTATTTGCAGCCTTGATCGCGAAAAGTGCAGTGCTTGGTGACCATGGATTCCAAAGGCCCGTGGGCAACAATGGCCATGGGAACAGAAGCAGCCTTGCCCAGCTGCCTAATTTGGCTGAGCTGAAGCTCCAGAGAGGCGGTAACTAAGTTAGCCCCCTTCCTGGCTAAAAGGTCCACTGCCCAGGAGTTAAAGACGTTGAAGGACCAATCGGTATGAATGGGGCGTTCGAACTGTAAAGCCAGTTCCCAGCTGCCAAAGTTGCCGACCAAGAGTCCATCAAAGCTGTGTCCACGTAACTCACTGATTATCGTAGGCAGCACCTCGTTTTCCGTAATGCGCTCTAGGTGGGCAAAAACCTGGACTCCCACTTCTTTCCCCAACGACCAGGTGTCTGTCAGTTCACGAAAGAGATCTTGGGGAGTCCTCTTGTAGACCTTTCCGGAGAAATAGATGAGCTTAGCCCCTGCCTCCATCGCAGCCCGGGCCGAGGCAAAATCGGAGACCGTCACCGCTAATTCTGGTTCGCTCACTCTTTCCTCTTTTCTAGCTAACCTCAAAGCGTCCTTGGTAACTTCTATGCTACGCTCCTTGTAAGGGGCTAGACGGGCCGTTTCCCACTGACTGACTAGGTCTCGCCTCACCTGGTTGAGCTCACTCATGGGCAGGTGCAAGCCCTCTCCTAGTTCGATCTTAAGCTCCACAATCTCTAGGGGATCATTCCCTAGACGCAAGAGTTTTTCACGGATCAACTCCTTGCTCAGTCCTCCGCTACTTGAAGGGTTCGCCTGGACATGGCCAGATACTTGCACATGATACCCATCCTCATCTAGAAGGTTTAGCGTTAGAGGCTCGCCGAGACGAAGCCGCGCCCAAAGATGTGCTTTGACTTTACGAAAAGCCTTTGGTGAACGATAGGTCTCTAAGGCACTACCGAGGCGCTCTTCCTTGGTAGGTGGTAAGTAGGTGATCAACTGTGGTTTCTGATCATCCTCAAGATAAGCCGATGTGAAACCGCGGTTAAAGACCGTACCCAAGGCCTCCGCGTCGTACTGCTTGCCGTCTAAGGCTGCTCTGTAGGTACGCACGACGACTCCCACATAGTCAGGGCCCTTGAGGCGCCCTTCTATCTTCAGCGACGCTACACCTGCAGCTCGCAGTGTTTCCAAGTGTGAAACCAGGGATAGGTCCTTCGATGACAACAAGTATTCACCAGGAACCCTTACTCCTTGGATGCTATAGGGTTGGCGGCAAGGCTGTGCACATTGGCCGCGGTTGCCACTCCGGCCCCCAATCAAACTGCTCATCAGGCATTGTCCAGAATAAGAGATGCAGAGGGCCCCGTGGACAAAAACTTCCAGTTCTAGCTTTGTCTGCTCTCCGATCTCCTTAATCGCCTTGGCACCAAGCTCCCGCGCCAGGACAACCCTTGTGATCCCAAAGCGCTCCATGGCCCCAAGATCCATGGCGTTGTGCACGGTCATCTGGGTGCTAGCATGGAGCTCAAGCTGTAAAAGCTCCTCCCGGGCCCGCCGAATCAGGCCGAGGTCCTGAACAATGACTGCATCCACCCCCCAGAGGTAGAGGTTGGCCAAGTAGGCAACGGCCCCCTCGAGTTCTTCCTCCTTCAAGAGCGTATTCACAGTGACATAGACCCGTACGCCGCGAACATGGCAATAATCCACAGCCATCTGCAGCTCTTCAGGTGAAAAGTTGGCCGCTGAGGCTCTGGCACTATACGATTTTCCTCCTAAATAAACTGCATCTGCCCCATTCTCTACCGCCGCCCGCAGGGCATCCCAAGAGCCGGCTGGCGCCAATAACTCCACAGACTTTCCTCCTTAAAACCCTCCTGCAAAATAGGCATTAATACCAGCCAAGAGCCCCATGGCTACCTCCAGCCTATAGCTGGGTTTTGCCAACAAGCGCGCTTCCTCTGGATTACTTAAGAAACCTATTTCGACTAAAGCCGCAGGTATGCTCGTGTTGCGCAGTACGTAAAAATTGCTACGCTTTACACCCAAGTCTACCGCCTTGGTTTGACCTACGAGGTATTTTTGCAGGACCTCTGCCAATGCTAAGTCCTGGCTCTTGTAATAATGAACTGACGTTCCCCTTATCTGACGATTATCGTGCCAATCATTGTGCAAGGAAACATATATCTCACCACTGCTCCGATTGGCAGTAGCCACACGTGCAGCTAATTGCCCGTTTCGCTGTCCGTCAAACTGCGTTCCCCGCGATGCACTTGCATCCGTCTGACGCGTCATAATCACCTGAGCACCATATCGTTCGAGCATGGTCCTGAGCTCCCAGGCGATGGCCAACACATTTTCTGCTTCCGTAGTCGGTCCGACTCCTACCGTCCCGGGATCGCCGCCCCCGTGGCCCGGGTCAAGGATTATTACCTTGCCCTGCAAATGCTCCAAGCCCTTCTGGTGTTTCGAAACGCCACGGAACTCGTTTGAGCCACCCAGACTCGACACGATAAAAAAACCCAGCATAAGCAAAGTAGCCCAGATATTGGCGTATAAAACAACGGACTTTCGCACCGGCTTCGCCCCCATTCGAGTTCACTAGTTCGAGGAGGCAAGTGCGATCCCTTTAGGCAAGTATAGGGGAGGTTGGCACGGAACGTCAAGTTATCCAAGAAAACCCCGACATTGGTTCGGGGTTTTGCGCTGGAAAGAGCCACAAGGGCCGCTGCAATTGTTCAGGCCAATACTGATCAAGATAATCGTAGACAAAGGGCAGAAGTACACCAATCTGCTGTACGACAACAGATTCGTCCAGGATGCTGTTGACGAAGGCGATATTGGTCGCGCCAAAGACAACCAGCAAAATAAGGACAAAAGCCCCGACCTTGGCAACGCCAAAGGCTGCACCGCCAATGTGGTCCACGACCGAAAAAGGGGTCAAACTTAAGGCTTTCGACCAGACGTAGCCGAAGAACGCGCCTAACAAGCTGATACCCACAAGCAAAACCACAAAGGAAATCGTCTGGGCCTGCCAGGTGGATAATTGGTAAGTGTCTATGAGAACCAGAGCAAGATTTTGATAACTGTGGTAGGCAATGATAATGGCTAAGATAGCCCCCATGAGGCTAAACAACTCGCGCACGAGGCCCCTCTTCAGCCCCTTCAGCAAACCAAGCGCCAGAAACACCAAAATAACGAGGTCGATCCACTTTCCTATCATCAAAAACCCCCCACTTAGTTGGCTTCTTCCAGTAGCGTCAAGAGGTCAGCATGCTCCGCCGAAAGCTTCTCCAACTCATTAGCAAGGTTGATGGCCACCAAAATAGCCACCCGATGGCGGGGAAGCAGAGGGTTATTCTTCTGCACTTCTTCTAAACGACTGTCGACTAAGGAGGCTAAGTTCTCGATATACTCTTGGGAGGCTTGACCCCTGATTACATGCTCCTCACCGAAAATCTGGACCCGCACCGAACGCACTTCATGATCTACACTCATACTCATCCCTCCCTCGCTTTTCAATTCTACTCGAAGGACAGATTTCCTCCTAACGGATTTCTGCTCGGAACTTGGTCCTCATGCCCGTGACGCAACGTTCCATAATCGGGTTAATTTCATCATCCTTCAATGTACGCTCAGCCTGAAAACGCAGGGCGAAAGCCACGCTTTTCTTATCGGTAGGAATAGGTTTCCCTTCATAGAGATCAAATAATGTGACCTCTTGTAGAAGCTCGCCTCCAATCTCCTTCAGCTCTGCTATGAGTTCACCGACCGCCTGCTCCCGGTCTATAACGAAGGCCAAGTCCCGATCAACCGCGGGGTATTTTGGCAGACTGCTAAAGCTTGGTGTGGCAGTAAAGAGCTTAAGAATGGGTTCAAGCCGAAGCTCAGCGGCGTAGACTCTTCCAGGCACTTTGAAGTTGCGGAGGACAGCTGGATGCACTTCCCCATAGACTACTACCTCATGACCTTGATACTTGATACTTCCCTGGCGACCGGGATGAAATGAGGGATTCGCGCCTGCGGCCCAAGAGAGCTCTTGGCCTGGCAGAATCAGCTCCAAGATCGCCTTGATATCATAAAAGTCATAGTCTTCTTCAGTTAGGCCCCAATTTTCGGGATGACGGTGACCCCAAAGTGCTAAACAGAGCTGCATTTCTTCCCGTGGCTGTTCTTCTAGGGACCCAGAGCCAAGGTAATTTGCCCCGATTTCGAACAGCGCAACCCTCCCTTGTTGACGGCTGGCATTGAGACCAATAGCAGTCAAGAGCCCCGGTAACAGGCTATGGCGCATGGCAACTAAGTCCTCGGAGATTGGATTCTGCACCGTAATCATGGGTTGTTCAAAGCGCAAAAGACGATCGTTATTATCCATGCGTCCAAAGGTGTAACTTAAGGCCTCCTGTAAACCTACCCCAACTAGGATCTCCCGCAGTTTACTCGCCACATCCAAACGCCTGCTTTGCCCGCCAGAACTCGCCATGTCCCCTGGCAGTGTGCTTGGCAAATTCTCTAGACCCCAGATCCGAACGATTTCTTCAATCAGGTCAGCCGAAATCTTGACATCTGTACGATGCGAAGGCACGGTTACACTCCAGTGATCCTTGGTAAGTTCCTTCACCTGAAAATCAAGGCTGTGTAAGATCGCTTTGCAGGTCTGGGCCGGAACCGCAATCCCTAAGAGCCGTTCAATCTCCGCTAGGCAAAGCTCAATTACGGTAGGCTCGTGATCAGTCGAATCGATGTCTATATGGCCACGAAAAACCCTTGCTTGGGCCAGTTTCTGCAAGAGATGAAGGGCACGCCTGCTTGCAAAGATGGTGCCGCTAGGGTCAATTCCCTTCTCGAACCTGGCAGACGACTCTGAACTTAGGCCAAGAGCGCGGCTGGTTCGGCGTACATTCAGGTGAGCGAAATTAGCAGTCTCCAGCAGAATCTGGGTCGTTTGCGCTGTTACTTCACCGTCTAGTCCGCCCATCACCCCCGCAATACACCTGGGAGTTTGTGCATCACAGATCAGGAGCATCTCTTGGCTGAACTCTCGCTCGATGGCATCCAGAGTCTCCATGGTCTCGCCGGGTCTTGCCGTGCGAACCACGAGAAGCCCCTCGTTGAGCTGCTCAAAGTCGAAAGCATGTAGAGGTTGACCTGTCTCTAGCATGACGTAATTGGTGATGTCGACTACGTTGTTGATGGGGCGCATGCCCGCAGCTTTCAGCCGAAGCTGCATCCAGAGCGGTGATTGTGCCACCTTGACTCCATCCAGTAAGGCAGCCGTGTACCGGGGACAACGCTCCTTGTCTTCCACCACGACACTCGCTTTGTCTGTCACGGGAGTTTCAAGTTCATGGTAGTCCCTTGGAGGCAGCGTGATTTCTCCACCTGTCAGAGCAGCCACTTCTCTGGCAACCCCTAAAACACTCATGCAATCAGGGCGATTGGCGTATACGGAGACATCGAGCACGACGTCATCCAATCCAACAGCTTCTGCCAAGGGCAACCCTCGCCCCAGCCCATCTGGCAAGACCCATATTCCATCATGATCGTCACTGAGACCGAGCTCCGATTGGGAACAGATCATGCCGCTCGAACGTATCCCCCGAATTTCGGTTGGCTTAATTTCGAGGCCTCCAGGCAGGCGGGCACCTTCTAGGGCCACAGCCACCGTTTGTCCCTCAGCCACATTAGGAGCACCACAGACGATGCTATAGACTCCTTGCCCGCCAACATCTACTGAGCAGAGGTTGAGGCTGTCTGCACCTGGGTGTTTGGCCACTTCGTTCACAAAGCCAGTATAAACACGGGGCAATTCTGGCGCCAGGGGAGAGGTCCCCTCTACCTCTAGGCCGGCCATAGTCAGGCGCCGTGCAAGTTCTTCTGGTTCCCAGGGAATCTGGACATAGTCCTGTAACCATTTGTAACTAATTAACATAATAGGTCCCCCTAACTGGTAAATTGTGCTAGAAAGCGAACGTCGTTTTCAAACAAGAGGCGAATGTCATTGATCCCATATTTGAGCATGGCCATGCGTTCAACTCCTACCCCAAAGGCAAAACCCGATACTTCCTCGGAATCATAGCCCACCTGGCTCAGCACATGGGGGTGAACCATACCGGCTCCTAGAATCTCCAGCCAGCCTGTATCCTTACAGACACGGCATCCCTCTCCTTGGCAGATGATGCACGAGACATCAACCTCTGCGCTAGGCTCAGTAAAGGGAAAGTAACTAGGGCGTAAGCGGATCTTGGTATGGGGTCCAAACATGCGCTCAGCAAAGAGCTGCAGGGTCCCCTTTAGATCGGCAAACGTGATTCCCTTATCCACAACCAGACCCTCAATTTGGTGAAACATGGGGGAGTGCGTCACATCAGAATCGGCCCGATAGACTTTCCCTGGAGCCAAGATCCGAATGGGCGGCTGTTTGCTTTCCATGGTATGAATCTGCACAGGAGAAGTCTGGCTTCTGAGCAAGAGCTTCTCTGTGATAAAGAAAGTGTCTTGCATATCCCTTGCGGGGTGATCCGGCGGGATATTGAGGGCTTCGAAGTTATAGTAGTCCCACTCAATTTCAGGCCCCTCGACGATTTCGTAACCCATGTGCATGAAAATGGTCTTCGTTTCATCGATGATGCGCGTAATCGGGTGAATTGTCCCCCGCCTGATGGCTCTCCCAGGCAGTGTAATGTCGAGTCCCTCTGCTAGGAGACGCTGTCTTTCTTCTACCTCAAACAAGTCCTGTTCGCGCCTTTCCCAGAGCACTTCGAGCTCGTCTCGGACTTCATTGACGAGCTTGCCAAAGAGGGGTCTTTCCTCGTGGGGCAACTGCCCGGTGCTCCGCAGAATCAGGGTAAGCTCGCCTTTCTTTCCCAAAAACCTGACTTTGGCATCATTCAGTTCTTGGACAGTTTTCGCCTGTTCGCAGGCTTCTAAAGCACCTTTTCTGATCTCGTAAACCTTGTTTTGCACAACAAAACCTCCCTGCATTTATCGTTCAAGAGACAAAAAAACTTCTTGCATCCCAACCTAACACGATGTTAGGGACGCAAGAAGTACGCGGTACCACCCTATTTGGCAGACACTAACTACATCTGCCCAGCTTAAGTCCTGTAACGGAGGAATCCGACAAAGCCTACTACCATTTCAGCCTGTAGCTCAGGAGTGAATTCAACCCACTTTTCATCCAAGAAGACTTGCAGCCTGTGGTCTTCTCTCTCTGGGGAGGCCATGGATATACTTTTCTCCCTCATCGCCTCTAGCGATTAATTAATGCAACACACTTTTGCTTGCTTCTAAGAGCTGCCGGTACAAGAGATAGGCGCTTACCGAACCTGTCGACACAAAAATCTGCCAAACAACCTGTGGTGTTAGATTCACGAAAAAGCCTCCCACGTGTTCAGTCTAGTACCGCGATTATACCACAGAATCGGTCTTGTTACAACGAGGCACTTTAGCTAACCAGAAACCAAGCCTCGATGCTTGCCGCAACCAGCAAAGCAAGGCTACCAACTAGAAGCATAGCCTTCTCTCCACTTTCCAATTGTATGTCGCGAATTGTGCGCTGTACATCCCATGTCTTCGCTGGGAAAGAACTCGCTATCAAAAGTGACTTAGTCAAGGTTACGCCACAAGTCGCAACTGAGGATTCACCGGTTGTATGGAAATTCCTGCCTTATTCTCGATCCCCTGATCGGTGTTGTCTTAGAATTTCATAGAGCAAAACGCCTGCTGCCACAGACGCATTTAGAGATTCCACCGTTCCCACTAGGGGAATCTGCACACGGAGATCTGATGCGCCTTGGAAGTCTTGATGAACTCCCCGCGCTTCATTGCCAATCACGACTGTCACATTTTGGGGGTAGCGGACGTCCCAATGCACATCAGAATCGACTAAGTCTGCAATCACCAAAGTGCTTTTGTGCCCTTTGATGAAGGCAAGGACCTCGCTTCGCCTTACTAACCAATGGGGCAAATGGAAAATCGCTCCCATGCTAGAACGCAAGACCTTAGGATTATATAGATCTACAGAACCTTCCACCACGAAGAGACCCCTGCAGCCAGCGGCAACAGCTGTACGCAATAATGTACCCATATTCCCTGGATCCTGAATTTCATCAGCTATCAGCATAACACCGGAGTAACAACGCTGCCAGGTGGGTTTTTTTGCCACGGCAACCACTCCCTGGGACTGAACAGTATCGGTCAGCTCTCCCAGAACATCTTCGCTGCACTGGAGACAGGGGATATTCTTGTCTGCCGCCCTCTGGACTAGGTCGATCCCCCGGGAAGCCTCGGTGAGCCTTGCTGTAAAATAGACGGTTTCTACGCAAGACGTGGCTAGAGCCTCCTCCACCAGCCGGACCCCCTCGAGATAAAAGAGTCCCCGCTGATCTCGGTATTTTTTCTGCTGCAATTGTCTTGCGTCCCGAATACGCTCATTTTTCTTGCTGGTTATGATCGCTTGTTCCATATGAATCCCCCTACAAAAAGAAACACCCGGAGGATGGACCGCCCGGGTTTCTTTGCGATAGCAAACTATTGTTTGGCAATGGCAACCAAATCAGCAAAGCCAGATTCATCATGAACGGCAATATCAGCTAGGACTTTGCGATTCACTTCGACACCATTTTTCTTGAGACCTGAAATGAAGGTACTATAGGACATACCATTCATCCGAGCCGCTGCATTAATGCGAGTGATCCACAATTTGCGGAAATCGCGTTTCTTTGCTTTACGATCACGATAGGCATAGTTCCCGGACTTCATGACCGCCTGATTGGCTACGCGATATTTTTTGCTTTTATCACCGAAATACCCTTTGGCAAGTTTAAGAACCTTCTTCCGCCGTTGGCGAGTTACAGGTCCACCTTTAACTCTAGACATTGTCTGTTCCTCCTAGTTAACCATCTATTTATAGGGCAGAAGCTCGCGTACACGTTTGGTATCGGCGTTGCTCGCCACTTGTCCATGTCTCAGTTGACGCTTGCGCTTTGCAGACTTTTTCTCCAAAATATGACTTCTGTGAGAACTAAACTTAATCACTTTACCGGTGCCCGTAACCTTAAACCGTTTAGCCGCACCTCTATGGGTTTTCATTTTTGGCATCCTGAACACACCTCCTAGTTATTTGCTTCTACAGTTTCAGCTTTCGAAGTTTCCGCTTTTTGAATATCTGTTCTGGGGGTTAGCACTGCGATCATTTGGCGTCCTTCTAGTTTAGGCGGACGTTCGACCACGGCAACATCCTTCAGCATAGTCGCTAATTTATCCATTTTCGTCCTAGCTAAATCAGAATGGACAATCTCTCTTCCTCGAAACCGAACCGACACCTTGACTTTGTCACCGGATATCAAGAAACGCTCAGCTGCCTTGAACTTGACCTCAAAGTCATGCTCATCAATCTTGGGACTCATGCGAATCTCTTTGATGGTCGTGACTTTTTGCTTTTTCTTAGCGGCCTTGTCACGCTTACTTTGCTCGTATCTGTGCTTACCATAGTCCATAATCCGGCAAACGGGCGGTTTGGCATTTGGTGCAACTTCAACCAGATCGAGTTCTCGCTCGGCAGCTACACTTAAAGCGTCACGCGCGCTCATAATGCCTAGTTGGTCTCCGTTGGCATCTACAACCCTTACTTCGCGAGCCCGAATTGCATCGTTCACTCTTATTTCTTTGCTAATGGTGTCACCCCTCCAATAAAAGAATTATGCAAAAAACGGATGGCTTCCGCCACCCGTTCTACCCAAACATGAAAATTCGTCTGTCTCGTGTGTACTGAGTACTACGAAGCAGAGAAAAATAATCAGGGCAACCTTGAAAACACGGAGTTACAAGGTGAGAAGCGGTGGCTTCTGCTTAACGTCTGAAGTATAACATAGTATTTCATCTCCGTCAAGAACCGATTATTCCAGAAAAAGCAAATGCTCTAGAGCCTGGGGTTCCGTTAGAACCGGGTCGAAGAGATCTCCCTTCTCCCGGATCCACTCTGGCACAGTCTTCAGTGTGAAATCCTGTGGAACATAGTAGTCTAGGTCATCCCAGCGAACTGGTGTAGAGACAGTCGCTTGTGGGGTAGGCCGAGGGCTGTAGACACCAACGATGGTCTTGCCAGGATGATTCTGCAGATAATCGACATATACCCCATGACGATTCTTGATCAATCGTTCTAACGTGACTTTTTCAGGCAATCGGCGTTTCAGCGCCAGACCAATGACTTTTACCAGGTGAGACGTAATCTGAAAATCATAGCGGTTTTCCAAGGGAATATAAATGTGCAATCCCGTTCTACCGGACAGCTTTGGATAACCACGCAAGCCCATCTCCCAGAGAACATCACGGCAG
The DNA here is from genome assembly GCA_964485345.1 of uncultured Clostridiaceae bacterium. Classification (GTDB taxonomy): domain Bacteria; phylum Bacillota; class Limnochordia; order Darwinibacteriales; family Darwinibacteriaceae; genus UBA5420. Next base: position 33,709 of record CAZAJB010000012.1, read on the forward strand.
TGTTTCCCTACTTGAACAGCCTCTGCAAAGCCTTGAGGGGCCGTAGGGTCCAGATCAATAATAGCATAACTAGGGACTCCAAGGCTAGAGATTGTGTAGGTTGAGGGGTGAAATTCAATCGCTGCGGAGTTGGCCAGCCACGAAATCGTAGCGAGGTTCCCTGCCACAACATATTCGGTGTCCTCTACTCTGTGACTCACTACCCAGGGAGGAGCTGCCGAAGGGATATTCTTCTGATAGAAAAAGTCTCCCTCCACTCCATGGGGATAGCGAGTGACGGTGAGGGTACGCCCCTGCCAGTGTTTTTGCGTGAGGGCAGAGAGTTTGGTGTGGTAGTCCAATAGATCGGCCTTGGTCAGGCCTTGTTTCGGCCAGAACACCTTATCTAGATTGGATACTTTCAGAGATTTTCCCTCTACCTGTACGATTTGTTTCGTTGTCATGTGGTCACACCTCCATTAGGCAAGCCTGTGGCTCTTTGTCAAAACGAAAGCGTAAGAAGACCGGATGACGCAAACGTCCAGAGGAAGTGAACTCTAGATACTCAACCTCCAAAACCAAGAGCGGTTTGCACCATGTCCACTGGTGGGCATCACGCGGGGGATTTATGCAGGGGCATTCGGTTAGTTTTCCTAGCGTCTCCAGGGCTTCCGTCAGAAAACCGAGTTCCCCTTGCCCAAGACCACTTCCCACATTCCCCAAGTAAACCAGAGCCCCATCCCCTCTATAAACTGCCACAGCTACTGAACGTCTGTCCACCTTAACCCCAACGAGAAGACAGTCTAGAGTCCGTAGGATCTTTTGTTTGAACCAATAACTTGTGCGAACTCCCGGCAGGTAAGGAGAATCTTCTCTCTTGGAGACAATACCTTCAAACCCCTGCTCAATTGCGAAGGACAAGCAGTCACTGGCAGAGCCTGAAAGCAGGGGCGAGACAAGAAGCGGACCCTCACTCTGGATCATCTCTTCCAGCCTCCTTCGGCGTTCAAACCAGGGCCTAGGACAAAGGTCTTCGCCCCGCACACGGAGGACGTCAAAGACGACGTAACAGATATCAATCCCGGAATTTCTAGATTGTAAGAGAGAAAAGTCCACACGGCCTTCCTTGGTCAGGGCCACCACTTCTCCGTCGAGGACAGCCTGGAGGTCCTTTTTTCTCAGATATTCCGCCAAGTTGGGAAAGCGATCATTAAAGGAGTACCCATTGCGGCTTATCAGTTGCACATCTCCCCCGTCGAGGTAGGAAAGGAGTCGATACCCGTCCCATTTGATTTCATGGATGAAGCCCACTTCGTCTCTGGGGACAGGCTCATTCGCTGGAAGCATTGGTCGTAACGAAAGGGCCCTCAATGCTTAACCTCACCGGAGGAGTTCCCTAATTTCTCATGTTGAGCCTGAATCGATGCCTGCAGCGCTGCCAGGAGATCGATTGGAGCACGCTTATCCTCCATACGATCGACTGACACTGTCTCTTGGCCCCGAATCTTGGCTTCGACGAGGTCCTGAAGTCCTTGGCGACGTTGATCGCGGTATTGATCCGGTTTAAACGGCTCCGTCAGGCTTTCAATTAAGGAAAGGGCCATGGCGAGTTCCCTCTCTTGCACCGGGACCGTGGCCATGGACAATCGCCCTTGATCCCGGATCTCGTCTGGATAATAGATCGTTTCCAGAGCCAGAAGATTATGGTAGACTCTGACTACGGCCAAGGAGGGTTTCGAACGAATGGTGATCTCAGCCACCGCTATTTTGCCAGACATGGACAGGGCCCTCTGCAAAAGTGCATAGGCCTTGCCCCCGGTTTCTGAAGGTTCGAGATAGTAGGTCTTGTTATAGTAGATGGGATCGATCTCGCCGAGTTCCACAAAACGTAAGATGTCCACTGTTCGGGTAGACTTCGCCATAAAGTCTTCCCATTCGTCATCTTCAATGATAACATAATGACCTGGCTCATATTGATAACCTCGAACGATTTCACTGTTCTCGATGGCCCTCTGGCAGTTCGGACAGGTCTTCTCGTACTTGATGGGAGTACGACACAGCCTGTGCAACTGGTTGAAGCGCAGATCCTTTCCTTCTGTTGCGGTGTACATCTTTACCGGAATATTCACCAAACCAAAGGAAAGCGAGCCATTCCACATACTTCTCATGGCGTGCACCCTCTTTTTGCTTAGTGTAATGCAGGTCGCAGCAAATTACCCTTGCAAATCCTAGAAAATGTGGTATCCTATGAAAGACAAGGCGCGGCTGCTTTGGTAAACACGAAATTATCAGATTTGGATTGGAGAGAAGTACATGTCACGTTATACAGGACCAACGTGGAAGGTCAGTCGTCGTTTAGGATTTTCACTAAGCGAGACCGGAAAAGAACTGCGCAAACGTCCTTACCCACCAGGGCAACATGGTCAAAACCAGCGCCGCAAACAGAGCAACTATGGACTGCAGTTACAAGAAAAGCAAAAACTACGCTTCCTTTATGGATTAAGCGAAAAACAGTTTAGAAATCTCTTTCAAGTGGCTTCGACAATGCCTGGTATCACCGGCGAGAACTTCATGATTCTTTTGGAAAGCCGTCTAGATAACTTGGTCTTCCGTCTAGGTTTTGCCCGCACTCGGGCCGGTGCCAGACAGCTTGTCACCCATGGACACATTACCGTGAATGGCAAGAAGGTTGATATTCCTAGTTATCGCGTCAGTATCGGCGAGGTCATTGGCCTCAAAGAGAAGAGCCGCAACCTCGTAGTTGTTGAAGAAGCCTTAGAAGTTCGCCCAAACATTCCCGAGTACCTCAGTTTTGATGAGAACGCACGGTCAGGTGAATTGATCAGGCTACCTCGTAGAGATGAGCTTAACCCAGATATTAACGAAGCTGAAATCGTTGAGTTCTACTCGAAATAAGATAGAAGGCCCAGACTTTACGTCTGGGCCTTTCCTGTTACCATAAAGAAAGAAAAAAACGGCTTCACGCCGTTTTGCTATTTTCCGCATGCTTTGCACACATTAACCTTGTCTTTCTCCCAGAGTAACTTGACTCCGGTCTTTTGGCATGAAGGGCAGGTCCCTCTCCAACCTAGCGTTTTGATGTTCTTACCTCTCTTTGCTTTGGCCACGAATTGACTCCCCCCTTCGATAACATACACAAAAGTAAATTGGAGGCGGCACCCAGATTCGAACCGGGGAATGGAGCTTTTGCAGAGCTCTGCCTTACCACTTGGCTATGCCGCCTCGACGCAACTTAAATCTTACCATTGTTGACTGTCTCTGTCAAGAGGTCTACCCAGCCCAAATCGCTGGGTTCCCAGCCCAAATCGCTGGGTTCCCGTAGCAAACCACTGGGTGCAGTGAGTTCACCTACTCGCGATTTCACATCCTTCCTCCAAGAACCATACTATGTAATTGTGACATGGAGGAGGTTGTTGCTTTGACCCTGATTTCGGTTATTTTTCTTGCTGTAGCAGTCAGTTTCGATTCACTAGCGATGGGCATTACCTACGGTATGAATCACATTTCTATTCCCTTTTGGTCAAAGGTGGTCTTGAGCATAGTCTCTGGGTGTTCAGTGTTCGTTTCGATGACCATCGGTTGGTTTCTCGAGCAACGGATTAATCCAAACCTAGCCACCACCATCGGTGGTCTGGTTTTCATCCTTCTTGGCCTCTACCATCTCTGGCGAAATTACCGTCCTGCCCAGGCACGTATCTTGATCAACGTGCGCATTCCACTTCTAGGTCTGATCATCCAGATTTTCCAGGAGCCTCTTCTGGCCGATAGCGATCACTCGCAGACAATTTCTGGTGAGGAAGCTTTCATTCTTGGAGGGGCTTTAGCCTTAGATGCCATTGGGGCAGGATTTGGAGCCGCCATGCTTGGTCTACCAGTATGGACCACAACCCTCGCCGTGATGGTTGGGAGCTATTTCTTCGTGGCCCAAGGATTAAAAACTGGTGCCGCCTTGGCCTCATCCTCGCTCCCTAAGGGCAATCTCAGGTGGTTGCCAGGGACCATTGTCCTTTGCATCGGTCTCGTAAAAATTATTGTAGGATGAGTATATTTTTCGATTTCCTACCCATACTACCACTAAGGTAGGGCTCGGATGTTTGGAGACCCCAGCGAACCAAGGAGAAACGAATCAAACGTAGACAAGGTAAAACGCCCATGATAATGGCTAGAGCTCACCTTACGTTTCTTTTTTGGTGACCAATAACAACACACAAACGTGCCAGTATTTGACGCCAGTTGGGATCGACTAAAGCCATCGTTTTCCTAGTCTACGCCAAAAAGAGGAGCAATCTGCTCCTCTTTGTCTTTGTCTTACTTCAACCCTATTTTCCTGACTGCTTGTCCCTACCGGGTAAAACCAGATTCAGGAGTACCCCTGTCAAAGCTGCTAGCGCCATGCCCTGCAGAGATAATCCACCGAGACTTAGTTCGGCTCCTCCAATTCCTAGAACCAGAATCACTGAGGAAATCACGAGATTACGTTTGTCACCATAATCAATGCCGCTGTCCACAAGAGTCCTGAGGCCCGAGGCGGAGATGATTCCGAAAAGGACTATGGATACCCCACCCATAACCGGTGAGGGTATTGTGGATATGAGGGCTCCCATCTTCTGGACAAAGGACAATAGCACCGCGATGATGGCAGCTGTTCGCACAACGGAAACGTTGTAGATACCAGTAATAGCCAATACACCCACGTTCTCGCCGTAGGTGGTATTCGGAGGCCCACCCCATAGTCCCGCCCACGATGTGGCAAGTCCGTCACCTAGGAGTGTTCGATGTAAACCTGGATCACGGTAGTAGTCTTTTCGCGTGATCTTGCTCATAACCATGAAATCGCCTAAGTGTTCGGTAATGGAGACCAAGGCAACTGGCAGAATCATGGCCATGGCTGCGATGTTGAACTTTGGAGCGATAAACCCAGGCAAGCCTATCCAGGCAGCATCTCGAACTAGACTGAAATCTACGATACCCTGAGTAATCGCGAAGAGGTAGCCTGCAACAATTCCAATCAGAATAGGAATAACAGCAAGAAAACCCTTGAAGAACATGGTGCCAACTACTGTGACTAAGAGAGTGAATAGTGCTACACGAACATCAGGATTTGCCAGAGAACCTCCATCGACAAAACCAGACATACTTACTGCGGTACCTGCTAAACCCATACCAATGACGATGATCACCGATCCTATTACAACCGGGGGCAGCAGACGATCAACCCAGTCGGTTCCCAGTTTAGCGATGAGCAAGGCAACTGCGACGTAGACTAAGCCAACCGCAACCCCGCCTCCTAGTGCATAAGGTAATCCATACTGAGCAGTTACGGCAATAATCGGGGCGATAAAGGCAAAGGAGGACCCTAGATAGGCTGGGACCTTACCCTTCGTCAGCAATTGAAAGATGAGCGTACCAGTACCTGATGTAAACAAAGCCACTGCTGGATCTAAACCGGTCAGTAGCGGAACCAAGACTGTTGCACCAAACATGGCGAACAAATGCTGAAAACCAAGGGCCATATGCTGCCCTGTGCCTAACTGTCTCTCATTTTCCACTTTAGCGTTCATAATACTTCATACTCCTCCTTTGAAGTCTCACTGGACTTGTTTAAAGGTCCTGGTGTTCAAGAATAATAACTCGTTCGTCGTTATCCGTTTCCCCTAAGCGTACTGCCACAATCTCTTTGGTTGAAGTCGGCAAGTTCTTCCCTACGTAATCAGCCCTGATCGGTAGTTCACGATGGCCCCGGTCAATGAGTACAGCTAACTGAATCCTGGCGGGTCTGCCTAGATCCATAACAGCATCAAGTGCCGCCCTAGCAGTTCTGCCCGTAAAAAGGACATCATCCACGAGAATGACAGTTTTACCGGTAACATCAACTGGCATCGAAGTGCGGTTCAACACAGGTTGCTCCGCCACAGACGTCAAGTCATCCCTGTACAAAGAAATGTCTAGCATACCTACGGGAACGCGAATACCGTCGATTTCCTCAATCGTTTGCGCCAAGCGTTCGGCGAGAGGGACTCCCCTGGTGCGAATCCCTGCCAAAATCAAACCCTCGGTACCCCTGTTGCTCTCAACGATCTCATGACTGATCCGTGTCAGCGCCCGCCTGATCTGTGTACTATCCAGAATCTGTGCCTTTTCCTTAAAAACTGCTTCCGCCTCCTTTCATCAAAAAAAGCTTCTTGCGCATAGCGAGCGGCAAGAAGCATCAATCTCCGTTCCTTGCCAGCCTCTCTGTGCTAACTTAAAGGACCATCTACTGAGAGTAGCGTACACCAAAAACCAGGGCTTGTCAATTGATCTGTCGGGCCTTCTCAACAATGTGCAAGAACGTAGCGTCTGGCATCGACTGAAACTCGAGCCTCTTACCATCAGGGTGCCTAAAGGCTAGGTAAGCTGCATGAAGCACCTGGCTTTTGGCACCCAAATTGTTATGCTTAAACCCATAGACACCATCGCCCACCAAGGGATGATGAATGCTGGCAAAATGCACACGGACTTGATGCGTACGACCCGTAACCAACCTGCATTTGACCAGGGAGTGCTTGGCAAATCGCTCCTCTACCGCAAAAAAGGTCTTTGCCTCCCGACCTGTTTCTACTACCGCCATCTTCTTCCGGTTCTTGGGATGCCTCCCAATGGGCTCAGCAATAAATCCCTCCATAACCGACATAACACCCTGGACAAGAGCTAGATAGTGGCGCTCCACCAAACGGGCCTGTAACTGCTCCGTGAGGTAGGCGTAGGCATCATTGGTCTTGGCAACCATCAACAGTCCGCTAGTATCCTTATCAAGCCGATGAACAATGCCCGGACGATCATCGCCGGATCCTTCCGCCAACGCGTCAACCTGCGCTAATAGGGCATTAACTAAGGTACCTTCGAGATTCCCCGCACCGGGATGAACCACGAGACCCTTTGGCTTATTGATAACTGCAAGGTCAGAATCCTCATAGACAATATCAAGGGGGATTAGTTCAGGACGAGGGCTCGACTTTTGCATCACCGGAACATCTACGGCAATCTGATCTCCCTGTTGCAGGAGATAACCAGCTTTGGTATGTTCCCCGTTCACAGATACCAGGCTCCTGTCGATCAGTCTCTTTATCTGTGAACGACTGAGATCAAGGCGCCCGGTGAGCCAAATATCTAAACGTATGTTCAGGTCAAGATTATCATCGACGGTGAAGCGATAGGGCTTACTGGCGCTTTTGGTCATGGACTAAGACCTCCCAAAACAAGAGCGCAACTCCTAAAACAATGGCCACATCGGCCGGATTGAACACAAAAATACGAATGTCCACAAAATCAATGACGGCTCCCCAGCGCAGACGGTCGATTAGGTTGCCGAGAGCTCCTGCCAGAGCAATGACCACACCCCAGCGCACAAAGGAGCTCTTGGCCATAATCATCTTCCATTGGGTAAGAATGAGAAGCAGACAGACAACAGCAATCGCTGACAGAAGAACGACCTTCCCTTGGAGAAATCCAAAAGCGGCCCCCCTGTTTTGCACATAGGTGATGTACAAAAAAGGAGGGATAAGCGGTATACTCTGTCCTTCAGACATCTGAGCCATGACCACAAATTTTGAGAGACGATCAACCAGCAGAACTAAACCGGCCACAAGTGTAAACTTCAACAGCATGGCCCCTTCCCATATCGATTAAGGGTTAAATTCTCCGTTAGGAAGGATATTCCTGCCAAGTTCCGCTCCCCAGGCATCTTCCCCGGCAAAGAATACATTGTCCTCTTCCACCGGGCGATTATCCTCGTCCATATCTTCCTGCTGACGTTTGCACTGTATGCAAAACAGTGTACGAGGCAAAGCTATGAGGCGACTCTCAGGAATGGATTGGCCGCAATTATGGCAATACCCGTAGTCCCCTTCTTCAATTGCGCTTTGTGCTTCTTCGATCTCTGCAATCTGCTGACGTGTGTTTTCGAGCAAGCCCACATCCTTGCTACGCTCATACATTTCCGTTCCATAGTCAGCGGGATGGTTGTCGTAGACTGAGAGTTCTCCAATCGCCTCATCCATGGGATCCCCTAGACCCCCAGGCCCGGCTAGCCTTGCTTCTACCTCGAGTAGTTCCCGCTTTTCGGTCTCTAGTGCGTTATGCAGTTTTTCTAGACGCTGCTTCTCCATGTGTACCTCCTAAGGTCGAATAGCCAACTCATTTTGCACAATACGTGTGATCTCCGCTATGAACTCCCCGACGATGGGCAGATTCCAAGAGGCGATTGTCCCCATGATGTAAATAAAGAGTGCTCCTACCACAGTAAAGCCAATTGCGAGGCCGAAGCCCCGGGCGATCCCCGATAAGAAGCTCAAGTATAGCATGCGCCTTGGCTTCTGATACAATTCAATGAACTCCGCTATGCTCGCTTTTTCCAGAGAATGCATCAGTTTCTCAGCTTTCAAGATCAAGTTCTGAAGCAATTTGCTGTTTGTGCGGTCAGCCAACCCTCACCCACCCCTTCTCTTCTTAGAGTGTGCAAAACCCCCTCTTGTATGCAAAAGGGGGTTTTGTGTAACTTCAAACTATAGGGCATCAGAACAGCGCTGACAGATCCGAGAGTGCTCGGGAGTCGTACTCATTTCAGGGAAGTACTTCCAGCAGCGCTCACATTTCTCGCCGCTGGCCCGGGCCACGTCCACTGCAATTCCTTCTTCGCTGTAGAGAACATCCTGGGCGTCTTGTAGAGGCCTGACATCTACTGCTGAAACAATGAACAAGAGGCGTAAATCCTCCGCAAAGGATTGGAGCACAGTGCTATGAGGTTCATTCGCATAAATGACCACCTGAGCCTCATTAGCCGCCCCGATCACCTTGTCCGTTCTAGCCATTTCTAAGCCCTTCGACACTACACGACGAATCTCCAACAATGCTTCCCAACGCTCATCAAGGGCTGGATCCCAGTATTCAGCTGGCAACTCCTGCCAGGCGGTGAAGTGCACGCTTTTCTCCACTCGTACTTTCTCTGGGAGGTGGCCCCAAATTTCTTCCGCAGTGAAAACCAGAATAGGAGCCAAGAGCTGCGTCAGCTCTTTCATGATGATCAGGAAAGCGGTTTGGGCCGAGCGTCTTTGGCGACTGTTGGCAGGGTCACAGTACAGACGGTCCTTCAGGACATCCAAGTAGAAACCGCCCAAATCAACAGAGGCAAACCTATGAGCTGTATGATAGGCAATGTGGAAATCATAGCTTTCATAGGCAGTGCGCATACGCCGACTGAGTTTGGCGAGTTGCATCAGCGCCCAGCGATCGATTTCCTCCATATCTGCGTAGGGCACATTGTGCCGATCAGGATCAAAGTCATGGAGATTGCCCAGCATAAAGCGGGCGGTGTTGCGAATGCGCCTATAGGCGTCGGAAAGCTGTTTCAGAATATCTCCTGAGATGCGGATATCTCCGCGAAACTCTGCAGAAGCCACCCAGAGGCGTAGTACATCAGCTCCATATTGGTTCCATACTTCTTCGGGACCCACTACATTACCCACGGACTTGGACATCTTCTTGCCCTCGCCGTCCACAACCATACCATGGGTGAGTACGGCACCATAAGGGGCCTGGCCCGTTGTTGCCACGGAGGTAGATAATGAGGACTGGAACCATCCACGATGCTGGTCACTGCCTTCTAGGTAAAGATCAGAAGGCCAAGACAACTCGTCCCGGGTGGTTAAGACGGCCCGATGGGAGACTCCCGAATCAAACCATACATCCATGGTGTCGGTTTCTTGGGTGAAAGTCTGCCCCCCGCAGGAAGGACAACTGTACCCCGCAGGTAGCAGCTCCGCGGCAGACCTCTTATGCCAAGCATTCGATCCTTCTTCGCCAAAGATAGTAGCGACATGCTCGATTGTCTCAGGGGAGACGATGGACTCACCGCATTCACAGTAGAACACTGGAATCGGCACACCCCAGATCCTTTGCCGAGAAATGCACCAGTCAGCCCGATCCGCGACCATGCCGCGAATACGGTCAATACCCCAGCTCGGAATCCACTGTACCTCCTCGATTACCTTAAGCATAGCATTCCTAAACATGTCGATGGAGACAAACCACTGATCCGTCGACCGATAGATTACCGGATCTTTGCAGCGCCAGCAATGAGGATAGGAATGCTCGACAAAATCAAGTTTCAAAAGCGCACCCTGAGTCTCCAAATCCTTCACCACGGCCTTGTTGCCCTCATCTAGGGTCAAGCCGACATAGGGCCCCGCCTCGCTGGTGAATCTCCCTTGGCCATCAACAGGAGACAGAACCTCCAGACCATATTGCAGACCGACGACATAGTCTTCGTGACCATGTCCGGGAGCGGTGTGCACACAGCCAGTTCCAGCCTCTAGCGTAACGTGATCTCCCAGAATAACCAAGGAGTCTCGCTTCATAAGGGGATGAGTACAGACCAGCCCCTCCAGCTCAGATCCTTTGTACTCCGCTAAGACCGCGCTAGCGGTCAGACCCAGTTCTTCCAAGACACCCTTAGCCAATTCTTTGGCAAGCACAAGTTTCCCTCGCTCCGTTTGGACTAGGATGTATTCATAATGGGGATGCAACGCAATGGCCAAGTTAGCAGGGATCGTCCAGGGAGTCGTGGTCCAGATCACAAAATAGGTGTCGTCAGCAGCAAGAACCCCCTTGCCATCTTTCACAGGAAAGCTCACAAAAATGCTCGGAGATCGGTGATCACCGTATTCAATCTCTGCTTCCGCCAGAGCTGTCTGGCAATCAGAGCACCAATACACTGGTTTTAGAGCCTTGTACACATAGCCCTTTTCCACCATTTCGCCAAACACACGAATCTGCGTTGCTTCGTACTCAGGCTTCAGGGTCAGGTAGGGATCGTCCCAGTCTCCCCAGACGCCGAGGCGCTGGAACTGTTGGCGCTGGTTGTCAACTTGCCCCATCGCATAGGAGGCGCAGTGTTCTCTAAACTCTGCTGATGACATTCCTTCTCGCTTAGCGCCGAGAGAACGCACGACATGCAGTTCAATGGGCAGTCCATGGGTATCCCAACCGGGAACATAGGGCACGTGGTAGCCCGCGAGGTTGCGTGAGCGCATCACGATGTCTTTGAGAATCTTGTTAAGAGCTGTTCCGATATGGATATTACCATTCGCATAAGGAGGACCATCATGCAAGATATAAGACGGCCTACCCTGGGCACGGCTCAACTCTTGTAGTTGGCCATAATAATCCTCCTCCTGCCATTTCGCGAGCATAGCAGGTTCCCTCGCTGGTAGATTTCCACGCATGGGAAAGTCCGTTACGGGCAACTGCAATGATTGTTGATAGACTGATTCCTTTGCCTTTTCCATTTCGACTCCTCCTCACATTACCTAAACAAACAAAAAACTCGCCCCAAAAAAGGGACGAGAAAGCCGCGGTACCACCCTAGTTAAGACAGCCAAAGACTGTCTTCACTCGTTGGCAATAACGGCACCACCGACTCAGCTTACTGTGGCAATGCCGTCGCATTACGCCTTTCAGCCAGCAACTCCCGGGTGATATTCCATCACTATTCTTGGCATCCGCTTTCACCTACCCGGACTCTCTAAGGCCAACTTTAGCTAGTACTGTCCCGTTCATCGTCTTTCGTATTATCGCCATTATACTCAAGGGGTTCGGTTAAGTCAACTGCGGCCGTTTGAACGGCCGCTACAGAATCATTCAGCTTCTGCGACTTCTGATTCCTCTTCTCTTATTCCTCTTCTAATTCTTCCGAGGGTCTCTCTTTCTCAACA
>CAZAJB010000013.1:0-43811 GCA_964485345.1 uncultured Clostridiaceae bacterium
CCTTGCCGTGGCGTCGACATCAAAGGGTCGACATTTAGGCATCTGAGATCAGTTGCCACCGTTGACATTAATTGTGCGAAAATATATAATTGACACTATACGGAAAGATTTTATTTGACAATAGAGAGGTGAGCGAGAAAATGTTAGAAAAAATGAAGCAATATCTACAATCCCTTCAGCAGATTACTACAGACGTAGACTTTAGCCAGTTATGTGAAGCCCTCTGTTCAGGTATGGATGAGAGTAGTATCTATATTTTGGGTCGAAAAGGAAATCTACTGGGCTATGCCCTAGAGGACGGTTTCGAAAGTACCCCATTTGACTCCGACTGGCTTTTTACCGGTGTAGCTTCCAGCGATATCCAAAGTCTGGCAAATAGGGTCGCTGAGACCAGCGTTCAGGAAGGGCCTAATGGTGAATCGATCATGGTTACGCCGATTATCGGTGGCGACGAGCGGGTAGGTTCGGTGCTCTGCGTGAGGCGCAGCGGACAGTATACTTCGCAAGATATGGATATCGTTAGCATCGCAGGTGTTACCTTGGGGATGATCATCTCCCGTGTCATTCATGACCGACAAGAAGACAAGGCCGCCCAGACAAGGTCAGCCCGTTCAGCGATTAACAGTCTGTCTTACTCGGAGATCCTAGCTATGCAAAGGATCTTTGAAGAGCTTAATGGCGATGAGGGCCTTCTTGTGGCAAGCCGTATAGCAGATGAAGCGCAGATCACCCGCTCTGTGATCGTTAACGCTTTACGCAAACTGGCGTCCGCTAATGTTATCGAGTCGCGGTCACTGGGTATGAAAGGGACCTACCTTAGAATCCTCAATCCTGAAATCCGTAAGGAATTTGAGAAGCAATGGTATTCCCAACCTAAAGCGTAGTATTTCCCAAAAAAGGGTCTGTGTCTTGGCACAGGCCCTTTCTCAATCATCGGTGGGCAAAGTTCGTCCCTTCGTAATGGCTCCAGGGGAGAATTTGCGGTTGATGGTATCCATTAACTCGTTCACTTGGCTTGAGGGCTGGTCATCTGTGGAAAAGAGGGACAGCTGTGCTCCGGCAGAAAAGGTGCTTACAGCAACTCCCAAGAGTCTAACGGGCTGCAGTTTTATTTGCTCTAGAAGGTGTAAAGCTTCTCTAAAAATGGTATCATCATCATTAAAGGAATAATTTAGTGTATGGGACCGGGTGATCGTTCTAAAGTCAAAGAAACGCACTTTGATGGAGACAGTTCGGGCATACAGCCTTTGCTCCCTCAAACGCCAGCCTACTTTTTCACCCATCTGCGCCAGTTGTTGGCGAAGGAAGGATATGCTTTCTTGATCTTCGGCGAAGGTGATCTCATGGCCAATGGATTGGGCGTCAGTTTCTGGGACAACGGGGCGGTCATCCAATCCACGGGACAAATGGTAGACTTGTGATCCCAGGGCTGTGCCTAGCTTTTCCTGCAACCACGACAGAGAGTGGGGCAAAACATCCCGGACATGGTACAGATGCAGGTTGTGCAGGACGGCTTGAGACTTCTTGCCAACGCCCCATAGTCTTCCGACGGGTAGATCAGGGAGAAAACTACTGATATCGTCGGGATGTAGAATGAAGAGCCCATCAGGCTTTTCCCAATCAGAGGCTAACTTGGCCAAGAACTTGTTGGGTGCAATCCCAATTGAAGCGGTAAGACCCGTCTCTTTGCGGATACGCTCCTTAAGGCTCTGGCCCATCTCCTCAAGACCGGGATAAAAGTGCTCGCAACCGCTCATATCTAGGAACGCCTCATCAATGGAAAGAGGCTCCACCACCGGTGAGAATTGGGGAAAGATGTCTTGAATCTGGCGAGAGATCTCTTGATAGCGACCCATGCGTCCCGGGATAAAAATGCCCTCTGGGCACAACATCGCCGCTTTGGCAATGGGCATGGCACTGTGGACACCAAACTTGCGCGCTTCATAGGAGGCGGTGGATACAACCCCCCGGGGCGAATCTTTTCGGCCGCCAATAATGAGGGGTTTTCCTTGATACTCAGGGTGATCCAAGACCTCTACGGCAGCAAAGAACGCATCCATATCAACATGCATAATTGTACGCATCGCCCATTCCTCCCGTGATCTGATTTCCAGACCGAGGGGAAAATTCCTGCGAGAATAGGGGTCATAGACATATGCAACACGAAGAAGCTAAGCAAAATGCCTATCTAGTTGCTCTGCAACGGAGCTTCCAGCGCGATTGGGAAGTGGAAGAGAATCTGATTGAGTTAAAAGAACTTGCCCAAGATGCGGGTCTTCATGTAGTTGATTCCTTCGTTCAGAAGCGCAGCTATCCCGAACCGGGTACGTTTATCGGTAAGGGTAAGGCTCTGGAGATTGCGGACATCGTGGATGAAGATACTCTTGTTATCTTTGACGATGAACTCACACCAGCCCAACAAGGTAACCTCTCCGACCTCATGGAGGCGCCGGTTCTTGATCGCACCCAGCTGATCCTAGATATCTTCGCACAAAGAGCTCAAAGCAATGAAGGCAAGATTCAGGTAGAGTTGGCCCAGCTCAATTACCTCTTACCTCGTTTGATGGGGAAGGGGAAAGCTTTGTCCCGTCTTGGTGGCGGAATTGGCACGAGGGGTCCTGGTGAAACCAAGCTCGAGACAGATCGCCGCCGAATTCGCAAACGCGTCTCCGACTTACGGGAAGAGCTGGAAAAGATCAGACAGACCAGGAGCTTACAGCGAGAGGGCCGCAAAAATACAGCTGCGCCAGTCGTGGCCCTCGTGGGCTACACGAATGCCGGTAAATCCACCTTACTGCAGGCCCTAACGGGCTCAGAGGTATTTGTGGCCGATCAGCTTTTTGCCACTTTGGATCCAACGATCAGGCGTTGGGATCTTACCAGTGGGCGCTGGGTGTATCTCAGTGACACAGTCGGCTTTATTCGTAAGCTCCCCCACACGCTCGTGGCAGCTTTCCAGGCCACTTTAGAGGAAGTGGTCTATGCAGACCTTCTTCTCCACGTCATTGATGCCAGCCATCCCCAGTCCCTTGAGCAGCGCGAAGCGGTGGAAGAAGTATTGAAAAAAATTGGGGCAACCGTCCCAGTTATTTCAGTGTATAATAAAGTAGATTTGATGGAACACCCCATGGATGTAGGAGGATCAGAACAAGCTGTTTCTGCCAAGACAGGCTTTCAGCTAGAAAAACTGGCAGAAGCTGTGGATGCGTTCTTTGCTGAGAACTACTCTGCGCGGGAATACTTTTTCCCCTTTGATCAACTCGCTCAAGCCAGTTATTTGAGGAATAACGCTCATGTCGTGGCCGAGGAATTCGGGGAGGCGGGCTTGATCATCAAGGCTGAGGTGGATCAGAAAACCGCCAATATGCTGCGAGCTTTCCAGAACTAAAAGCAAGGCAGGATTTCGCTGACGCTTTAGAGAACCTTATTTGGTCATAAAGTGATAGAGGTGAGATCATGCCAATCCGTGAAGCATCGTGGCTCGAAGTTATTGTAGGGTCCATGTTCTCCGGCAAGTCCGAGGAGCTAATCAGAAGAGTAAAACGGGCCGCCATTGCCAAGCAAAATGTGTTAGTATTTAAACCAGCTATGGATTATCGCTATGGGATGGAGAAGGTCGCGGCCCATAATGGGATGCGTATAGACTGTTTACCAGTTGCGGAGCCTGAGGATATCCTTGACCAGGTCGATGAAGATGTCGATGTGGTAGCCATCGATGAAGTTCAGTTCTTTAGCCCCACCATTGTCTCTGTCTGTCAAAGACTGATCAAAGCAGGTAAACGGGTGATTGTGGCAGGTTTGGACCAAGATTTTCGCGGTGAACCCTTCGGCCCTGTTCCCGTATTGATGGCCATCGCAGAACAAGTCACAAAGCTTAACGCAATTTGCGTGAGTTGCGGCAGAGCTGCCAGCCGCACCCAGCGCCTAATAAACGGAGAACCTGCCAGGTACGATGAGCCGATTATTCTGATTGGAGCAACTGAAGACTACGAGGCCCGTTGCAGTCGTTGTCACGAGGTACCAGGATCACCGGATCTACAATAAGGAGTGTCTGGCTATGGCACGCAAATCTGGCGTCGTTTTCTTCATCATGGTGATGCGGTCTATTGTGGTAGGTGTAGCCTACTATTTAGTCCGTGAAATACCAGGTCTGACCTCATCGTTTGTCTCTATTTTCGTAGGTTTTCTGGCCTTTGATATGATCGTGGCAATGCCGAAATTCTCGTTTCGTCTTCGTCACTTACGCGATCTTGTGCTCCTTCTGCTACCCCGCATCAGTGGCACGGCCCTGAGTCTAGCGGGAGGATTGGGCTTAGGTATCCTTTTCGGTAGCCTAACGAAAGTGGGGATACCGGTCTTGGTAGCGGCGGTCTTTACCATCGGCCTTTCCTACAGTCTTTCTGCCAGTATTAGGGGCAATATCTCTAGTTATGTAGGTATGATTGCTGCCGTCGACATGTTTGATCGCATCGTGCGCCTGAAATACCTGACAGAGTATTGGGTACAAGACGTAGCTGGCCCCGCGGGAACTCTGATCTATAGTACGTTTTTGGCGCTGCTCATTGGTTGGTTAGTGGGCATTCTTATCGGTGGTCTGACCAGACTGTTTTTGCCACGGGGGTATCGTTCTGTCAAGAGCAGTGCGTATGCCCAACCTCTGTGGATGCGTTCCTTTCGGGACGTTATGCACTTAGAGGAGGATCGGGTTCTATTGCAGATCGAACTCAGCGAAGATTCGGCCCTAGCCTACCATAGCCTAGCTGAGGTTGGCTTGGGGAAAGACTTGGGGGTTCAGGTCCTATCCATAATTCGCTCTCCAGGCGAGATTAGCTCGCCAAAGGGAGCCGATGTTCTTTTGCCCCTTGATCAGTTGGTGGTCGTTCTGCCATCAAACCAGGTTCAGAATTTAATCTCCTTAATGAAAGGACGCGTGCTAGATGGGCAAGTTTAACTATGGTGGTCAAGCCGTCATTGAAGGAGTAATGATGCGCGGACAGTACCATTCGGCCGTAGCTGTACGGAAGACGGATCAATCCATCACGGTCTTGGAACAAAAGTTGAAACCTTGGTCTGATCGCTTCCCAATCCTAAAGAAACCTATTATACGAGGCGCAGTGGCGCTCGTGGAGAGTATGATCATGGGACTCGGGAGCCTTAATTATTCCGCCAGTCAATTTGGCGAAGCAGAGGAACAACTCACAACGAAGGAACTAGTCTTAACTATGGGGTTTGCCTTGATTTTGACTGTGGCCCTCTTCATTGTTCTACCGGCGTTTTTGCTTCGTTTTGTGCAAAGTCACATCTCCTCCAATCTCCTAGTCAACTTGGTGGAAGGTGTGATCAAGGTATCTATCTTCGTTATTTACATTCTAGCCATCTCCTGGATGGAAGACATTAAGAGGGTTTTTGCTTACCATGGTGCCGAACACAAAACCATCAACTGCTATGAAGCAGCTGAGGAGCTTACGGTGGGGAATGTGAAAAAACACAGTCGTGTGCACGCCCGCTGTGGCACCAACTTCTTGCTTATTGTCTTGTTTACCAGCGTTTTTGTCTTTTCCTTCTTTGGTCGCCCTCCCTTTGTCCAGAGAATTCTGATCCATCTGGCCATTATGCCTGTTGTGGCAGGGTTATCCTACGAGTTGATTCGCAAGGCAGGGCAAAAGGACTGTCATCCCATTTTTAAGTGGGCGGCTAAGCCAGGTATGCTCCTGCAGCATCTCACCACCGTTGAACCTGATGAGCAGATGATCGAAGTGGCCATCAAGGCCCTTAACACGGTCTTGGACAAGGATGCCATTCACCCAGAGACGAAAAAAGTCGTTCCCTTTCCATCATAGACCCTTTGCCTAGGAGAGTTAGGAGGCAACAAATAGATGTTAGAGAAGCTGCAAGCTTTAGAACAGAAGTATGAGGAACTTAACAGCCGGATGACCGATCCGCAGGTGCTAAGTGACCCTCATACCTACAACAAACTGGCCAAGGCCCATTCCGATTTGGGTAGCATTGTGGCAAAGTACCGGGAGTATCGTCAGGCGACAACGGACTTAGAGGAAGCAGAAATGCTCTTAGAAGAGCCACAAGATGCGGATTTTGCGTCAATGCTCAATGAAGAAGTTGAGACGCTGACAAAGGCAGGCGACAGGCTCATCAATGAACTCCAGGTCCTTCTGCTGCCGAAAGATCCCAATGACGACAAGAACGTCATTGTAGAAGTCAGGGCTGGGACCGGTGGTGATGAGGCCGCCCTTTTCGCGGGCACCCTGTTTCGGATGTATTCCCGTTACGCCGAGTTCGAGCGCTGGAAGGTAGATGTCTTGAGTAGTAACGCCACTGAGTTGGGGGGCTTTAAAGAGATTATCTTTGTGATTGAAGGTAAGGGAGCCTATTCCCGCCTGAAATTCGAAAGCGGTGTGCACAGGGTGCAGCGAATTCCTACCACGGAGGCGGGAGGCCGCATTCATACCTCCACCGCAACGGTAGCAGTGCTCCCCGAGGCCGCAGAAGTGGAGCTGCACATCGAAGCGAATGATCTCAAATTCGATGTATATCGTTCGTCTGGGCCTGGTGGACAGAGTGTGAATACCACGGACTCTGCCGTGCGAGTTACCCATCTTCCGACGGGACTCGTTGTGGCTTGCCAAGACGAGAAGTCTCAGCTGAAGAACAAGGAGAAAGCGCTGAAGATTCTCCGGGCCCGGCTCTTTGATCAGTTGCAGGCGGAGGCTGAGCAAGAACAGGCCGCCGCCCGCCGCAGCCAGGTTGGTACAGGAGACCGCAGTGAACGAATTCGTACCTATAATTTCCCCCAGGGGAGAGTTACGGATCACCGCATTAACCTTACTTTGTATAAACTGGATTTGGTGGTGGACGGCGATTTAGATGAAATTATCGATGCCCTCGTCACCGCAGATGAAGTAGAAAGACTGAAGGAGACCGTTGACGTTCACCATGACTAGGCAACATACGATCGGAGAGTTAATCAATTTAAGCGCCAGCTATCTGGAAGGCAAAGGATGCAGCTCGCCTCGCCTTGATGCAGAGCTTCTACTCGGCCATGTCTTGGGACTAGAACGCTTAGACTTGTATCTAAATTTCGATAAGCCGCTGAATGCCAGAGAGGTGGACGAGTACCGCGGTTTGATTGGACGGCGGGGTCAAAGAGTTCCCGTTGCCTATCTCACTGGAGAACGGGAGTTTTACAATATTCCCATTAGGGTCAATCCCCATGTGCTGATTCCCCGTCCCGAAACGGAGTTTGTCGTGGACAAGATCAGGGAGTTAGTGGATCCTCAAGAACCGACATACATTTTGGAGCTAGGTACGGGGAGCGGGGCGATTGCCATTGCCTTAGCCTGCCAGAATCCTCATTTTTGCATCACAGGCGTGGACATTTCCGCTGAAGCATTGCAGGTGGCCAAGGCGAACGCTAAGCGGATCGAGGTGGGCAATCAGGTGGATTTTGTGGAAAGCGATCTATTTGACGAGGTTTCCGGCAGATACTCGGTCATTTGTTCTAATCCTCCTTATATCAGGAGGGAAGAGTTGGCCGGGCTTTCCCCTGAAGTATGTGCAGAGCCCGCTTTAGCTCTAGATGGCGGCCCCGATGGACTTGGGTTTTATCGCCGGATTTTAAACCAGGCCGCTCCGTTCTTGGAGCAACCTGGTTTTGTCGTGCTAGAAATCGGTTGGGATCAAGCGTCTGATGTGCGCTCCATTGGTGAAGCAGGGGGTTTTGTCTGGTTGGAAACGGTGAAGGATTATGCAGGTCATGATCGGGTGGTGATCTTGAAGTGGCTCTAACGACGACACGCATCTTAAGACCCCAGGAGATTGGCGAAGCGGCCCGGCTTTTGGCCGAGGGTAAGGTTGTAGCTTTCCCTACAGAGACCGTGTATGGCTTAGGGGCGAACGCTCTGAATCCACAGGCTGTGGCAGCGATCTTTCAAGCGAAGGGTAGACCCCAGGATAACCCTTTGATTGTCCACCTGAGTGAGGGAGGTCAAGTGGAGGCCTTTGTGAAGGATATCCCTGCGCAGGCTAGGTTACTTATGGAGCGATTTTGGCCCGGGCCCTTGACTTTCGTTCTAGAGAAGACAGAGCGCATTCCGTCAGTTGTCACGGCAGGTCTCGAGACCGTCGCGGTGAGGGTGCCAGATCACCCCATTGCGCTTGAACTTCTGAAGCAGATAGAATTTCCCTTGGCAGCGCCTAGCGCGAATGTCTCCGGGCGACCGAGCCCCACGCGGGCACAGCACGTTCTAGCAGATCTCGATGGTCTTATTCCTGCCATTCTCGACGGGGGAGAAACGGGCTGGGGTCTGGAGTCTACAGTCTTGGACTGTACTGTATGGCCCTTTCGTCTCTTGAGACCCGGTGGGGTTACCTTAGAGGACTTGCGGGCACTTGTTCCCGTTCAATATGGGGCCGCCCAAGGTGGGCATGTAGAAGAACAAGTACCTCGCTCGCCTGGTATGAAATATCAGCACTATGCACCCGAAGCAGACGTCTACCTAGTCACAGGCGACGGGGCAGCGACGCAAATTCTGGAACTTAGCGAACCATATAGCCAAAGGGGCGAAGGTGTGGGCGTCATGACCTGGAATGAGCGGGCCTACTTGTATCCGACCCTTAAAGTCCTAGGCATGGGCCCTAAGGACGACTATGATGCACTCGCCCATAATCTCTACCATTTGCTGAGAGAAGCTGACGTACTTGGACTGAAGGTCTTGTTCATTGAGGGCGTCTCAGAACACAATCTTGGTCTTGCCATCATGAATCGTCTCCGCAAAGCGGCCGATCATAAAGAGATCAAGGCCTGAGGTAGAAGGAGGAGCTATGACAAAATCGGTTTTGTTTGTCTGTACCGGTAACACATGCCGCAGTTTCATGGCTGAGCAGCTTTTGCGCCACTACGCGGCAAAGCATAAGCTTGATATGGAAGTAGCCTCTGCTGGGCTGGCGGCCTTTGCGGGCGATACAGCAACCGATCAGGCAGTGGAGGTCTTACGTGAAATAGGAATCGATGGGGCGGAACATCGCTCCCGAAAAGTACACCCGAGTCTCCTAGAGGAGTATGATCTGATTTTACCCATGACACCAGCTCATAAGGAGCAACTGCTTGACCTGGTACCCGAACTTGCTGGTAACGTTTTCCTCCTGAAGGAGTTTGCAGAAAGGGCGAATCCAGGGGAGGATCCCGGCGAGTTGGTGGAGAAAGATTATGGGATAAGCGATCCCTATGGGCAATCGGTGGAGGTCTACCGTCAAGCCCGGGCTGAGATTGATAGGGCAGTGCAGGCTATCGTAAAGTATTTCCGGGAAGGAGAGGGAAAGATGAAGATTGCAGTTGGCGCGGATCATGGCGGTTTTTTAGCGAAACAGGCCCTGGTGGCACATCTTAGTGAACAAGGCTTTGAACTAGAAGACTTCGGGACGAACTCAGAAGAATCTTGTGATTATCCTGATATCGCCCAGGAAGTAGCGAAGACAGTGGCGGAAGGCACGTTTGACTTAGGAATTTTGATTTGCGGAACAGGTATAGGTATGTCGATGGCGGCCAATAAGGTGCGGGGGATTCGAGCAGCCCTCTGCACAGACAGCTTTTCAGCTCGCATGGCGAGGAGTCATAATGATAGCAATGTGCTATGTCTTGGTGCGAGAGTGACAGGTCTAGGCCTGATGCTTGACATCGTCGACGCCTATCTGAAGGGAAGCTTTTCTGGTGGACGGCATGGTCAACGTGTCGACAAAATCGAAACGATCTAACTACAGCAAACGAAATGAGGAGATGATGAATTGAGCACGGTACACGTGGTTTCACACCCATTGGTCCAACACAAACTAACTATCATTCGGGATCAAGACACCGGCCCAAAGGATTTTCGCGATTTGGTGGAAGAACTTTCGATGTTAGTGGCCTATGAGGTGACGAGAGACCTCCCCTTAGAAGACTGTGAAGTGGAGACTCCCATGTGCAAGACGACGGGTCAAGTCATCGCCGGTCGTAAGATTGGGATTGTGCCGATTTTACGTGCGGGCCTAGGCATGGTCAATGGGGTACACAGACTGATTCCCACGGCTAAGGTGGGCCATATTGGCTTGTATCGTGATCCAGAAACCCTCATGCCCGTAGAGTACTACTGCAAACTCCCCACGGATGTAGAAGAGAGGCAGATTATTATCCTAGATCCTATGCTTGCCACGGGCGGTTCGGCGTCGGCAGCCATTAGCTTCTTGAAGCAGCGCGGTGTCAGCTTCATCAAGCTTATGTGCTTGTTGTCTGCACCAGAAGGAATTGCCTTGATTCAAAGAGAACATCCCGATGTGGACATTTTTACCGCGGCCATTGATGAGAAGTTGACATCGCATGGCTATATTCTTCCAGGTTTGGGCGATGCCGGCGATCGCCTCTTTGGGACAAAGTAGGTGATGGCGTGGTCAGACCCTCATGGGAAAGATATTTTATGGAGATTGCCAAACTAGTGAGCAGTCGTTCTACCTGCTTGAGAAGGCAAGTGGGGGCGGTCTTAGTTCGTGATAAGCATATTATTGCCACCGGTTATAACGGGGCCCCTCGGGGCATCTCTCACTGTATGGAGGTAGGGTGCCTGCGGGAGAAGTTAGCGATTCCTTCAGGTGAGCGGCATGAGATGTGCCGGGGAACCCACGCCGAGCAAAATGCCATTATTCAAGCAGCGCTCCATGGCGTATCGACGGATGGAGCAACGCTATATTGCACGCACCAACCATGCATCTTATGCGCAAAAATGCTGATTAATGCAGGAGTGCAAAAAGTAGTCTTTCAGGGTGAGTATCCTGACGGGCTGGCTTTAGAGTTAATGAACGAGGCGCAGATTGAGATGGTTATCTCGACCCAGGGAGAGGAGTAGCTATGAACATTGCTCAGTTCTTCATCGTGTTCGCAATTGCCTTAGTAGTTACAGCAAGCTTGACCCCTCTCGCCCGGCGTTTTGCACTGCGCATGGGCCTCGTAGATGTGCCCAATCCCCGCAGGATCAATAAGGTGCCAATGCCCACAGGTGGTGGCATAGCCATTTTTGCCGGTCTATTGGCAGCCTCTGTGATAGGCGACATTCCCCATTTTGCTGTGACCATCGGGGCGGCTGCCTTGATTCTGCTGCTTGGAGTCGTTGACGATCGCTACGAACTCTCAGCAGGTCTCAAGTTTGCCGGGCAAATAGTAGCCGTTCTCATTTATGTGAGCTGGGGGCCGCGGATTGAGTTCATGAGCAACCCCTTTGGTGAGATGCTGTACTTGGGCAAATTGTCCCTACCCTTGACTATGCTCTGGGTTCTGACGTTGATTAATATCATGAATTTCATTGATGGTATCGATGGCCTTACGACAGGTATTACGCTGATTGGCGCTGTAGCTTTGACGACTCTTGCTCTGCTCTTGGGCCGCTATGATGCTGCGATGCTTGCAGTCATCGTTGTGGGTGTATCTCTGGGTTTCTTACCATACAATTTCAACCCCGCCCGGGTTTACTTAGGCGATGGCGGAGCCATGCTTTTAGGTTTTTTGCTGGCCGCCGTTTCCACAGAAGGTGCCTTAAAGGGAGCTGCCACCATTGGCGTTTCCGTACCTATTTTGATCCTAGTTGTTCCCGTCACCGACTTGCTCTGCGCAGTGGTGCGCCGTGCCCAAAAGGGAGTGCCAATTTACCAAGCGGATCGCGCCCACTTTCACCACAGACTGTTAGACTTGGGCTTTTCCCAGAGGCAAGTAGTCTACGTAGCCTATCTGATCACAGGGTTTTCTGCAACGATGGCCGTTTTAACAGCGCATATGACTAGGACTGCCTGGATCGTGGCTTTGGGCTTAGGTCTGCTCTTTATGTATGGTTCGGTGCGGGTTGGTATGATAGAGCCCTGGTCTAGGTCGCACAAAGGGGGTAGCAAGGATGTTTAAGTTGGCGCTGGTTTTTGGTACCAGACCCGAGGCCATCAAGATGGCACCCCTGGTGCAGGAGTGTCAGGCTGTAGATGGTTGGGATACGAGAGTGATTATCACAGGTCAACATCGCGAAATGGTAGATCAGGTTTTAGAGCTTTTTGAACTCAAAGCAGATTTTGACTTGAATATTATGAGCCATGGTCAAACCTTAAGCGATATTGCAGAGCGGACGTTACAGGGAATGAGAGAGGTGTTTTCGGTGTGGCGTCCAGATCTAATTCTGGTCCATGGTGATACGGGTACGGCCTTTGCAGCAGCCCTGGCCAGTTTTTATGAGAAAATACCGATTGGTCATGTGGAAGCAGGATTGAGGACCGAATCGATCCACAACCCCTTTCCCGAAGAGGCTAACCGCCGGTTGATCGACACCTTAGCCACTTGGTACTTTGCCCCGACAGAACAAGCCGCTGCTAATTTGCGCCGCGAAGGATATGGGGCAGAGCGCATTTTTGTCACAGGAAATACGGTTATCGATGCCCTTTTGTCCGTTGTGGACAGCGGGTATACGTTCAAAGATCCTGACCTACAGAGCCTCGACCTTGAACGTCCTCTGATGGTTGTAACTGCCCACCGCAGAGAAAACTGGGGTGAGCCCCTCAAGGATATTTGCCAAGCGCTTCTGGATCTAGGCGATTTGGATCTGCAAGTTGTAGTGGCAATGCATCGTAATCCGGCTATTCAACGAGTGATGCGGGATATTCTGGGCGATAATCCCCAAATCCGCCTGCTGGACGCCCCAGACTACCTTGAGTTTGCCAATCTTTTGGCCAGAAGCACGCTCCTGTTAACGGATTCAGGCGGGCTGCAAGAAGAGGCACCGGCCCTACATAAACCAGTCTTAGTTATGCGTGAAGTAACGGAACGTCCAGAGGCGGTAGAAGCGGGAACGGTGAAATTGGTCGGGTCAGGCAGACAGGATATTGTGGCTGCCGTTAGAGGACTGCTAACAGACTCTGCGCTTTACGAACGAATGTCTAGTGCCCCTAACCCATATGGCGATGGGCAAGCAGCAAGAAGAATCTGCGAAATACTACAAGAGAAATATGAGTGATGGGGGTATCGCTGTGGCAATGAGGCCAGACGAAATCGTAGCTGTTTTACGGCGGCAGATTGAACAATTTGAGTCCAAGATTGAGGTGGAGGACCTTGGTTCCGTCCTGATGATAGGGGACGGAATCGCTCGTGTTTACGGCCTTGAAAAGGCGCTTGCCGGAGAGCTTTTGGAGTTTCCCGGAGGCGTTTTTGGCATGGTCTTGAACTTGGAGCAGGATAATATTGGTGTTGTTGTTTTAGGACGCTATGAACACATCAAGGAAGGGGATCCCGTCAAACGGACTGGTACTGTTGTACAGGTGCCCGTTGGAGACGCTCTGATTGGGCGAGTTGTAAACCCCCTAGGACAGCCAATCGACGGCAAGGGGCCCATTGCGTCCGACAAGAGCAGGCCCATTGAAGCGCAGGCCCCTGGGGTTATCGATCGGGTCAGTGTTCACCAACCGCTGCAAACTGGTCTAAAATCCATCGACTCCCTAGTTCCCATCGGCCGCGGTCAAAGGGAGCTGATCATTGGGGATCGGCAGACTGGCAAGACCGCCATCGCAGTCGATACCATTCTAAATCAACGAGGCGAAGATGTAATTTGCATCTATGTTGCCATTGGTCAGAAAGCATCCACCGTGGCAGGAGTGGTCGAGACCTTCGCCAAGCGTGGCGCTTTAGATTATACGATCGTGGTTTCCGCGACCGCCAGCGATCCAGCTCCCCTGCTTTATATTGCCCCCTATGCAGGGGTTGCCATGGCAGAAGAGTTCATGTATGCAGGTAAGGACGTTCTTATTGTTTACGATGATCTTTCGAAGCACGCTACCGCCTATCGGGAAATGTCCCTCCTCTTGAGGCGCCCACCGGGGCGCGAAGCCTTCCCTGGCGATGTATTCTACATTCACTCCCGCCTACTCGAACGGGCGGCCAAGCTAAACGATGAGCTCGGTGGCGGTTCTATTACTGCCTTGCCCATCATTGAAACCCAGGCAGGCGACATTTCTGCCTATATTCCCACCAACGTCATTTCCATTACAGATGGACAGATTTTCCTAGAATCCGATCTGTTCTATGCAGGAATTCGTCCCGCCATCAGCGTCGGCCGTTCTGTCTCACGTGTTGGCGGCGCAGCTCAAGTCAAGATGATGAGGCAAGTTGCAGGCTCTCTGCGTCTTGACCTGTCGCAGTATAGAGAGTTGGCCGCTTTTGCCCAGTTTGGAGCTGACTTGGATCGCCAGACACAGGCTCGCCTAGGTCGGGGCGAGCGCATGTATGAGGTGTTGAAGCAGGAGCAATACAAGCCCCTGCCAGTAGAAGAACAAGCGATTTCGCTCTATGTGGCTGTCAATGGTTATCTAGATAGCATTGCTACTCGCGATGTTGTTCGCTTTGAACACGAGTTTCTAGACTCTCTCCGTCGAGAGAACAGTGAGATTCTTGCCGAGTTGCGCAGTCTCAAGGAAATTACCGAAACCCTTGAAGAGGCGCTTAAGAAACGTATCGTAGAATTCAAGAAAGACTTCGTTAGTTAGGGGGGTCCAAGATGGCACAATCGAGCCGGGACATTAAGCGGCGGATTTCTAGCATCTCAAAAACCCAGCAAATTACCAAAGCGATGGAGATGATTGCCGCCTCCAAGCTGCGTAGCGCCCAAGAAACGGTGGTCAGCACCCGCCCTTACTATGAACGCCTGACAAGTTCCCTCGGTACCGCTCTCAGGGCGGTGGAACAAGCGGGAGAGGATTTGCCAGAGATTGCTCAAGAGCGAGGCAGTGAGTCCCATTGTCTGCTGGTCTTAGCAGGAGATCGTGGTTTAGCCGGAGGTTACAATGCAGCCATAATCAGACAAGCTGAAGCCTTTTTGCGGGAGCATCCCCAGACAGAAATGGTAATTGTGGGCAGGAAGGTACGGGACCACTTTCGCAGGCGTAATCGTACATCTTTGGCGGAGTTCGTAGGAGTTGGCGATGTGGCAAGTCTCAGAACAGCGCAGGATATCGGTCATGTGATTTTCGATTTTTTCGAACATAAACTCTTTGATCATGTGACGATTCTGTACACCGAGTTCATCAATACCGTAACTCACCGGGTCAAACTGCGAGCTGTCTTGCCCTTACCGGAACAGATCAAAGACGTGAAGGCTGAGGGGCCAGAGCCCTTGTACGTCTATGAACCGTCCATTCATGCTGTCTTGGAGACGCTTTTTCCTTTGTATGTCAATGCCGCCGTGTATCAAGCGCTGACGGAAGCTAAAGCCAGTGAACTAGGGGCGAGGATGAATGCCATGCGCAATGCTTCCGATAATGCCAGTGAGCTAATTCAAGAATTGAATGTCACGTTTAATAGAGCACGACAGGCTCAGATCACGAAGGAGATCGCAGAAATTGTGGGCGGTGCAGATGCGCTGCAATCGTAGAATTGTGAGGGGGTTTATTGATGAGCGTTAGTACGAATAAAGGGAAAATTGTCCAAGTCATTGGACCCGTTGTTGATATCGAATTTGCGCCCGAGCAGCTTCCCGAACTACTCACGGCGATTCACATCGAAAATGAGGTGGAAGGGAACAAAATCAATTTGACCTTAGAAGCAGCCCAGCATCTAGGGAACAATGTCGTGCGTTGCATTGCCATGGCCTCCACAGATGGGTTACAGCGCGGTATGGAAGCTGTTGATCTTGGAGGGCCGATTTCGGTTCCAGTTGGCCCTGAGACACTAGGGCGTTTGTTTAACGTTCTTGGTGAGACTATCGATGGCAAGGAGCCGATGCAATCTAAGAAGAGATGGCCTATTCATCGCCCGGCACCAACGGTAGATGAGGTAGAACCCTCAAGCACCATGCTAGAGACAGGCATTAAGGTCGTTGATCTTCTGGCACCTTACGCCAGGGGCGGAAAGATCGGTCTCTTTGGCGGAGCAGGCGTGGGCAAAACCATTTTGATCATGGAGTTGATTCGGAACATTGCCCACGAACACGGCGGTTACTCCGTGTTTGCCGGGGTAGGGGAACGTACGCGTGAAGGTAACGACCTCTACTACGAGATGCAGGAATCTGGTGTTATTGACAAGACCGCTATGGTGTTCGGACAGATGAATGAGCCTCCGGGTGCTCGTTTGCGCGTAGGCCTGACCGGATTGACCATCGCGGAGTATTTTCGAGACGAAGAACGGCAAGACGTTCTCTTGTTCATTGATAATATTTTCCGCTTTACCCAGGCCGGTTCAGAGGTATCAGCCCTCTTGGGTCGGATGCCTTCGGCAGCAGGTTACCAACCCACCCTTGCTACAGAGATGGGTCAATTGCAGGAACGGATTACAACGACAAAGCAGGGATCCATCACCTCGATTCAGGCCATCTACGTTCCTGCGGATGACTACACGGATCCAGCGCCAGCAACAACCTTTGCTCACCTAGATGCTACGACCAACCTTGAACGCCGCATCTCCGAGAAAGGGATTTATCCCGCAGTGGATCCCTTAGCGTCCACATCGCGACTTTTGTCTCCGGATATTGTAGGCAATGAGCACTATGAAGTGGCCCGAGGCGTACAGCAAGTGCTACAACGCTATAGCGAGCTCCAAGATATCATTGCCATTTTGGGCATGGATGAGCTTTCAGATGAAGACCAAGTAACAGTGGCTCGTGCCAGGCGACTTGAACGCTTTATGTCCCAGCCCATGTTTGTGGCGGAGACCTTCACCGGGATTCCAGGAAAGTTCGTGCCTGTGAAAGAAACGGTACGGGGCTTTAGGGAGATCTTGGAGGGAAAACATGATCATCTGCCCGAAAACGCCTTCTTTATGGTTGGTACCATTGATGAGGCGGTGGCGAAAGGCAACGCTCTGGCAGAGGAGAATGCTTAATGGCTAGCTTCACGTTTGAAGTGGTGACGCAAGAACGCACCGTGGTTTTGACGGAAGTGGAATATGTGCTCTTGCCGGGGATCGACGGTAGTTTTGGGATTCTAGCCGGACATCAGCCGATCATGGCTTCCTTGAAGCTTGGTGTGCTGGAATTTGGTCCCCTCCATGGTAAGCGCCGCAAGATGGCACTAGGCGGTGGATTTAGCGAAATGCACGAGAATCGGCTCACAGTCATGGCTCACACCGCTGAGTTGGCAGAAGAGATCGATGTACTCAGGGCAAGGCAGGCGCAGGGCAGGGCCGAAGAGAGGCTGGCCAATCGTCAGGCAGATCTAGATATCACCCGAGCACAAATTGCACTGCAAAAGGCGCTTCTTCGCTTAGAAGTGGCTGACAAAGAGTAGAGACGTAACCCCCCAATTTTTGGGGGGTTTTTGCATAGTGGATAATAAGGCGGAGCATACTATGGACAAGGCGGTGATAGTATGCAAGTATGGAGAAACATAACAGACAAGCTCAGACAGGCTTGGTACAGGAGGGACAAGCAAAAACTACTGGTCGTTATTGTCGCGGGGATTTCTATGATCGCTGGGATTGGCCTCGGAGTCTATCGCAACTGGACCCCGGAAGAAGCCGTTCTTGTGGCTCCTCAGGTGAGTCTTGACCAACTGGAAGAGGTTGTGCAAGAACGGGTACAAGCAGTGATCACGGATTTCTACCCTTGGGTTCTTGAAGGTCCCATCCAGCTTGTTACGGTGGAACCACCGACAAGCGTCATGCCGCAGCCCACTGACATGAAGCCTGACCCTGAGCCAGAAACCCAGCTGTCCTTCGAACACCTCATTTGGCCTGTACAAGGCGAAATAGCCACACCTTTTGGATGGCATCGTCATCCCGTTTATGGCGATTGGCGTTTTAACGCCGGTTTGGAGTTTAGTGTCACAGACGATGCCGTTCGGACGGTGTTGCCAGGTGAAGTTGTAGCTGTAAACTCTAACGGTCTAGAAACCGAACTTGTCATCGATCATGGCAGTGGATGGGTGTCCACCTATCGGTCCATCAGAGGAATTCAGGTTGGACCGGGTGAACTCGTAAAGCAAAACCAAAACATTGCCTATCCTGAGAGCACAGGGTTGATCTTTTTTGGATTAACTCACGAAGGGGAGCCCGTAAACCCCCAGGCGTTTCTCCACTAATGCTACGCATATTCATGGCCCCGCAGCATATAAATGTATAAAAAGTGCTAGGGGGAAGCGCAGATGAGAGACTATATCCGCAAGCGGGTGGTGGATGTAAGTTTATATATCGTGAAAACAAGTGCCACTGTGCGGCAAGCGGCCATCGTGTTTGGGGTGAGTAAAAGTACCGTCCATAAGGATGTGACCGAGCGCTTGCCTCGCATTAATAGAGAACTGGCTGAACAAGTCAAACAGGTCCTCGAAGTCAACAAGTCCGAACGCCACATCAGGGGCGGCGAGGCGACGAAACGGAAGTATGGGGGAAAAGATACGAGCAGGGCTTCCTAGAGTGACGAGACAAAAAAAGGATTTGCCTCCTCTATGGCGAACTGTATTTCATTGCGTTAAGAATGGAAGAAGCGCAGTGGATGTTTGACGTAGTCAAACTCCAAGATGCTTGCTAGAGCAAGCATCAGTTGTGGAGGGGGCAATTGGATGTTCAGCAAGGATATTGGAATCGACTTAGGTACTGCTAATATATTGGTCCACGTGCGGGGCAAAGGAATTGTGATTTGCGAACCGTCGGTTGTGGCCATTGATGTAAATACCCAGAAAATCTGCGCCATCGGTGAAGAAGCCCGAGAGATGATTGGGCGTACACCGGGGAATATCAGGGCAATCAGGCCTTTGAACGAAGGGGTTATTGCTGATTTTACCATTACCGAAGAAATTCTCAAGCACTTTATCCGCAAAGTGGCCGGTCGTGGTTTTAGGCCTCGGGTTATGGTATGCGTCCCTTCTGGAATTACGACGGTTGAAAGAAGAGCTGTCTTGGAAGCAGCAACCCTTGCTGGAGCGAAGGAAGTGTACCTGGTGACCGAACCCATCGCCGCTGCTGTTGGTTGTGGTTTGGATATTGCAGCTCCAAGCGGCAATATGGTTGTGGATATTGGTGGCGGAACGACAGATATAGCCGTGATATCCCTCGGCGGCGAAGTGACCTCAGAGTCCCTCCGAATTGGAGGATCCCACATTGAAGAGGCTATTTTGCGTCATATCAAGCGAGTGTACAACCTTGCTATTGGTGATCGTACGGCAGAAGACATAAAAACGACGATTGCCATGGCCTATCCTGACCCCAACAAGAAGATGTCCATCCGCGGCAGAGACCTGGTGACAGGCTTGCCAGCCACCATTGAGATCAGTTCGGTCGATATTTACCCTGCTATCGAAGAACCGATCTTTAGCATTGTCGATGCGATTCGGGGCGTCTTAGAAGTGACCCCTCCAGAACTGGCTGCAGATATCATGAATCAGGGTATGTACTTGACCGGCGGCGGATCCCTCTTGGAGGGTATGGATCGCCTGGTCCAAGAGAGAACTGGGGTACCAGTTACCTTGGCAGAGGATCCCCTTAGCTGCGTTGTGAGAGGGACCGGACAGATTCTGGATTCCATCGACAGCATGCCCCGGGCACGTTTTGTGGCCACGTATACAAAAGGACGTTAAAAAAGCTAAAGCTTACATGTTCCCTTGCCGATAAAGATGGCAAGGGAATATTCATTAGGAGGTGATTTTATACTTCGGGGAATTTATACGGCAACGTCAGGTATGCTTGTGGAATCTCTGCGCATGGATGTGTCCAGTAATAACTTGGCGAACGTAGATACGGCCGGTTTTCAGCGGCAAACGGCGCACATCTACTCGCTTCCCGAGACTCCAGTGCACAGGGTGCACCAAAATAGGCAGCAACTTCTAGGGGTGCTGGGCACAGGAGCCTTTGTGGATGGAAGCCGCTCTTCCTTTTCTCCAGGAACGCTACGGGTAACGCAGAATCCATTAGATGTGGCTTTGGTCGGCTCAGGATTCTTTGCCATTAATACCGCAGAGGGTACTAGGTATACCAGGGACGGTCGGTTTACTGTAAACGCAAGTGGCCTCTTGTCTACTCTAGATGGCAATCTTGTCCGGGGAGAGCGAGGGTCGATCTTCGTGGGAGAAGGCGAAGTGCTGATTGGTGAAAAGGGAGATATCACCGTAAATGGCGAATGGGTGGACAAGCTTTTGCTCGTTGAGTTTAATGATCGGGATGCGCTTATCAGGCATGGTGCGAACCTCTATGAGGCTCTGCCCGAAGCGGGGACTCCGTTTCGGTATCCAGCTACAATAGTACCTGGAACCCTTGAAATGGCGAATGTAAATGTGGTTCGCGAAATGGTCAACCTGATCAATATTCAAAGAAGTTATGAGGCCAATCAAAAGGTGGTACAAGCCTTTGATGAGACTCTAGGCAAGATTATCAACGAAGTCTAATAGCTTTAAGGGGAACTGGCTGGACTGGAAACAGAAGCCGCTGAAACTATCAACCGACTGCGATGGTTTCACACCCCCTTTCTTGCGCTATGTTTAGACCTAAACATACTATCTAGGGAGGGTTTTTTGTTATGATGCGTTCTTTATGGACCGCGGCCTCAGGGATGACGGCCCAACAAACGAAGATCGACACGATTTCGAACAACTTGGCAAACGTGAACACCACCGGCTTTAAGAAGAGTCGAGTGGACTTTCAGGATCTGCTTTATCAAACGGTGAAGTATGCAGGAACACCGTCTACAGCTGGAGCCCAGGTGCCCACTGGTATTCAGATTGGTCATGGTGTAAGGCCCGTGGCCACCCAGAGGATTTTCTCTCAAGGCATGTATCAACAGACGGATAATCCCTTAGATGTGGTCATTGAAGGCGACGGATTTTTCCAGGTACTACTACCTGACGGCGGTATTAGCTACACGAGGGATGGTGCTTTTAAACTCGATGCCGATGGACGTTTGACGACATCGGATGGTTTTCCCATTGAGCCGGAGATTATTGTGCCTTCCGATTCATTGGAGTTAAGCATAGGCTCTGATGGAACTGTAACTGTTATGCAACCTGGCGATAGTGAACCAGGGCGAATTGGCGAACTGCAGATTGTCCGTTTTGTGAACCCTGCAGGACTGAAGAGCGAGGGTCGCAATCTTTATACGGCCACAGCCGCTAGTGGTGAACCAATGCTTGGAACTCCTGGTCTGGGTGGCTTTGGCATGCTCAGCCAAAACTTCTTGGAAATGTCCAATGTGCAGGTTGTAGAGGAAATGGTAAATATGATTGTGTCGCAAAGAGCCTATGAGAGTAATTCCAAGGCTATTCAGGCTTCCGATGATATGCTGCAGACTGCCAATAATCTGCGTAGGTAACGGCCAATGAAACGAAGAAGGATTTTGTGGATGCTTGTCATGACGCTTTTTGGCTGTCTTTCCTTCGCTAGCTTTGTCTGCGCTGCGGAACAGGAGAAGGTGGTTCTGTTCTTACCCGAAAGCGTCAACGTCCAGGGTCCCGATCTTCTGTTAGGTAAGATCGCCACGATTACCGGTCCCGCAGAGATGGTAAATCAAGTCGCGGCCATCAATGCGGGGGCAGCCCCCATCAGCGGAAGTTCTCGCCGTCTAACCAAGGGCCAGATTGAAGTACGCTTACGGCAAGGGGGCGTTGATGTCAGAACGGTTGAGTTTCAAGGCGCCACACAGGTCCAGGTGTATGGTGTAGTTCCAGTTCCAGGCGCAAGCATGGTATACCAGACGGAAGCTGGATTTCCCATGTATGAAGTGGTGGTGGCTACGGTGGATTTACCCCGGGGTCACATAATTTCGCTTGGAGACCTAATTGTGGAGAACCAGGAATTTAGAAGTGGGCAACCCGATTTACGCACCGTAGAGGAGTTCGTAGGACTACGTACAAGCCGTCAC
This sequence comes from uncultured Clostridiaceae bacterium, assembly GCA_964485345.1. Classification (GTDB taxonomy): domain Bacteria; phylum Bacillota; class Limnochordia; order Darwinibacteriales; family Darwinibacteriaceae; genus UBA5420. The sequence continues at coordinate 21,843 of CAZAJB010000013.1, forward strand.
GTGCTCGGGGGGAGCCCGTTAACAGCGCTCAATGTCGAGGCTGTTCCCATTATTGAACGGGGAGCCCGGGTGACGATTCTTGTGCAGAATGGATCCTTAGTGGTGACCGCTCCTGGGATCGCCCGGGGATCGGGTGGCCTTGGCGAGGTGATTTCTGTGGAGAACACGCTTTCTAGGCAATTGGTGTCAGGTGAAATCATTGACGCCCAGACAGTTCAGGTGAATATGAGGGGGTCTATAACTCCATGAAGAATACAAGGTTTGTTCGCAAGGTAGTTGTCTTCGTCTTCATTGTTTTTGCCGCGGCCAATCAGTTTCTCGCGTATCAGATCATGGCCCAGTCCTTGTATCCGGTGGATACACCGTCGATGTTTGAGGACAGGAAGGCCAGACGCATGGGTGATTTGGTCACAGTGATTATTGTGGAACGAGCTACAGCAAGGCAAAACGCCTCAACGGCCGCAGGGAAAGACTCTGAGCTTTCGGTTGGGCCTGGTATGGGTGTCCTAGCTGACTTGATTCCCCTCTTGAAGCTGAGCGGTGGCGACTCCTTTTCGTCGGATGGTGCCACTACAAGGGGAGGGAGCCTAACCGCCAATGTAACAACGAGGGTTGTGGAAGTATACCCCAACGATACCCTACGTATTGAAGGCCGTCAGACGATCGTGATCAATGGTGAAGAACAAGAGATTGTGCTGTCTGGGATCATCCGCAGTCGCGATGTGGCACCGGATAACACCATTTTATCGAATTTTGTGGCTGACGCAGAAATTGCCTTTTTGGGCACCGGTGTTGTGGCCGATAAAAACAATCCCGGCATTCTCACCCGCCTTTTCAACTGGTTGTTTTAGATCGAGAGGGGGATTTTATGTCTAGGAAGACTGTAGTTTTCGTTTTGGGAATCATCCTCCTCTGTGGGGGTTTGGTCGGGGCCCAGACGGTAGAGCCCATACGCTATGATACTCCCGTCGTTCGAGTTAAAGATGTAGCCCGGGTGCAAGGGGACCGGGATAACCAGATTTTCGGCCTCGGTCTAATCGTCGGTTTACAGGGAACAGGCGATGGATCTGGCTCAAGGGCAAATATCCAGATGATCGCTAATATGCTTGAGGGATTCGGGATCACGGTATCAGCAGATGATCTTCGGATGCGCAACATTGCTGCGGTTATGGTAACTGCAGACCTACCTACGTCTCTTAGGACTGGTGATCGCCTTGACGTGACCGTATCTAGCATCGGCGATGCCCGTAGTCTGCAAGGGGGATTTCTTCTGCAGACACCGCTGCAAGCTGCGAATGGACAGATTTTTGCCGTGGCCCAAGGTGCGGTATCCATAGGCGGCTTTGTGGTCCGGGGTGGTGCAGGAGGTCAGACAAACCATACCACAGTTGGCAGCGTGCCTAATGGGGCCATTGTGGAGCGCGAACTAGAAGTGTATGATTTCGGCGCTGGCGGGAGCGTTGCCATGGTCTTGCTGCAGCCAGACTTCACAACAGCCAGCCGCCTGGTGCAGGTAGTCAATGAGGTCTACCAAGAGGATTTGGCCTGGGCCAGGGACCAAGGTACTGTGGAGATTCGGATCCCCTTCGGATACACGACGAATGTGGTGGGCTTCATAGCCGAACTGGAGGAACTCCCCATTCGTCCTGATGCCAATGCCAGAGTGGTGATTAATGAACGCACTGGTACGGTAGTCATGGGATCCCAGGTGCGCATAGCCTCTCTTGCCGTTTCGCATGGAAATCTCAAGGTCCAAGTGGGACAGGGGGCAAATCTTGAAGGAGATTCGACTCTAGAAAGAGAAGCAAACGCTGGGCAGGAGCAAGTGTATAACCAAACAACAGTCCTAGGTGGCACACCGAATGTACAGGATCTAGTTGACGCCCTTAATGCTGTAGGCGCCACGCCTCGCGATGTAATCGCTATTTTACAGGCAGTGAAGGCTGCCGGAGCGTTGTTTGGAGATTTGATCATTATCTAGAGGAGGACTGCCAGTGCGTGTGAATTGGGAGCCGAAAGATTTGGTAGCCAGCAAAGCAGAAGAGTTGGCCGAGCGCAAGTCCACTTCGCAGCATGCTCTACAAGATGCTGCTGAACAGTTTGAGGCAATTTTCCTTTACCAGCTGATGGAGCAGATGCGACGCACGGTGCCAGAAACGGACTTGCTCGGCGATCGGCGTGCTGAGAACATTTTCCAATCTATGCTTGATCAGGAACTGGCAACGACATACTCACAAACCCAGAGTGTTGGCTTGGCTAAGATGATCTATGAGCAGATGTCTCGCTACGTTTCCGAAGACGATTAGAGCATACTCACTCCACAAGACGCAAACTTGTGGAGTTCATTTTTGTGCAGGAAAAGACCTTGTTATCACGAATTGATTAGGGTGGTAAAGGGGGTATGTCTCTGTTGTTGTCACGTGGTAGAATACTTGTCGTTGTCGTTAGTGTCTTCCTCATCACACTTGTCGTGAACACAGCCGTAGCACAGACAGTCGTAGTATCCCCAGAGTACATTTGGTTAAGCTTGCCTAAGGCCCCTGGCCAGGTGTACAATGTGAGCTATACCACAAGTCCCATGAAGGTCATTATTGACTCCAATCTACCTATTCCGGATGATCATGGCTCTCGCCCAATCAAGGATGTAGCCCTGAAGGACATTCGCCATGTCGAGGTGACGAATGGGTGGCGTATGGTCCTGGATTTTAACTACCAGATTCCCCTGGGCCAGGTCTGGGAGGATGAGGAAGTCTTTCGACTTGAGATCCCAAAGACATTTGCCAATACGTCAAGGCGCTTGGTAGACCAAGGTATATTCTATGGGCATCAACGCAGAGCAGACGTCTTTGGTCCGAATGTGGTCAATTATCTGGAAATTGATCTATGGTACGGGTTTGACGTGAAGCTTGCCTTGGCCCAAGACCGGCTTTTTGGCTCGGAACAGGTCAGTGGCATGGCGCAGCGAACTGGCGCGATTGCCGCGGTAAACGGTGCGTTTTTCGCTGGCACGGGAAGACCTCTAGGATTGTTCATGATCGATGGTCAGTTAATGAGTGAACCCTATGCTAATCGTACTGCACTTGGCCTAGGCCCTAGACTTGCCGTCATGGATAGGGTAGACTTTGAGGGTACGCTCTTTTTGGCAGATGGCGCACTCCTTACTACGATACAAGGTCTAAACCGGCCCCGCCTCCAAGATGAGCTCGTAGTTTATACGAGCCACCATGGCACCAAAACGAACACTAACGCTTGGGGCCTAGAAGTTGTGATCCTAGATGGCGTGGTCACAGAGATTCACACGGGCAACAGTACGATTCCCCCTGAGGGACTTGTGCTTTCAGCCCATGGTCTGCAAAGAGAGTCCCTAGCTGGGTTACGTGTAGGTGATGCTGTCGAGATGTCCTTCGCGCTGAGTCCCGCCTGGGATGAGCTCGGTGTTACCCAGATCATTGGGGGAGGCCCTCGCCTTGTGCGTGATGGCAGGCTTCAGGTTACAGGCGAAGAAGAGCGTTTTCGCGATGACATCTTGGTCGGTCGTGCCCCACGTACTGCTATCGGCATAACTGCAGACCACAAGCTGCTGCTCGTGACAGTCAACGGGCGACAGCCGCATATAAGCGTTGGTATGACTTTGAACGAACTTGGAAACCTTTTAATAGAGTTGGGAGCGCTACAAGCCATGAACTTAGATGGGGGCGGTTCCACAACTATGGTGATTCGCAACATGGTGCTGAACCTGCCTTCTGATGGCAAAGAGCGACCTGTGGGCAATGCCATAGTCGTCGTTGCAGGTGCGCGTCCTTTACCAGAGTAAAGTGTTCTTTACATTGGTTGAGGAAAGGACAGAAGGGGTGGCTTGATGCGAAAATTGGCCTTTCGATTTGGTACGATACTACTGGCGTTTGTGCTCTGTGGTTTACTGAGTACAGCCCACGCCCAAGGATTGTTCCTCCCTGAAGAGGTTAGACCAGGCCTTAAGGGAGTGGCTAAGACGGTGATCTCCGGGAACACCATCGAGACCTTCGATGTGGAAGTCTTGGGGTTGGTACCACAAAGCCCGCCTTTGAGCAATTTGATCATGATTCGAGTTAGTGGCGACGTCGTGGAACGTTCAGGCGGTATTGCTCAGGGCATGAGCGGCACCCCCGTCTATATTCAGGAGCGTCTTCTTGGCGCCATTGGTTATACATATGCCCAAACAGACCACCGTATTGGTCTGGTAACGCCTGCAGTGGACATGTTTAAGCTCTATGACCAAGTGTCTGTTCCAGAACCAATCTTGCCGCCAGGGACGACCGCCATGCGTTCGCCCCTGATCGTACAGGGACTCAATGATCGCAATACCAGATTCCTTGCGGAGAGTCTAGGGGCTGAACAGGTACAAGTGATGCCTTCCTTTACGGCAAACCAGGTTTACGGACCTGTGGTTCTTCAGGCGGGCAGTATGGTAGGCGTTCAGCTCTTACGAGGCGATTTTCAAGTGGCCTCTTTCGGTACAGTCACCCATGTTAAAGAAGATGGACGTTTTATCGCCTTTGGGCATCCTTTTACACATCGGGGCAAGGTAGACTTCTTTGCCTCCGCAGCCTATGTTCATCATACCCTTCCTTCCCTTGATGTTCCCTTCAAGATCGTCTCTCTAGGTTCTACAATCGGCAAGATTGAGCAAGATCGATCTGTTGGTCTAGGAGGCAGCCTAGGAGATCAATCGGACTATATCTCTGTAAATATTCAGGTGCGTGATCGCGATCGGGAGATTCGCAGGACATTCAATGTGGAGGCGGTAAAAGACCCAAGTATCATGGTTCCTCTCGTGATCAGCAGTGCCTATCAAAGTATCGATGCAACACTCGACCGTCTAGGTGCAGGGACTTCCTTTGTCCGCCTTGAGTTTACGGCCAAGGATTTTAACCAACGTATGATTAGGGAAAATCTTTTCTACAGTGACAGTGATATTGCCGTTTGGTCCTTAACAGACTTACTTTCGGGCCTGGAGCTTTTGGCCAACAATAATCTGCAAGAGGTGGACCTCCAAGACGTCCGAGTTGAGGTAGAGGTTGCCCAGGAACGCAAGACTGCAACCATTGAAAAAGCGGCACCTAGTGCGTTTTATGTACAACCCGGTGAGTTTGTTGATGTGGATGTTACGATCCGTCCTTATCGTGGTGCAAGTGAAATCCGAACGCTACGCATTGAAGTTCCTCAGGACATCGCGCCCGGTTTACTCACTGTGACCGTGCGGGGAGGCGGGGCGGGCTACTATGTTGAAAAGCCACCGGTCCACACAAGTCTCCTAGAGCCAGGCGAAGGTGAAGACGAGCCAGTACGCCAAATCATCTCTGGCGCCCAATCGCTTGACGCCCTGATCGCAGAGTACATGGATCGGGAAAGAAACAACGAGATTGTGGCAGAGTTTTACCCCTTCTTAGACACGAGCCTGCAGGAGGGAGAACAAAGTGAGACAGAAGACGAAGACCAAGAGGGAGAGATGGCGTACCAGGCACCACTTGGCTACTTTTCCTGGGCGGAAAGTCCGTCAGAAGCGACGAAGGTGCGGCTCGCTACCCAGTTTGTCATCGATGGCATGGCCACCTTTGACTTGAGTGTTTTCAACTAGGGATTGGTTTTTATTGTATATAGTCCCCAGACTTGGCAAGAGGAATACGAATAAGGTAAGTAGAATAAGAAAGAGACGAAAATCTAATGTGCGTGGGAGGCAGGGCAATGAAGGAAAGTTCAGCCAAGCTCTTAGTAGGGCTCATCATGATCAGTTTGTTTTTCCAGATGGGCACATTAAGCGTGGAAGCTCAAGAGTCATCCATAGTTCGATCTATTGAAGTACAAGGGAACACGTTTATTGATACCGAGACCATCAAGGCCAGTATCTTGAAGACCAAGGTCAATCAGCCGGCGGTGGAACAGCAAATCTTAGATGACCTACGATCCATCTATGATCTGGGCTACTTTCAGGATGCTACGGCCAGTTATGAACCAGCTACTGCAGGGGTACAAGTGGTCTTCCACGTTGTAGAAAACCCCATTGTGAATGAAATTGCCTTTTCCGGTATGGCCGGAATCCCCTTTGGTGACTATCAGAAGCAGATGAGCACCCAAATGGGCTATATTCTCAATATTCATGACCTCTGGGAGGATCTTTACGGACTTCGCGAGTGGATCGCCACCGAACATGGCTCCTTTGCTCGGATCGCCGATCTTTCTGCGGATGTCGACGGGCGTATTAGTGTTGTTTTGGCCCAGACCACCCTGAAGGATGTTGTCATTGAGGGTAACGAAAAGACAAAAGACTTCGTTATTGAGCGAGAACTTGCGTTTGAGCCTGGTGACCCTGTCAACCTAAAACAGATCGATCAAAGCCTCCGGAAGGTGCTAATGCTAGGCTATTTTGATGAGATTAGCCGAGACTTTTCGGAAGAAGACGATCCCGATGAGACGGTGTTGACCATTAACCTCACCGAACGAAAGACCGGTTCGGCAACCTTCGGGGTCTCCTACAGTAGCACAGATCGTCTACTGGGCTTTGTAGAAGCTGCCGATGACAACTTCTTGGGCAGGGGCCAAAGGGTGAATGCTACAGCCAGATTTGGCAAGAGACTGCAAGAGTATGAATTGGGCTTTTATGAGCCATATATTGATAAAACAGGTACGTCCCTTGGTCTGAACCTTTATCGTCGTAGCAGAACAGTCCCTGTAACCACGAAGGATCTCGAAGAGGAAAAGGAAGCAAGGGGCACAACGAATGGTGGCGATCTTACTCTAGGGCGTCCCTTTGGTGAGTTTACCCGGGGAAGACTGACCCTTAAACTCGAAAACACCGCCTATGATCTGCCTGAAGAGCCCATCAAAGATCCGCCTATCGATTACAAAAATAGAACCATCGGCTTTGGGGTGAACACGAACACTTCGGATCATCCCTTTAATCCCACAGAGGGCTTCAAGAATGATGCTTATCTTGAGGTTGGTACTCGCCTCTTGGGCGGCGACATGAAGTATGCGAAGTTACGCCTAGAGCACAGCCGTTACTTTGAGGTTCGCGATGGCGGCTGGATTGTAGCGCTGCGAGGTCTGGGTGGACGACTCCTAGGCGGTGACCTGGGACAGGAGGCTTTTTCCATTGGTGGAGCCGACACCCTCAGGGGCTATCCCTATGGCGGTTATAAGAGTGAGGGCCAGACGAGAGGAACACTTGTAGGAGATCATATGCTCGTTATGAATGCCGAACTGCGATTCCCCGTTCTGGAGAAGGTGACGGGTGTACTCTTTACCGACTGGGGTACAACCTGGGATAAAAATGAGTCCCTCGGCCTTACAGACCTAGCCAATAGTTTTGGACTCGGTGTGCGTTTAGATACACCAATTGGGCTTTTGCGTCTTGACTATGGTTGGGGCAAGAATATGGAAGAAGAGCGTCAGGGTCAGTTCTACTTTGGCATTGGCCAAATGTTCTAGAAATGAACTTCTGAGCCGGCGGTGCACTGGAAATCAGTGTAATCGCTGGCTTTTTTTACGCTTGTCCTAATGTTGCTGGCATTGCTATAATGGGCATAGCAAAGGAAAACCTAAGTAGAGGATGAAATAACGTGCGTGTTACAGGTAGACTACTTGTCCTTGGTACTATGCTGATTCTATTGTCAGGATCCCTTGTCAGCACGAATCAGAGCGTAGCCGTAGCACCGAGCTGGCAGACGGCTGTGGATGTAGAACGTTTCCTCGCCGAGCAGGATGTGGCTCTGGAAGACTACAGGCTTAGTCTCCAGCAAGCTGGAGAGGAGATTTTTGCTGAGAAGCGAGGAGAACTCCGGCGTGCTCAGATGCAGCAACTGCACAGCGAGGCGAAAACACTGCAGGCTCAAAAGGAGGAGCAGATCAAGGAAGTCCAGACTGAGCTAGCAGACGAACTGCTGCGCCAGCAGTTGCAGCTTATGCTAGTTTCCCTCGACAAAGACCAACGAGAAGCGCGCTTCGAGGTGATTACCCAGTTGCAGCAGGAGTTCACGTCTATTCAGGCCGATTTAGAGACAGAGTTACAGGAGGAACTGCATGAGCTTGAGGCTGCCCATGAAGAGGGCAGCCAGGAAGAAGTAGCCATCCTCCGGGCTGAGGTGGAGCGGGCTATGGATGAAGAGTTGACAAGCTACCGGCTCGCGCTGATGAAAGAACTCGAGGAAGAAATCGCAAAACTTGACACCCCATCGCGTAGTGCGCTGGCAAATCGGTGATACTAACCGAAGTAAGGTGGTGACAGACAAGTGAAGTATCTGCCTTGGGGTTTAGCCGGACTGCTTGCCATTGCCCTAATTTGGGCCCTCATGACTAGCCCTGGCGGTGAACAAGTAGGCACGGTGAATCTTGGTAGAATTGTGGAGGAGAGTGTACGCGCCCAGAGGTTAAACCAGATGTTGAGCGATCGTTACGACGAACTAATTGTTCGCTTTGACTTAGAATCAGAACCAGAAGAAGAAGATGTTGACCGGGCCGATCGTGAAAGGTCTGCCTATGCCGAGTATCTGTCGTATCGACTCGAGTTGGAAACACAGTTTCAACATGAAGTGGATGGGGTCATTGAAAGGGTTGCCAAGCGAGAAAATGTGACAATGGTCTTGGATGAAGATGTGGTACGCTTTGGTGGACAAGATTTGACCGACGATGTGATAAGAGAGCTAGACTAAGGGTTCCTCTGGGGGCCCTTTTTTCAAACATCCACTGCAATGGTTTGCTCGGAGTTTGACTTCGTCAAACATCCACTAACTCCCATCGGGTATTGGCAGGTAATTGCCTAGCGAAAGAGAATAATTAGCCAGTATGCTAGAAGAGGGGTTGTACTTATGCTGAAAACACCGCGCACCCTAGTCACTGTTCTTATCCTATTCGTATCATTGACCGTTCCTGTATCCGCCTCCAGGATTCTGGTTGTGCCCACAGCTGATGTTGCAGACAACATGTTGGAGCTGGATTTTCTCTATCACCGCGGGTTGAGCTCCCTTCAGGCTCAATTTGGCTTTTATCGCGGCCTAAGTGGCGGTCTGAGGCAAGATTTCGCTGACGATAGTCAGCTCTATGTTACGTTCAGGGCTGCTCTGATTGAAGAAACCCAGACTCTTCCGGGCTTTGCTCTAGGCGGTGAATTGTCCCTAGGCAGGCAGCATCTCTATGCTGTTGCATCGAAGCAACTAGGGATCCCGGGTCTTAGAGGTCACTTAGCCCTGGGTCTGGGACGCTATTCCCGCGGAATGGCAGCAGTCAGCTTTATGCTCAATCCAGTGAAGGTGACCAATGTACCCACCACCTCGGTATTTGTTGAATACGATGGCCAGGGGATCAATGGAGGTTTAGTTACGCAGTTCAGTCCAGAGCTAAAGGCCAGTATCGGGCTGTCTTCAGGCCATGGCATGAGCTTTGGTTTGGGTTACAAAGCCGCGTTCTAGTGAGGTGTTGGTACGATGAGGATTTTTGATCGATACTTAATCCGCGAGTTTACCGGGCCATTTCTGTTTTGCGTTTCTGGCTTTACTGTGGTTCTCTTGAGTGGCTTGCTTTTTCAATTGACAGACTTGATCTTCGTCAATGAGGTGGCCGTTTTTACCGTGGGGCAGATGCTACTTTACCGAATTCCCGCTACTGCCGTGATGACTTTGCCGATTGCTAGCTTATTTGCCACCCTCTTAGCCATTGGCCGTTTGGTCCAGGACAACGAGATGAATGTCCTGAGGGGAAGCGGGGTGTCCTTTCCCCGCTTGATCGTACCGATCTTGGCTATGGGGGTCTTAGTCAGCGCCCTCACGTTTTGGGCCTCGGAGGAAATTGTCCCCCGGGCAAATCAGAACTTCGAGAATATTCTCAGGCGAATCATCTTTTCGGAAGGTGTTCCTGTGGTGGAAGAAAATGTGTTCTTCCACGGAGGAGAGGAACGTTATTTTTACATTGGCGAAGTTATGACCAAGACGAATGAGCTGAAGAAGATTCTCGTCTACGAACTGGATGAAAGTAACTTTCCTAGCATCACCAGTGCCCAGACAGGCATCTTTCAGGATCAAACTTGGGTCTTGTTTGATGGGGTCTATCAGGAGCTTGACGAAGAGGGTTTCGTGCAGTTCGAAAGCCGGTTTCAGAGGATGGAGATTGTTACGGAACAAGAAGGAGAGATCTATCTAGGGAACCAGCGTTCCGTTGATGAAATGAGCAGTCGGGAGTTGGGCGAGTATATCGAACGCTTTCAGCGAGGCGGACTCAAAGTACGTTCCCTCGTTGTTGATTATCATTTGAAGTTAGCGAGTCCACTAGCATCCTTTGTCTTCGTGCTTTTTGCAGCTCCTTTGGCTCTCTTAGGTAAGGGTGGACGCTCCTATGGGGTGATTGTCAGCCTGGTTATCTTACTTTTTTACTATGTGGCTGTATCCGTTTCGCGCTCCCTCGGAGTGAATGAAGTGTTGCCCCCTGTGGTGGCAGCCTGGTTGGTCAATGCACTTTTCGCGGTCCTAGGTTTTATCTTTTTGCTCAGATCCGACCGCCTGCATTAGGATTGGAGAGATCGTATGGTCTGGCACCAAGAGCGTATCCCCGGAGCTGTATGGGTACTCTGCACCCTCATCGTCATCTTGGTCACCCTCCCGGCCGCGGCGGCTGACAGCGAGGCCTCGGAGGCGGTGCGTATTGTCGCGACCGAGTCGGGGTCTTATGATTGGGACAAGCAGGTCTTTTTAGCCCGTGGCGATGTGGTTATCACGTCGGGCGATCTGGAGCTGCAGGGTGATTTTCTGACAATGGATCTTAACACCGGAGAAATCTGGGTTCAGGGCAATGTTAGACTGCTTCAAGGCGAGCAACACCTTCTAGGGGAGAGTCTTGTCTATAATGTCGAGACGGGCCAGGGCAACCTAGAGCAGGCCAGAACCGAGGTAGCTCTGTCAGAAGAAACAGGCACGATTTTTATATCTGGCGAGGCTATTGGTATCGAAGAGGAACGATACACGGTCAGCAGCGCTACCTTCACGACCTGCGATCTAGAGAAAAGCCATTTTCACTTGGCCACGAAGGAGCTCGAATACTATCCAGACGAAAAAGTGGTCATCCGCGGCGTCACCTATTATGAGGGAGAAATACCCCTCTTTTACTGGCCTTATCTTGTCATTCCCTTGGATCTAGGCGATAGGCAGAGTGTATTTACACTGCCAGTCTTGGGCTATAGTGAGGTGGAAGGGTACTATATGAAGAATACCTTCAACTATCATGTCAACCCCAACGCCTACGGCAATCTCTACTTGGACCTTTACACGCGCCAGGGAGTTGGTATAGGGGCACGCCATTACTACAATCTAGGGAACCTAGGCAAAGGTTCGATCTACCTCTATGGAATTCCCACGAGTGAGAGCCCTGTCATCAGGAGTTCCTTCACACATCAGTGGACCAAGGGCAATTGGGATTTCCAAACGACAACAGGCTACGAGAATTGGTGGGTCAGACACGAGTTGAAAACGGATAATCGCCTCAAGCTAACCTTGTCTAAAGTAAGTGCAGAGGCTTGGTACAAGTACACAAAAAACCCCGCTGTTAGCACGAGTGAGCGGGAGGATCTAGGGCTCAAGTGGTCGCAGAATCTGACCGACCGCTGGCGCCTCAACCTGCAGGGATCCCTAGTTGAACAGACAAAGGCCCAAGGAGAGGTACGGATCGTTGACTACCTAGCTGAAACAGTCTATCGACAAGATAAACATACCCTGACCCTGGCAGTACAGCAACAATATAACCCGGGTCTGCTAGACGGTGAAGCACCCCCCTGGCAAAGTGTTCAGCGAATACCCGAGCTAAGATGGGATGTGAGCGATCTCGGTTTGGCAGGCCTGCCTCTGCGCTCACAGGTTATGGTGGGCCATTATGGTGAACGACCCTCGACGGTAACGATGAACCGCCTTTATGGCCAACTTACCTTGGGTCAAAAGCTGTGGCGACCTACGACAAAGACAACCGCTAGTGTTCAAGGGCATGTAGCAGGAACAGCTTATGGTGATAGTCAGAGGCAAGTTTGGACCTATGGTCGCTTGAGCTTGAATCAGAGAATCACAAATAGCCTGCAGACTACATCCACCTATAGCCGTAGAGATGTGTGGGGGTCAACGCCCTTCCGTTTTGATAGGCAAAACCCTCTCCAGACTCTCGACCTAAGGGTGAATTACGCTGCTTCGCCTTGGCGGGTTTCAGCGGGAACCAGTTACAATTTCCTGAGCAAACAGTTTAGCGCCTTGACGATGCAAGCCTATTGGCAACCCAATCGAGCCTGGAATCTGAGTGCCACCGTCAGCTATAACGTAAATACTCGGAACCTCATGCAAGTTGTTCCCATGGTACAGTACAAGAAGGACGAGTTAGAACTTAGGCTGGGCGGTCGTTACCAAGTGGCGACTCAAGAGCTAGAACGTCTAGATGCTAGGATCGCCTTGCCCCTGGGGGAGACTTGGTTGATTAAGTATGATGGAATCTATGAACCTCCCAAGGCGGCCTTCACCAAGGGAACAATCACGGTGTCTAAGGATTTACACTGCCGTGAGCTCAGTTTTTCTTATGATCTTGTGACAAAGAGTGTGGCTCTACAATTGACGATTAACGCCTTCCCGACTTTGCCTATTGGCTGGGATTCACAGGGCGGACTCAGCCTCTTTGATTTGGAAGAGGTCGCCGATATTATTGGCGCGAAGGAGTGATCAAGCTGCGTCCTTTGGTAAAAAAAGCGGTCATCATCGTGGCAGTCTTGACTATGGCAGTTGTCCTTCTTTTTCGTTATTTCGCCGAACCTCCTCCGCCGCCTGTGAGTGTATCACCCAGCGTGCAGCTGCTCGAATCTAGGCTTGTTGGGCGTAAGGATGGTTTTAGGCAGTGGGAAATCTGGACGCAAGCGGTGCTACAGACTGGTGACGTAGTTACACTCACAGATCTCGAGGAAATCTCAATATTCCAGGCTGAGGAGGCCTATCTCTTCATTGATGCGGAAACGGCGGTGTGGGATCGCAAGCTGGACATCTTGCACTTGCATGCGTCGAAAGTGCGCGATGAAGAGGGGGATTTTTATCTGGAAAGCGATTTGCTGATCTGGGCTGGGACCAATGAAACCCTGACCTCGCCCGGACCTGTCTTCATTCTGTGGCAGGATTTAGAGATTCGCGCGGCTGAAATGGTGCTGGAATCAACGACAAATCTACTTTATCTAAAAGACGATGTACAGATTCTGGATGGATCGATGGTCTGGCGAACGGATAGTGCCATATACGATTTGGATCGAGAGAGTATAGACTTTTATGGAATCTTGGTTTTGGAAGAGGAGGCCGGCAATGAACAGGAGATTGACTAGTCTGGTGATGGTTGTCGTGTTGCTTGTACTTGGAGCAGGTGTCGCAAGGGGTCAGGGCCAGGTCGGTACATTGGAGATCACGGGGGTTCCCACGGATGTCGTCGCCGGTCGCTATGACCGCGACGCGGGAGTGTTCTCCGCCGATGTGAGTGACATCGCAGGCGCCTTGGTCAGCGTCAAGTTGGAGGATGTGACGATCGTGGGGAAGACCATGGAGTGGCGAACAGACGATAACTATTTGCTCTTCACTGTGGAGGCCAAGCTCACGCAACCTGACTTTGAGTTAACGGGTGATCAGATAGAGTATTTTGGCGAAGAAAAGAAGCTAAAATCGCTCGGTAGTGTGGTTGTGATCACGGACGACTCCACCGTGTATGCGGATCAGCTTGATTACGATGAAGAGACCGATGAGGCAATGTTTACTGGTAATGTCAGGGTCGTCTTCTCAGACGGCGTTCTCGAAGGGGAAAAATTCTTGATGCTCCTAGAGCAAAGTGAGCTGCAATTCTTTGGATCTTTCCAGGGAGAATTTAGTGATTCAGACGACTGACAGTAACAAATGGCAGTAATAAATGACAGTATTAACGAGCTTTACCACTTAAACCCCAGCTAGAGGCATGTTATAATGGAGTCGCTAGATGAGGAGGCAGGGTAATGCTCGTTTTTTTTCGAGACGGTTTTTATAAGGACCTCATACTCTTACTTGTCGTAACCGTAATAGTGGGTGCCGTCTTCGCCCAGGGCATTGCCTGGGCCATTGACACCTATTTTGGTGATACCCTTGATGGCATGATCGGAGAATACGGCGAATACGACGTAATTTTACACATTCGTGAAGAAGCTAAAGAAGCGGCCTTGCGTGAGCTCGAACGTATTGGAAATGAATCTTTTCCAGGCTACAAGCTCAACCAGACCCTAACCATTGCAGGGCAGGCCAACTTCTTTTTTGGCTTACCTGAGACGTATCGGAATAGGGAGGTACTAGAGAGTATTACCTCCTACTTTGGCGCGGTTCCTGGCATTAATGGGTATACTCTCATGGTAGAACCAAGTGTTCTCATTCGAGGCGTACATCCTGCAGTAAGTGAAGATCTGCGGGAGCAAATCCAGGGGCTAACGGGCGTCAGTTTTGTGGTTAGGGACGGCGTTAATCTAGTCGCTGTACTCACTGGGGACGATCGCACGAGCCAGGTGACTTCGGAAGTCAATGACATTCTCCAGCGCTATCAGATCCTAGAACTGCGTTTTCCCATGGGGTTTGAAGTGGATACCCAGGAAGTAGGAGAACGGGCTCTGGCGATTTTGGGATCCCAGAGTTGGGCTGCTGATGCTCTGTACGAGAACGTAACCTCGGCTCAATACGGCGAGGACTTGGATGCCTTCTTAAAAACCCTTGTAGAGATGCGCGGCTTTTTGAGTAGCTATGCCTCGCAGGTACGCATCATCCCAGATGTTGGCATCCAGCTAGGCGTGGGAGAACTTATTGCTTTGGATGAGGGTCTATTGATCGAGGTCACCGGCCGGTATGGGGACCTCGTTGAAGGAATGATTGTGGAGGGATCACCTGTGCAATCTACGGATACGATTGTGCACAAGGGGTACCGCTATCTTGGCGAAGGGGAGCGCGGTGAGTTCGTGGGCGATGTGGAGATCGAGAATGAGCGTTACCGCTTAGCGTATGCCGTTGACGAAAGCCTGCGGCTCCTAACTGAGCTCGAGGAGCTCTCGGTACAGGCTAGCACAGCAGTGGATAATGCAGACGCGGTCCTGACTACCTTCCAAGAAGCCCTGATGCAGCTTGAGGTTCTGCAGGTGCAAATGCGGCAGCTTAACGAAGGCATTACAAGCGGCGAAACCAACTCTTCTGGCGAACAGTTCTTGGTCACTCTTCTTCTAAATGGGCTCTTTCAGACCTTGGCCCAAGGGGTGATCCATACTGGCGAGGAGTCCGTAGACTCCCTAAAAAACCTAGATATTGAGGAAATGCGCAAGAGCCTGACGGGGATTAGCCAGCAAGTCAGTAATGTACAGGAAATCGATGTTACTGCCATCATGGAGCAAATTGGCTTTGTTAGAGATACTCTCCCGGATCTGAACGATGCGGAAATCGGCCAGTCTATCCGCCTGATCAATACGTACTTGGGTGGGCAGGTGATCCCTGGCGAGCGAGTGCAACTACTCATCCAGGGCGAAAAGGTGGACGAGAAGGCTGTTGAAACGTTATTCCAAAACGAGCTACAGAACCCCTATCTGAACACCTATTCAACATCGGTGGGGATGGTGTCTCCCGATGCGAGGGGCGAGGTGTTCCGGATTCTCAAGGAGGTACGGGGAATTGTGGCGGGCCTTCTTGCTATCGTCTACACTGCCATTGTGTTGGTTCTAGATCATGCTACCGTCTTTAGCACGCTCAAGTACATCCGCACTAGCGCGGCCTCGAGAAAAAGAGGCGGCATGCGCCGGATCAATCCCCTGTCGCTGCTCGGAGGCACCCTCGGCAGCGTGATCCTAGTGAGTGTATACTATTTGTCCCGATCGGGCATTCCCTTTTTGAGCTGGCCTTTTGTGAGTTTGCTAGGTTTTTCGCTGGGGGTCATCATCACTCTTCTTGCAGACCGGTTCAGCCCTGTGAACAGCATGGAACTCATGGCCGGACAGTGCTTGGGTCTTTCGAATGTGCAAATCATGCGGGAAGTGGTGATTCCCTCAAGCCGTCCAGGATTGCTCAATCTGCTCAATCGATTCAAACAGCAGTTTTAGAGGGATGTGATAAGGATGCTGGAGATTAAGGGTTTGCACAAATCCTTTGGCAAACTGGTGGCCTTAGGTGGCGTAGATTTGAAGGTGAGCAAGGGTGAGACCGTTGTGATCATGGGCCCTTCAGGCTGCGGCAAGTCCACGCTAATTCGCTGCGTTAATCGACTCACAGAGCCAGATCAGGGGACGATTCTCCTGGGCGGGCAAGATGTACTGAAGCTAGAAGGAAAAGAGCTACAGGATCTTCGGCGCAATGTAGGCTTTGTGTTTCAACAGTTTAACCTCATAGGGCGCTTGACTGTGCTGGACAATGTTATTTTTCATCTGGTTCTTGGCGGTATGGACCGGGAAGAGGCTCGCCAAAGGGGTCGCGCGGTCCTGGACAAGGTGGGCCTGGGCAGTACCGAAGCTCGCAGGCCCCATGAGTTAAGCGGGGGGCAGCAGCAAAGGGTGGGCATTGCCCGTGCTTTGGTAACCAATCCAGAAATTATGCTCTGGGACGAGCCTACAGCATCACTGGATCCCATCTTAGTGGGAGAGGTTTTGGAGGTCATGGAGGAGCTTGTGAAGACAACGGCTACAACCATGGTCATCGTCACGCATGAGGTGTCCTTTGCCCGTAGAGTGGCGGATCGCATCGTTTTTATGGATCAAGGTCAGGTGGTGGAGGAGGGCGGGCCGCATGAAGTCTTCGACAAACCTCGCTCGGAAATAGCTAGGCTATACAAAAAACTCCTGGCTCACTGAACAAGCCTTTGGGCTCGGAAAGGAGGAAATGAGCACTCGGTGCCGAAAACTCTATACGCGATATAATGGATTCTTGGCAGAAGGAGTGAATGGCATGCTTTCCATTGATCAGATTCGGGCGCTTTTACCCCACCGCTATCCGTTCTTGATGGTTGATCGGGTCCTAGAACGAGAAGAAGGTAGGCGGGTTGTGGCTCTAAAGAATGTGACAATCAACGAGCCTTTTTTCCAGGGCCATTATCCCCAGACGCCTGTGATGCCTGGGGTAATGATCGTGGAGGCCATGGCCCAAGCCGGAGGTTTGGCTGTTGGGGGAGCATCGGATAGCAGTACACTTCCCCTGTTAGCTGCGATAGAGAAGGTTCGATTTCGCGAAGTGGTTAAACCCGGCGATCAGTTGGTGATTACCGCTACAGTGAAGGCGGTCCGGGCTGGAATCACCAAGATCGAGGCCGAGGCGAGAGTCGACGAAAAAGTGGTCGCTCAAGGCAGACTGACCTTTGCCCTTCTATCTAGGGAGGACTAGGTCATGAAGATCATGATTCTTGGTGGAGACAATACAAGTGATCGCTTTGGTTCGGCGCTAGCACGTCAAGTGCTGGCGAAATACCCCCAAGCAACGCTTTTTGGAGTAGGTGGGCCCCTGATGAACGATACTGGGGTACGCCTGCTTTATGATATCTCGGAACAGGTTAGTCTTGGAATACTGCAGTCGATGCGAGGATCTCCCGTGATCAAACGCATGCTTAAGCTGGTGGCCGGTGCTATGGAGAAGGAGCAGCCAGACTTGGTTCTACAGATTGGCTTGCCCATCTTTGGCTACAGATTACTGGAGATTGCCCGGGCCAAAGGAATTCCGGTTTTGTATTATTACACACCGCTGAGTCGCGGCTTAGGTAGCGTGAGGGCGAACCATTTCCCTAGAGTTGTAAATAAGGTTGCGAGCATTAGCCGGTTCGAGACAGCCCAGTGCGTGGAGGCGGGCATTGATTATGAATTTGTCGGCCATCCGCTCATGGATCTAACAGACTTTTCATCTACGCCTCTGGAGGCAAGGGCGAAACTGGGCATCGAGTCAGCACAAACGAAGGTAGTCGCAGCTTTGCCCGGTGCCCGCGAGATCGAAGTAAGAAGTGCGCTTCCCAACATTCTGAAGGCACTTGATATCGTTGTCCAGCGGCATGAAGACGTGCAAATCATTGTCTCGCTGGCACCGACGATTCGCAGTTCACTCGTTGATGACATCGTGAAGAGATGCCCTGCAAAGAGCGTGCGTCTAGAGAGAGATACCTATGGCGTGTTGCGAGCGGCGGACCTGGCTGTTACTTCCATTGGCACAGGTTCGTTGGAGGCTTCTCTTTTGGGTATACCCTCTGTGGCAGTCTATCGGGTTCCCCATAGCACATATTATGTAGATAAATTACTGGATCGAAAACCGACGATGACCATAACGAATAATATCTTGCGAAAGACTGTAATACCGGAGTTCATTCAAGGGGATTTTTCCCCTAGTAGAATGGCAGAAACTGTAGAGCTATTGCTGTACGATGAAAAGGCCAGGCAAGACATGTTGGCCGAGTTCGCCAATCTGGAGTATGAGTTGGGAGATCCAGGTTCGGTGAGCCGGACTGCGGATCTGGTAGCGAAAATGGCTGGGTGTGGTGATGATGAAAGAACTAGTAGCTAAGCAACTCGTAAAAATCTATGGTAAACGCACAGTCGTCAAGAATGTGGACTTTGAAGCTCGCCGGGGAGAGATTGTTGGGCTTCTAGGTCCAAATGGTGCAGGCAAGACCACCACATTCGGCTTGATTGTGGGTCTTGGTAAGCCAAATAGCGGCAGTATCTTCCTCGATGGCCAGGACATTACCGGATTACCGATGTATCAACGGACCCGTTTGGGCCTGGGCTACTTGCCGCAAGAACCTTCTGTGTTTCGAAAGATGACAGTGGAAGAGAACTTGCGAGCAGTCTTGCAGTTGCGCACCGGTTTGTCAAAGGCGGAGAAGGAAGATGTCTTGATGGGCCTGATTGAAGAGTTTAGTCTTGGCAAGGTGCGGCAGCAAAATGGTCACCAGCTTTCAGGTGGTGAACGGCGCCGCACGGAGATCGCCAGGGCACTAGCTTTGGACCCTTCTTTCTTGTTCCTTGATGAACCCTTCGCAGGAGTGGACCCCATTGCCGTAGGAGAGATTCAGAGCATTGTAGCTCGGCTACGTTCCCGCAACTTGGGGATTATTATTACAGATCATAATGTCAGAGAAACTCTTCGCATTACGGATCGGGCGTACATCATGCATTTGGGAGAGGTCTTGGTCTTTGGATCCACAGAGGAACTCGCCGCCAATTCACTAGCAAGAGAGTATTATCTGGGCGAGAATTTTACGTTGTAGGGAGAAGGTGTGCAGGCCATGTATGGTATAATCCTCATTTTTACCTTGGTTATCGTCGGTGGTGCCATCGCCTATATCGGCGATCGCTTAGGCATGAAAATTGGGCGAAAAAAGCTGACGTTATTTGGCCTGCGCCCGAAACATACAAGCATTTTGGTGACCATAGTCACAGGGGTTTTGATCTCGGCGGCAAGTATTGGCCTCTTGTCCATTGCTTCGCAAGACGTGCGTACTGCGCTTTTTAATATGAAGGAGATTCAAGATGAACTCCAGGGCCTGCAGCGGGATTACTTTCTGATGCGGGGACAAAGGGACGAAGCCCAACTCGAGTTGCAGGAGGCCGAAGAGAGTTATAAGCAGACCATCAGTGACCTGGAGGAGGCTGAAGAGAGTGTGGTTGCCCTGAGAAGGCAGGCTACACTTTTGGAAGACGAAGTCGTCTTGCTGAGGACAGAAGCGGATCAACTCCTAGAACTCTATGGTGTGGTGGAGACTGCCTTTGGGCAAATGCGCATGGGAGACATCGCCTTTAATGCCAGTGAGGTATTCCTAACGACGGTGGTCAATAAGAACCTAGGGCGCGAAGGCGTACGCGCTCGCTTAGAGTCTTTCCTGGGAGACGTAGATAATGCGGCTTACAGGCGCAGCGCTAGAGCTGCTGAGTCCGACACGTATCGAGCGATTTTTCTGCAGCCCGGAGTGCTGGATTTTGTGGTGGAAGATGTGCTGTTGGCCCCGGGAGATGTTATCGTGCGGGCTGTCAGCCAGGGGAATAGCATTCCTGGTGTACCTGTTGTAGTTTACTTGGAAACCTATCCGGATCAAATGGTTTTTTCTCAAGATACAGTGCTGGCTTCAACGATGTGGGATCCTGCCAGTGGAGTCGATATCGACTTCGTCATTTTGCAGAGTCTTCTAAGCGAAGCCAATGGAGTCGCTTTGAATGCAGGCATGGCTGTGAGCCGTGATCGCAGTGGTGCCATTTTGCTGCCAGGTGATGATTTTCGCAATGTCATCTTTGCCTCGAAAGCGATTGAAGAGCCTGTTGAGGTTCGCATCGTCGCTGCCAAAGACACTTGGCGCTCAGAAACTCCGGTGGATGTCTACCTAGAGATTGTCCGGTGAAGTTCCAGCAAATGCTAATCTTAGGGTAGCAGGAATATTGCTCTGGTTATGGAAATTTGTATCGCAATCATCCTTGTTCTGTGCTAGACTATATTGGAAGATGTATTCTTCCAGAGGAAATTTTTCTAGAAAAATCAATTCTGAGCAGGAATTGGATGTCCTATGGAGAAGGATCCTCAAATACGGTATCAATTTCAGTGTCTTACAAGTTAGGACGGTGAGAAAGGAGGTGCCCGCGGTTTCCGCCAACTGAAGATACTGAAGGGTGAACACACTCTTGTTTTGCTTGAAACTGAGGGAACAAGGAGACTCAGAGAATGGGTAACAAGGGAGTTTTCATCAACATACAAATGAAAGAGATAACAAAAAACCAACCTAAACCAAGGGGGAAATGAACATGAAGAAAAGACTTGCCCTAGTACTAGTCCTCGTTTTGATGGCTAGTGCAGCAACCACAGCTTTGGCCAGCCCATTTGCAGATGTACCTGCAGATCACTGGGCTTATGATTCTGTTGCAGAATTGGCCGCTGCTGGTTTAATCGAAGGATATCCTGATGGCACCTATGGTGGTGCTAGAATGATGACTCGTTACGAAGCCGCAATGGTGTTTGCCAGAGCATTGAATCGTCTCGAGAGTCAAATCGACAACAACAATCTGTTGCCAGAGCTTGACAAGATCAAAGCCGAACTCATGGCAGAGATCGAAGCTCAAATGGCTGCCGCTGACAAACCAGTGGTAGAAGCCATTGAGACAAAGATCATTGAGCAGCGTATTGATGAGCAAGCACTTGCTCGCATTCGTGCCAATGAAATCGCACTCGATGCAATTGAAGGCGACATGGCTTATCTTGAAGCTAGAATGCTTGGCTTAGTTGACGGCCTTCGCTATGACATGAGCCAACTCGAAGCACAACATGGTGTCGAAGTTGAAGTTGAGCAACCTTCCATGGATGAAATCGAAGCTTTAATTGCCGCTAAAGTTCAAGAAGGTCTTTTGAATGTAGCGAGTGGCGTTAAAGAAACAACCATCGTGGAGAGAGTTGTATCCACCACTCCTGAACTAACAAGGCAAGACGTTGAGTTCATTGCTGAAGCTCTGATCCGCAAGCAAGTTGAAGGCGTAGAGCGCACAGTTCAAGAGAACAGAGATCTCATCGTTGGCCTAGTTGAATGGGTTGATGAGCTCGACACAGAAGTAGCAGTATTGAAAGATGACGTAACAGGCTTGAAAGAAGATGTAGCAGGCTTACAGACTTCTGTTACGAAGCTTGAAGGACGTCCATATCTTTCTGGTGAGCTGACACTCAAGGGTGAGTACAAACCACCTGCAAAAGACGCCGATAAGGATTATGTCTTTACACAGAGCGGCACCCTTAACCTTAACATCAAGGCTTCCGACACAACAGATGTAAAAGCTATTCTTGGATACGGCATTACTGCAGGTACCCTAGCAGATAAGCTTAGCAACTACCGTGTCGAAGTTACTTCCACAACACCTGTGAACAAAGTTGTTGTAGGTAAACTGGTGAAAGGCGACCTCGCACCATATAAGAATCGTTATGTTCTAGCAGAAGCAGCCTATCAGTTTGG